>NZ_JBYVYM010000018.1:0-135178 GCF_058148225.1 Pseudomonas sp. DF5
GGCCCGACACGTATCCCTCTACATGAGTTGTTTATCCACAAGCCACGGACTTCGAACTTTTAAGATGCGCTTCAATCGAGTTGCTGGCAGAGTGCACTCTTACTCCCTTGAGTTTATCGAGTGGCGGGTCTTTCCAAAGTTTTGATGCGTCGATGGGAAGGATGACCTGAATAGCAGCTCCTTGGGGCGGATCAGCAACAAAATCGAAGTCCTGAATGCCGTCTGGCGGGAACTGAATGTAAACCCGCGGCTCCAGTCTCGGGTTTGTCCATCCACCAGAATTCACCAGGCCAATTGCCGATATGTGTAGCTGCGGTGGGTTTGATTTAAGTATTTTTAAGTCGACATCCACCACTTTCATTACTTCAGCCATTTTCGAACTCCTTTCGATAATTGCGCCGCTTTTTTCACCTTGGCGCTTGGGTGTTGAACCCTCTGGCTTGAAATCTAGTGTGGTTAGACGCTAGTAAAGGACCCTCACCCTGTCCACTGACTGCTCTGGCCGGTCATCGGATGCGTTCATTTCCCTACTGGGCACACATTTCCGGGCTCAGCGTTCCGAGCCAAGCCACCAATCCGACAATCAACACCGCTGCCGCCATTTCCACCACCACGCTGCGCCGCAAAGCATTGGCGGCGACCGTGTATTGCCCGTCCCGCAACGACCGCTCCAGAAACGGCCCGAGGTGAAACCGGTTCAACGCGGCGAGCACCAGCATGCCGGCAAACAGCACCACTTTGATGAACAGCAGAATCCCGTAAGTGCTGAGAAACACCTCGTCCAGCTTCGGCCCAACGATGAACAGATAATTCACGACTCCCGTCGCGGTGATGACCACGACGATGGCCGCGCCAATCGCCTCAAACCGATTAACCGCGCGGGCCAGCAACCTGAGGCGCGCTTCGGTTTGCAGGGCATTGATCTTCGCCATCAACGCAAACGCCAGCAACGCGCCAAGCCAAGCCCCCGCCGCCAGCAGGTGCAGAATGTCCACCGCGAAATGCCAAAAGCGACGATCGCCTTCATCCATCGCCCCATGCCCGCTCCAGGCCAGGCTGGCGAGGGCAACAGCACCGGCAAAAGCCGCGACCCATAAACTGAAACCAGGCGCACGGAGCATCACCGCTAAGCCAGCGATGACCAGCGCAACAATGCGAACCCCCCAAGCCAAGCCGACATCCGTCTCAAACAGCATCATCTCGATGTGCGGACGCAGCTCGGCGAAGTCCGTTTCACCGCTCATGGCGCTCGCCATCATCACCATGCTGGCGACGGACAACACCGCGCCCAGCACTGCCATCCCCGCCAGCATCGACCGGAATGGCAGCACCGCCCCGGACATCCGTTCCTGCCCTTTAAGGCTGTACAGCCCAAAAAGTGCCACCCCGAACAACAGCATCAAATCCACATACAACGCAAACCGCAGGGCAATGCCGACCGAGTCGCTCATCAATCACTTCACTTTGAACGTAACGTTGCCGGTGATCGGGTGAGTGTCCGAAGACACGGCGCGCCATTCGACTTTGTAGCTGCCGGTGGGCAGGGGCGAGAGCGGGGTGACGACCATGGTTTTCGGGTCGCTGCCGCCGGAGACTTTGGCTTTCATCGGCATGGGGGAATGGGCCATGCCAGGCATCTCGGTCATGACCAGTTTGGCGCCGGAGAATTGGGTCATGAGGTTTTCGGAAAAGTGCAGCTCGATGTTGCTCGGTGCTGCGCCGTCCGCGCCTTCGGTTGGGGTGGAGGAGAGCAGTTTCGGGTGGGCTTGAGCCAGTGCGCTCATGAGCAGCCCGGTGGAAAGTGCGATGGCGACAGCGGTGGTTTTGATGGTGCGCATGCAAGGCCTCTTACCGCTTTAAGCGGTTGTTTTTTAGGTTTTTGAGTTGAAGTGTTTAGAACCACAGCCGAACGCCGACGACCAGTCGGGCTTCGCTGCGGTCCTCGCCTTCGTCCCTGGCGTAATCGGCGGTTTTGCCGTAGGTGCGGTTCCAGGTCACACCGATGTAGGGCGCGAACTCCCGGCGGATTTCATAGCGCAGCCGCAGGCCGGCTTCGGTGTTCGACAGTCCGGAGCCAATGCCCCGTTGCGGGTCGTTTTTGCCGTAGACGTTGAGCTCGGCGGTCGGCTGCAAAATCAGCCGATTGGTGAGCAGGATGTCGTAGTCACCTTCCAGTCGTGCAGCGGTCTGGCCGCCTTCGCCGATGAATGCGGTGGCCTCGGTTTCGAAGTTGTACAGGGCCATGCCTTGCACGCCGAGCGCGGCCCAGGTTTGCGGGGCGCCGGGTTTGAAGTCCTGGCGCACGCCGGTCACCACGTCCCACCATGGGCTGATCGCGTGGCCCCAGAGGGCCTGGACTTCGGCGTCTTCGGTTTTGCCATTGACGCGCTCGCCTTCGGAGCGCAGCCACAGGCGATCGATGTCGCCGCCGATCCAGCCGGACAGATCCCACGCCAATGCGCTGCCGTTATCGGCGTCCTGCCATTCGAGTTTGTCGGCGAGGAAGTAATAGTTGAGCGCACTGTCGTGCATGTCATGGCCGGCGGGGCTGACGAAAACGGCAGCACGGTCGGCGTCGGTCAATGCCGGGATCGGCGTGCGGCTTTGGGTCGGCGCGGCGGGCTGCATTTGCCCGTAATCCTCGTTCTGCATCTGGCTGTGATCCATGCCCGGCATCTGGCTATGGTCCATGCCCTGCATGTTGTCGGTGGCGGCCATGGCCGAAGAGAGCGTCAGGCCCACGGTAACGAGGGCCAAAGAGATCGGAGTGAGTCTGGTCATGGGTAGCGCCTTATTCTTCCACGCGAACTTCACGGAACATGCCCATTTCCATGTGGTACAGGAGATGGCAGTGGTAGGCCCAGCGGCCGAGCGCATCGGCGGTGACCCGATAGCTGCGCTTCGATCCCGGCGGCACATCAATGGTGTGTTTGCGCACCATGAACTGGCCGTTCTCGTCTTCGAGGTCGCTCCACATACCGTGCAAATGAATGGGGTGGGTCATCATCGTGTCGTTGACCAGCACCACTCGAACCCGCTCGCCGTACTTGAGTCGCACGGGTTCGGCATCAGAGAACTTCACGCCGTTGAACGACCAGGCGAACTTCTCCATGTGGCCGGTCAGGTGCAGTTCGATGGTGCGGCCGGGCTCGCGGCCGTCCGGGTCTTCGAAGGTGCTGCGCAGGTCGGAGTAGGTCAGCACACGGCGGCCGTTGTTGCGCAGGCCCATGCCCGGGTCGTCGAGTTTTGGCGTGGTGCTCATGGCTTGCATGTCCACCAGCGGGTTGTCTTTTTCCGTGTCGGGATGGGATTGCATACCGGCCATTCCGGCCATGCCACCCATGGCCATGCTGCTGTGATCCATTCCGGCCATGCTGTTCGTGCCCTGCATGTTGCCGCCGTCCATGCCCTGCATGTCTCCGCCGTCCATGCCCTGCATGTCTCCGCCGTCCATGCCCTGCATGTCACCACCGTTCATGCCTTGCATGGCACCGTGGTCCATCCCCGCCATGTCACCGCCCATGCTGCCGTGATCCATGCCGCCCATGCCCATGTCATCCATGGTCACCAGCGGTCGCGGATCCAGCGCTGGAATCGGCGCCGACAACCCGGCCTTCACCGCCAGGGTGCCTCGCGCATAACCCGTTCGATCCATCGACTGGGCGAACAGGGTATAGGCGTCCTGGGTAGGCTCGACGATCACGTCGAACGTCTCTGCCACCGCGATGCGGAACTCGTCGACGCTCACCGGTTTGACGTGTTGGCCATCCGCCGCGACCACGGTCATTTTCAAACCCGGGATACGCACGTCGAAATAGGTCATGGACGAGCCGTTGATAAAACGCAGGCGCAGCTTTTCGCCGGGACGGAACAGGCCGGTCCAGTTCATGTTCGGCGCCTGGCCGTTCATCAAGTAGGTGTAAGTGGCACCGCTGACGTCCGCCAGGTCGGTGGGGTTCATCTTCATCTCGGCCCACATCTTGCGATCGGCCACCGTGGAGCCCCAGCCTTTCTCGCTGACGTCGTGGATGAAATCGCCCACGGTGCGTTTGTTGTAGTTGTAGTAGTCCGATTGTTTCTTGAGTTTTTTCATCAGGCCGACGGCGTCTTCGTCGGTCCAGTCGGTGAGCATCACCACGTAGTCGCGGTCGTACTGGAACGGCTCCGGCTCCTTGGCGTCGATCACCAACGGCCCGTAAACCCCGGACTGTTCCTGAAAGCCCGAATGGCTGTGGTACCAGTAAGTGCCGTTCTGCCGGACCTTGAACTGGTAGACGTACATGCCACCCGGCTCGATCCCGTGAAAACTCAGGCCCGGCACGCCGTCCATGTTGGCCGGCAGCAAAATGCCGTGCCAGTGAATCGACGTGCTGTCCTTGAGTTTGTTTTTCACCCGCAGCGTGACGGTGTCGCCTTCACGCCAGCGCAGCAAGGGGCCGGGAATGCCGCCGTTGATGGTCATCGCGGTTCGAGGGTTGCCGGTGATGTTGACCGGGGATTCGCCAATGAACAGGTCGAAGTCGGTACCGGCCAGCACATTCGGTTGGCCGGGGCTGGTGACCGCCCAGACTGGCGTGCGCCACAGCCCGAGGCCAGCGAGCATCCCGCCAGCGGCCAGGCCCTTCACAAAGGTGCGTCTTGAGGTGTTGGAATGCATGCCGTTTTATCCCGTCCGTCAGCCTGATAAAGCCCTCAGGTCCATCCTGAGCGGAAGGAAGAGAACTCAATGGGGAGGAGGCTAACGGGCGGTGCCTTTCAGCAGGCTGAGGCCAAGATTACAGTTTTGACAGTTTCACGCGGTGTTCAAGGACTGCTATTGGACCTGGAAGAATCCGCCACGGTGGCGTTACCGCAATTGATATACGAAGAAGACTTCAACCAACGCTGATCCGGATAGTAGGAGAACAACAACTGCCCGTCTTTCATCGAGTCGATCAGCCGATGTGCAATCGCAGGCCTCACTGCAGGGCAGCCGAGACTTCTGCCAATCCGGCCATTGGCCCGCGCCAGGGCAGGGCTGACGTAAGGCGCGCCGTGAATGACGATCGCCCGTTCGAAGGCGTTGTCGTTAAAACCCGGTTCCAGACCTTCCATGCGCAGGGAATAACCGTTCTGCCCGACATAGCTGGATTGGGTGCGGTACAAGCCCAGGCTGGTGGCGTAGCTGGCATTCTGATTGGAGAATTGGCTGGCCATGTTCTCGCCACTGTTGCGACCGTGGGCGACCAGTTCATGGAACAACAATTTGCGTTGTTTAAGGTCGAATACCCAAAGACGTTGCACCGTCGAGGGCAGGGAATAATCGATCACTGCGAGTCTCTGCACCGGGGACGTGCCTTGGGCCCGGCTGCATTGGGAGGCGCGAACGGCCAGGGCAATGACTTTGGCGTTGGCATCGGGGGCCGCTTTGACCAAGGCAGCTTCAAGCGAATCGGCGTAGGCTGCCGGTAATGAAAAAAAAGCAGTCAGCAGCAGGGCCGTCATTAAGCAGCCAAAGCGGTGTGGGGCCATATGCAAGTCTCATCTGAATATTTCGAGTCTAGCAGCGCGCACGACGCTAGCCGGTTGAAAACGGAAGATTAAGGATTATCCATGGGGCAGTTAACAAGGTTATTCGTCATAAGCCGCATATTTTTTATGGGCTTTCTGATAAGCGGCACTGCGATCGCGCAAACTTCGCCGATTGAGCCGGCATCTCCCGTTAGCACTTTGGCTGAAGCGGCTCCCGGTGATTATGTCGGCCAAGCGATTCAGGCGGAGTTGGCGCCATTGAGTTCGGCGTTTCCTCCGCTGCTCACCTCGCCGCGTCATCAACGGGTCGATGTGAACCGAGTCGTGCTGGATTTTTATAGCCATCGTGGCTATCGCGCCGCCTGGACGGACGATGACGATGTCGCCCAGTTGTTGAAAAGCTTGGGTGATACCCAGGCCGATGGCCTGAACCCCGCGGATTTCCGGATCGCCGAGTTGGCCGAGGCCCACACGCTGATGCAGACAACCTCCCCAACCCCCGGGCAACGGGCAGCCTTTGATATCTCCGCCACCCGGACGTTCATCACGGCGCTGCTGCAGTTGCGGCGCGGCAAGGTCGACCCTTCGCGGTTGGACATCCACTGGAACTTCGACCCCGCTGGCGTCGATCCTCGGGAGGACGTCAACAAGTTTTTCGCCGCCCTCGACAGCCATGACATTGCGCGCGCCTTCGCCCAGGCGCCGCCCCAAGAAGCGGTTTACGGCACGTTGCGCCATGGCCTGGCGCAACTGCGCAAGGTTCGTGATCGGGGCGGCTGGCCAAAGATCCCGGAAGGGCAGACGCTCAGGCCCGGCATGGACGACGCCTCGGTCGCTCTATTGCGTACGCGTTTGGCGGCGGGCGGTTATCTCGCCGCGCAAGGGACTGCTCGCACCGACTACGACGACGCCGTCACTGCGGCGGTGAAGAAGTTTCAGACCGAGCAATACCTTGGGGCGGACGGTGTAGCGGGGCCGGCGACGCTCGCGGAGCTGAATGTACCGGTCGAGGCGCGAATCGATCAGGTGCGGGTGAACATGGAGCGGGCGCGATGGCTGCTGTACAAGCTTCAGGGCACCTTCGTCGTGGTCGATATCGCCGGGTATAAAGTCGCGTTCTATCGCGATGGCAAACCGATCTGGCGCTCGCGGGTGCAGGTCGGTAAGCCGTTTCGCAGCACGCCGATTTTTCAATCCGCGATCACCTACGTCACGTTCAACCCCACCTGGACCGTGCCACCGACGATTCTGCTCAAGGACATGCTGCCGAAGATTCGCGACAATCCTGGTTACCTTGAGGCAAGCCGGATTCGCGTGATCGATCGAGATGGCAATGTGCTTGATCCGTCCACTGTCGATTGGGACAACCCGCGTGGCCTTACCTTACGGCAGGATGCGGGGTCGGATAACTCGCTGGGGCAGGTGGTGATTCGTTTTCCCAATGAGTATTCGATTTATCTGCACGACACGCCGCATCGCGAGTTGTTCGCGAAATCCAACCGCGCGACCAGCTCCGGCTGTATTCGGGTAGAAAACCCGCTGCAATTGGTGGAGCTGTTGTTCAACGATCCGGTTCACTGGAACAGCGAAGGGATTCAAAAACAGTTAGCCAACGGCAAGACAGAGAACATCAGGCTCCCGGTGAAAGTGCCGGTGCTGTTGGCCTACTGGACGGTGGACCTGAGTCTTGATGGGCGCGTGACATTCAAGCCCGATGTGTATGGCTATGACTCCCCGGTATTGCGGGCGTTGAATCAGCCTTCGGAGCGGCCGGCGCTGGACGGGAGGCGAGCGGCGCCTCCCTCGGTGGCAGCGGAGCAGAGCAAGTTGTAGGCTTTAAAGCCCCAAGCCTTCTTGCACTGCCAGCAGCAAATTGTGTTCCGTCAGCGCGATCGCATCCGGTTGTTGTCCGGATTGTTCGCTCGCCTGGAGCCACCACTGCGTCTCGCCGTGTTCGTTCACTGTTCGTAACAAGGCGAGTTCCTTGCCTGTCGAGTGGATTTCGATCCGCCCGGCGCCGTCGACGGTGAAGCGCGCGACGGGATCGAAGGTGATGCTGTGGTGGTTGCCTTCGATCAGCAGTTGGTCGATGGCGTAATCGTAAGTCGCACCGTCCGGCGCACTCTCGAACACATGAGTGGGATTGCGTCGCAGCTTCAGACCCACCTCGATCAGTGGTTGCAGCCAGGCTTCGATCTGGTGATACAGCTCGTAGACCTGGGCGGGCCAGCTGTCGATGGCTTGATCGGCGATGGTCGCGTCGGCACTGGTTTGCCGGGATTGTTTAAGCTTCGCGGCGAGCTCGTCTACCTTACTCATTTCGATTTCCTGTCGTGATTTAAACTAATCGTAGCTCCTTCAAGGTCATGTGGTTTTGCCATGCGTCATGGAATTAAAACACAACCATTTATCCCTCAATCCTCTGTTTATCCCGCACAACCCCGTAGACTACGCTCAAAAAAGTAAGGGCTTTGGGCCGTTGCCCATGTCTTACCCTTCCAGGACTCACTTTTGCCTATCCCCATTCACGATCCGCAGCACGCATCCGGCGGTGCCTTGAAGCGACTGCCTTTGCTCAAGGCTGCGGTGCTGTTCATTGCAGCGGTATGCCTTTGTCTCTGCGGGTTGCTTTATCTGCAACTGGAGCAGTCGCGTCGACACGACCTGGCATTGGCCGAGGTGTCGTCGTCGAACCTGACCCGGGCCATGGCGCAGCAGGCCGAAGACACGTTCATGAAGGCCGATCTGGTGCTGACCAGTCTGGTGGACTGGATTCAGGCTGAAGGTTTCGACGCTGCCCAGACGTCACGCTTGCAGAAAACCTTCGCGCGGCGGGTGCAAGCGCTGAATCAGTTGCACGGGATATTTCTGTTCGACAGGCAGGGGCAATGGGTCGTGACGTCGTTCAAGGATCTACCCCGCGGGGCAGGTGTGGCAGACCGCGAGTACTTCAGGTTTCACCAGCAAAACATGTCAACCCTGGCGCACATCGGCCCGGCCATCCGCAGTCGGGAAAATGGCGAGTGGATCATCCCGGTTTCCAAACGGATAAACGATCAGAACGGTCATTTCCAGGGCGTGTTGTTGGCCGGGATCAAGATGTCGTACTTCGATCAGTTCTTCAAAAGCTTCAGCCTCGACGACAACGGCGCGATGTTTTTGGCATTGACCGATGGAACACAGCTGGCGCGACGGCCGTTTGTGGAATCGCAGATCGGCAGGTCATTGGCTAAGGGCGAGATTTTTCAGAAACTCTTGCCCAACGCCACGTCCGGCAACGCCATGATCGACTCAGTGGTGGATGGCATCGCTCGGTTGTATGGCTACCGTCAGCTCGATGCCTATCCGGTGGTGGTCGCGGCGGCATCCTCCAAAGACGCAATCCTCAAGGACTGGTACGACACGGCGATTCAATCCGGTGTGATCGTCGCCCTGGTTGTCTTGGGCGTTGGCTTGTTTGGTTGGGTGTTCATTTATCAGGTGCGCGCGGGTGAACGCGTCGAGGCGGATTTGCGCCAGGCGCAGAAAACCCTGGAGCTGATCGCCACCCACGACAGCCTGACCGGGTTGGCCAACCGCCGATTGTTCGAGCGGGCGCTGGAGACAGAGTTCGGTCGGGGTGCCCGGCGGTCTAGCCCGCTGGGCCTGATCATGCTCGATATCGATTACTTCAAGCGCTACAACGACACTTACGGTCATGTGGCCGGGGACCATTGCCTGGCCGAAGTGGCGCGAGCAGTCAAGAGTTGCTGTCACCGCCAAGCTGATCTGGCGGTGCGCTACGGCGGTGAAGAGTTCGCAGTGTTGTTGCCGGAAACCGACATCCACGGTGCACTGACGATCGCCGAACAAATCCGTCGTAGCGTCATGGATAAAAACATTACTCACAGCGGTTCGCCCACGGGCTACCTGACGGTCAGTCTTGGTTGTTATTCGTTCGTGCCGACGGCGCATGACAGCACCGAAACGTTGATCAAACGCGCGGATGCGGCGTTGTACCAGGCCAAGCACTCAGGGCGTAATCGCTCGGCGGTGTTGTCGATGGAAGGGGGCGTCGAGGCGCTGATGCGCTCGGATCGATGACGTTTGCAGCGATCGATCGGCGATGGTTCTTGTGACCGGTTCTTCAAGTGTGGCAATGACTTGCGTTATCCAGGAGCGATGATCGGGCTTGCCTGCTATGGTCAGTGCAGAGAGCCCGGCTGTCATACCTGACTGACTGGGCCGCCGGTCTTATCCCGACCGGGCAATCGATTGACAGGATCAAGTGCATGGATTTGTCTGCCGTTACCACCGCTGCGCCTGCGCGCCATACCCCGATTACTCGCAACTTGATGTTGGTGGTCGGTCTGCTGTTTTTGGTCGGGGTGCTGATCGCGCTGATCGCTCTGTTCAGTATTGCCGGGCGGCTCGATGCCAAGGACCTGGCCAAGACCACGTTTTATACCCAGCGCGCACTGGAAAACCGCATCACCGCGACGAAAAACTACATCATCAGTTATGCCAACTGGACGACGGCCTACGATCACCTGAACGGCGAGGTCGATGTGCAGTGGGCCTACGTCGAGCAGAACATGGGTAAAACCCTGTTCACCATGGACCACTATGATGGTGTTTTCGTGGTCGATCTTCAGCGAACAAAATACGCCGTGGTACGCGGGCTTCAGGTGCAGGACGAGGCGGCGGCCTATCTGTCGGCATCGTTGGCGCCGCTCATCAACGAGGTTCAGAGTCAGGAAAGCCTCATCAAACCCATCAGCCAGTACACCTTGTTCGAAGGTAAACCGGCGCTGCTGACGGCTGCCGCGATTGTGCCCAATGATGAGCGCCCGGCGGTCGATCCCAAGAGCACTTCGGTGCTGATATACGTCGACCAACTGGACCCTGAAAAACTCGGTGTGCTGAGCGCCGATTACGGTTTGCATGACTTGAGGCTGATGCCCGACGACGCCATTACTGCCGCACAACCGGCCGTTGCCCTCGTCGGCACCGGTTACAGCCTGGTGTCCCGGCTTGAACAACCGGGTCACCAATTGCTCTGGTCGTTGTTGCCGCCACTGGGCGGGGCGCTGCTGATTCTGGCGTTGTTGACCGCCTATTTCTTTCGCTATGTGTTGCGCACGTCCGGGCATGTGGATGCCAGTTACACCAGCCTCGATTTGTCGAACCAGGCGCTGGAGGCCAGTGAAGAGCGTTTTCGTGCGGTAGCCGAGGCCGCGTCCGACTGGATCTGGGAAATCGACGACCAGCATTGCATCACGTACCTGTCGGGCCGTTTCGGTACGGTCACCGGGTTCTCCGATCAGCAATGGCTGGGGCAGAACATCGGGCAATTGCTCAATTGCGATACAACGCCGTTGTCGCTGTGGCTGAACAAACTCGATGAAGAGCAAACCGTCAGCCACTTGCGCTGCTCCTACCGCGATCAATCGGGGCAACAGCGGGTCTGCCGGGTGTCGGCACGGCCGATCCAGCGCAAGGGCGCGGTGCTGGGTTATCGCGGAACGGCGAGCGACATCACCGATGAAGTCGCCGCCCATGCGCAAATTCAGCACCTGTCGTTGCACGACGCCCTGACCGGCCTGCCAAACCGCAACAAGCTGGCGCGTTTTCTCGATGAAGCGCTGGCACTCAAAGAGCAGTCGACGGCGCTGACGTTGTTGATGATCGACCTGGATAACTTCAAGCCGATCAACGACTCCCTCGGCCACCCGGCCGGCGATGCGGTATTGCTGGAAGTTGCCACTCGTTTGCGCGAGTGCACGCGGGACATTGACCTGGTCGCCCGACTGGGTGGCGACGAGTTCGTGCTGGTGCTCCATGGCATGGACAGTCACGCGGAAATCGACCGGTTTTGCGAGCATTTGCTCGATAGCCTGCATCGGCCGATTCACTACGACCATCACTCGCTGCACATCGGCGCGAGCATCGGTATCGCCTTGAGTCGGCGCCAGGGGCATATTGCGCAGGAGCTGATTCGGTGTGCCGATATCGCGTTGTATCAGGCCAAATTCGATGGCAAGAAGACCTGGTGCTATTTTGCCGCGCACATGAACGATCAGATCCAGCATCGCCGGCAACTGGAAAACGACCTGCGGCGGGCGATCAAGAACAACGAATTCGTGATGCATTACCAGCCGCGTTATCACGTCGATGGCAAGCGGATCGTTTCGGTCGAAGCGCTGCTGCGTTGGCAGCATCCGGTGCAAGGCTTGTTGAGCCCCGATGCGTTTATCCCGCTGGCCGAGCAGACCGACCTGATCGTGCCCCTGGGCCGTTGGGTGTTGCGCGAGGCGTGCGAAACGGCCTTGACCTGGCCTGGCGCGATGATGGTGTCGGTCAACCTGTCACCGGTGCAATTCGTCCGTAGCGATGTAATCGAGGACGTGCGCGAAGTGTTGATCCAGACCCGTTTGCCCGCCAGTCGGCTGGAGCTGGAAATCACTGAAAACGTGATGCTCAACGACGTCGATGGTGCACTGGCGACCATGACCGCGCTCAAGGAGTTGGGCGTGCGCCTGAACATGGACGACTTCGGCACCGGTTATTCTTCGTTGGGTTACCTGCGCACGTATCCGTTCGACGGGATCAAGATCGACAAACGCTTCATTGCGTCCATGAGCAGCGGCAGCAACGATCGCGCCGTGGTGCAGGCGATCATCAACCTGGGCAAGGCGATGGGTCTGACGGTGACTGCAGAAGGTGTCGAGACGCTGGAACAACTGGACTTCCTGATCTCGGATCAGTGCCATGAAGTGCAGGGTTTTTACCTCAGTCGTCCGGTGGACAGGTATGCGCTGCTGCCGTTGCTCAAGGCCTCACAGGATGATTTTGCGCAACAGGGCGCGCACCTTTAGTCGCCTGTTTCGTGCGCCACGGCAACTGCCGTGGCGTACTCCGGTCACAACTGGATAGTGCCCATCCGTTGCGAGCGTCGGACCATGAATAATCTGAAAATCGCCACCTTCAACGTCAACGGCATGCGTGCACGCCTGCCGAATCTACTGGCGTGGCTGGCGCGGGAACAGCCAGACATCGCCTGCTTGCAGGAGCTCAAATCGGTGGATGGCGCGTTTCCGTCCGCTGAATTGGAGGCGGCCGGGTATGGCGCCATCTGGCACGGCCAGGCATCGTGGAATGGAGTAGCGATTCTGGCGCGCGATGCGCAACCGCTGGAGCGTCGGCGTGGTCTGCCGGGCGATGACAGTGACACCCATAGCCGCTACATCGAAGCGGCCGTGCACGGGGTTCTGGTGGGGTGTCTGTACTTGCCCAACGGCAATCCGCAGCCGGGGCCGAAGTTCGATTACAAACTGGCGTGGTTCGAGCGGCTGATCTCGTACGCCAAGGACCTGCAGAGCAGCGAGCATCCGGTGGTGCTGGCCGGCGACTACAACGTGGTGCCCACCGATATGGACATCTACAACCCACGCTCCTGGCTCAAGGACGCGCTGCTGCAACCCGAGAGTCGTGCGTGTTATCAGCGTCTGCTGGATCAGGGCTGGACTGATTCCCTGCGTCATCTGTATCCAGAGGAGCGGATCTACACCTTCTGGGACTACTTCCGGCAGCACTGGCAGAAAAACTCGGGACTGCGCATCGATCATCTGCTGCTCAATCAGGCAGCGAGTCCTTATCTGCGAGAGGCCGGCGTCGACGCCTGGGTTCGCAACGAGTCTCATGCCAGCGATCACGCGCCGACGTGGATTCGATTGGGTTCACGCAAACGGCGATAGTTTTAGTGTGAGCGGCGATTGGCGAAATCAATTATCGGCCCGAGCACTTTTTCCCTTATACATGGCGGCCATCGGCGGAGCGATCCGCGGGCTCCATGCATAAGGATTGAGCGATGAGCGAACCACGACTGACAAATCTTGCGCTGTACCTGCAACGCCTGGGTTTCGACGCGCCCCCGGCGCCGACCCTGGAAACCCTGCGTCAATTGCAGTTGCGCCACACCGGAGCTTTTCCGTTCGAAAACCTCACCACGCTGTTAGGGCAACCGGTACTCATCGACCTGCCGTCCATCGAGCAGAAAGTCCTGCACGAGGGTCGTGGCGGTTACTGCTACGAACTCAACAACCTGTTCCTGGCCTTGCTGCAGACGCTGGGTTTCGAGGCGCGCGGCATCACCGGTCGCGTGGTCATGAACCAGCCCGAAGGCGCGTGGACCGCACGCACTCACCGCTTGAGCCTGGTGACCTTCGACGGCGTGCGCTACATCACCGACGTCGGCTTCGGCGGCATGGTGCCCACCGCGCCGCTGATCCTCGACACCGAGGCAGAACAACTCACCCCTCATGAACCCTATCGCATTGAACAGCACGCGGACGGCTACACCCTGCACGCCAACGTTGGCGGTGAATGGCGGGCGATGTACATCTTCGACCTGCAGCGTCAGGAAGACATCGATTACACCCTCGGCAACTGGTATGTCTCGACCCATCCCGATTCATCCTTCGTCAAACAACTGATGGTGGCGCGGACGGGGGAGGGATGGCGACGCACGCTGAACAACGGCAGTTTTGCCATTCACCGCATGGGCAGCGAGAGTGAGCGGCGGCAGGTGACGGATGTGGATGAGTTGATCGGGTTGCTGGAACGTGAATTCGACATTCGGGTGCCGGCGAAGGAGGCGTTGAAGCCGGTGCTGGAGCGGTTGATCGAGCCGGTGCCGCAGGCAAACTGAGCTCCACGCGAAGGGCGGATCAATCCGCCCTTTTTTATTTGGCCGACTCAAGCAGTTTGTGTCTAGGAACGAACTTCTAGCTCCATCACGTGATGGATTTCGCTGAGGGCTTCTGACAATTTTTTCTCCAGGCTTTTCAGCTCCGAGGCGGTTATGCCTTTTTTGAAATGCCCGACGTTTGCACCCGCGGTGTTCTCATCGGGCTTCGCCGCTTTGCCTTTATCGCTGAGCAACACCTGGCGCAAAGTATTGTTGATCACTGTCTGGTAGCCATACCCCTCGTTTTCTGCAAGAGCGCGTGCAGCCTCTATGACGACATCGTCGAGCATGATGGTGATTCGGGTCTTGCCTTTGCTGGAGGCAACCGCTCCACGCTTGGCGTTGCTGAAGTCGTATTCGTCTTTCATCGGTCAAGCTTCCATGTAGTGGCGACGCTCGCCTTTGGTGGCGACGCGTGCGGAAATGATTCGCACGAAATTCGGGTCGCGCCAGGTGTACGCAACGACCAGCAAGCGACCTTTGGCATCCAGCCCCATGATGATCCACCGCTGCTCATCATGATGGTCGTCCTGAAAAGTCAGGGCTCGTTCGTCATAAAACACCGGTTCTGTCTCTGCGAGGCTGATGCCTTGATGTTTTAGTTTGTTGGCCGCGTTCTTTGCCCTGTGATACTGAATCTCGAATGACTTCATTATGCATACTTTATATGTATAAGCGAGGAGGCGCCCGTGCCGGCGCTCGCTTGGAAAGCAAAAGATTAGCGGTGAGGAGGGATAGGGGCGCAGGGATGTATTTCAAGACGTTTGGGACTGGAGGCGCTATGGCCAAAGGGTGGTATGGACAAGTGTTCATAATCTGACTGGTTAGTTGTATACAACTATATGGACATTTGTCCTTAGTATTGAATACAGTGTGCGCATAACAAAAACCAGGGAACCCCCCAACCATGAAAACGCCCCATGTTTCACACCAACGGCCCGAGGACGAAAACCTTGGGATCGGCGCGAATATGGCTTATGGCCTGCAACACGTTCTGACCATGTACGGCGGTATCGTCGCGGTGCCTTTGATCATCGGCCAGGCGGCCGGGCTCTCGCCGGCGGACATCGGTTTGTTGATTGCTGCTTCATTGTTTGCAGGGGGACTGGCGACATTGCTGCAAACCCTGGGTTTGCCGTTTTTCGGTTGTCAGTTGCCGCTGGTGCAGGGCGTGTCGTTCTCCGGCGTTGCGACCATGGTCGCGATTGTCAGCAGTGGCGGGGAGGGCGGCTTTCAGTCGATTCTCGGGGCAGTGATTGCCGCGTCGCTGATTGGCTTGCTGATCACGCCGGTGTTCTCAAGGATTACCAAGTTCTTTCCACCGCTGGTGACCGGCATTGTGATCACCACCATCGGCTTGACGCTGATGCCGGTGGCCGCGCGCTGGGCCATGGGTGGCAACAGTCATGCGCCGGATTTCGGCAGTATGGCGAACATCGGTCTGGCGGCGGTGACGCTGGTGCTGGTGCTGCTACTGAGCAAGATCGGCAGCGCGACCATCTCTCGTTTGTCGATCCTCCTGGCGATGGTCATCGGCACGGTCATCGCCGTATTCCTTGGCATGGCGGATTTCTCGTCCGTTAACCAGGGGCCAATGTTCGGCTTCCCGGCGCCGTTCCATTTCGGCATGCCGACCTTCCACTTCGCCGCGATCCTGTCGATGTGCATCGTGATTATGGTGACCCTGGTGGAAACCTCGGCCGACATCCTCGCCGTCGGTGAAATCATCGGCACCAAAGTCGACTCCAAACGCTTGGGCAACGGTTTGCGCGCCGACATGCTGTCGAGCATGATCGCGCCAATCTTCGGCTCCTTCACTCAGAGCGCCTTCGCCCAGAACGTCGGGCTGGTGGCGGTCACCGGGATCAAGAGCCGTTTCGTGGTGGCCACCGGTGGTGTGTTTCTGGTGGTGCTTGGGTTGCTGCCGTTCATGGGACGGGTCATCGCCGCCGTGCCAACCTCCGTACTTGGTGGCGCCGGCATCGTGCTGTTCGGTACCGTCGCCGCCAGCGGCATTCGGACGCTGTCCAAGGTCGACTACCGCAACAACGTCAACCTGATCATCGTCGCCACTTCCATCGGTTTCGGCATGATCCCCATCGCCGCCCCGAACTTCTACGACCACTTTCCCAGCTGGTTCTCGACGATCTTCCACTCGGGCATCAGCTCCTCGGCGATCATGGCCATCGTGCTGAACCTGACCTTCAATCACCTCACGGCCGGCAACTCGGACCAGCAATCGGTGTTTGCCGCCGGTACTGAACGAGTCCTGCGTTATCAAGACCTGGCGGCGCTGCGGGAAGGGGACTACTTCAGCGAAGGTAAACTGCGCGACTGCGACGGGAATGAGATTCCGGTGGTGGAGACGGAGCATGGGCATGCCGAGTTGCAGGTGGTGCATGCGAAAAACCGTGAGCATGTCTGACTGGCGATCGGGGGTGGGTCGACCGATTCAGTTGTCGGTCAGGTTGACACTCGCTCCACGCATGGTTGAGAATCGAATTTGAGGTCTGCAATTGCGCATCCTTGGGCTTGGCCTCCAGCATTGGCCCCCCATCTTGTTGGCAGCAGAGAAGCTGGCTCCCTCTGAAGTAGTGACGACTGGCATGCCGGTCGGATTCTGAACCCAAGGTCATTTGTGGCCAGGAGCTAAAGAATCGCTGCGACTACTCCTCGAAAATTCAAAAGGCGTCCATCAGGACGCCTTTTTTATTGCTTGGGATCTGGTTTGGCGATTGTGCCGACCAGGGTGCCTTCTGCACGTCTCTTGGGATACCAGGTTACGACGTAGTATCCGAAGCCGCGACGCTCATTTCGAGGCTCCAGAATGAGCGAGCCGGTAGGATTTTTAAGCACGGCGACTCTGTGATCACCTCTCATTTCCTTGAACTCACAGTAGATGGGGGCGCCGGGTACGATCATTTTGGCGATGTGGGCTGCCACATCATCAATGGTGTGGCAGCCAAATATTGCCAGGTCGGTCTTGTGGGCTTCCCAGACATGTCGAACGCCAAATCCTTTGTTGATGCCTTTGTGAATTCCGACCCGCAGGAATATTTCGCCACCCCGTAAATTGAACCTGGGCATCTCGGGAAGGGTGCCAAAGCTCAGTGAGCCACCAGGGTGAGGGACAAGGACGTTCTCCTTGAGTTTGAGTAACTCTGACACGTGAACGATCCGGGGATGTTGGCAGGCGAGAGGCGCTATTCATAACGCACAAGTTCGCTGCTTTACAGTCAGCATCCGGCCACTATGAAAGTGGCTATTGATGCTCTAGTCCAGGGTTTACGGGGGCTCAGGCGAAAGCCTGAAACACGGCTACAGAAAATCAGGAAGCTTCCTACTCTGTCGGGGTAGGGAATTCATAGGATCGTGTCTTTTCGTCAAACACAAAAAAGCCCCTGAACCTTTCGATTCAGGGGCTTTTTCGGTTTTGCTGTCTGGCTCCACGACCTGGACTCGAACCAGGGACCCAGTGATTAACAGTCACTTGCTCTACCAACTGAGCTATCGCGGAATGGCGTGTATGTTACTGATTCAAAAAGAGAAGTCAAGCCTCTGTTGGCAATTTGATGTTTTCATCGGATCAGAGGGAGGTTTATCGGCCATCGGCGGTTACCAGAAGCGCGGGAGAGGTCTACCATGGCTGCCCGGAAGTGGTGACACGCGCTGCCGGCCCTCAGCCGAAAAGGTACGCGCCATGAATCACCCAGCCTTCACACCCCGAAACAGTGGGGTATTCCCATGAGCATCGCTCAGATCAGCCTGCCCAAAGGTGTCGGCCCGCACGCCGAGAAACTGCTCGACGCAATCACTCAGGCCAGCACCGCTGACGAGCTGAACCGCGCAGGCGGCAAGGCCGAAGGTTTTGTCCTGGGCCTGGAAAGCACCAAGGCGATCAAAAGCCAGGTGGCCGAGTCGCTTTATGTCGCCTATGACGACGCGGCCAGCCAGCGTGCGAGCGAATTGGCCTAACCGCCAAAAGTGATGGTGCCGAGCATCAGCTTGGCATACAGCATCGTGGCGGCCAGTTGCACCAGCCACAAGGCCAGGCCGCCAAGGAACACGCCCGCGGCCACTTGCAGCACCAGGTTATTACCGCGTTTGGCCGAGGAGCGGGGCACGAAGTGGTCCAGCTCGTCGCGGTCGGCGCGTAGGTCATCGTTTTTCATGTGGGGTTCTCGCAAGAATTCTCGGGTGTACATAAAGCCTGTGGGAGTTTAAAGGGCGCAGCGGCTGCTTTGAGATTTATCTGAGGCCAATAAAAAACGGGAAGCCATTTTGGCTTCCCGTTTTCATGGTGCGCGACGACTCAGATCACCTGAACGATGGCCTTGGTCACGGCGTCGATGTTGCTCTGGTTCAGCGCGGCAACGCAGATGCGGCCGGTGTCCAGGGCGTAGATGCCGAACTCGTTGCGCAGACGGGTCACTTGCTCAACCGTCAGGCCGGAGTAGGAGAACATGCCGCGCTGGCGACCGACGAAGCTGAAATCGCGCTGTGGAGCGTTTTTCGCCAGCAGGTCGACCATCTGGGTGCGCATGCCGCGAATCCGCAGACGCATTTCTGCCAGTTCTTCTTCCCACTGGGCACGCAATACCGGGCTGTTCAGCACAGCGGCGACGATGCTTGCACCGTGGGTCGGCGGGTTGGAGTAGTTGGTGCGGATCACGCGTTTGACTTGCGACAGCACGCGAGCGCTTTCTTCTTTCGATTCGCTGACGATCGACAAAGCGCCAACGCGCTCGCCGTACAGCGAGAAGGATTTGGAGAACGAACTGGAAACGAAGAAGGTCAGGTTCGATTCGGCGAACAGGCGCACGGCAGCGGCGTCTTCATCGATACCGTCGCCAAAGCCCTGGTAGGCCATGTCGAGGAACGGCACGTGACCTTTGGCTTTCACTACTTCCAGTACGTTTTTCCAGTCCGCCGGGCTCAGGTCGACACCAGTCGGGTTGTGGCAGCAGGCGTGCAGCACAACGATGGAGCCGGACGGCAGGGCGTTCAGGTCTTCCAGCAGGCCGGCGCGGTTAACGTCGTGGGTGGCGGCGTCATAGTAGCGATAGTTCTGCACTGGGAAACCGGCGGTTTCGAACAGTGCGCGGTGGTTTTCCCAGCTCGGGTCGCTGATCGCCACGACGGCGTTCGGCAGCAGTTGCTTGAGGAAATCGGCACCGATTTTCAGCGCGCCAGTACCGCCGACGGCCTGGGTGGTGATGACCCGGCCAGCGGCGATCAGCGGCGAATCATTGCCGAACAGCAGTTTCTGCACGGCCTGGTCGTAGGCGGCGATGCCGTCGATCGGCAAGTAGCCACGGGAAACGTGTTGAGCGGCGCGAATCGTCTCGGCTTCGACAACGGCGCGCAGGAGAGGAATTCGTCCTTGCTCGTCGCAGTAAACACCGACCCCCAGGTTGACCTTGTTGGTACGGGTATCGGCATTGAATGCTTCGTTGAGGCCCAGGATTGGATCGCGTGGTGCCATTTCGACAGCGGAGAACAGGCTCATTATTACGGCGGCTCTGAATGGAGTGTGGAGGGACGTGTCGCGCTCCAGCCGAATGCACTAGAGCGGTGCACAAACGGGGAGCTAGTATAGAGGCCATCAGCGATTGATGGCGACAGGCGATTCGGCTTTTACGGTAAGTTTTTCCAATTATTTTTCGATCGTTGGTCGAGTGACATCGTCAAAGGTTTTACCCGATGTAGGACGTTTGCCTTGAAAGGGATGGCAATCGGCTCCACATTGAGCACAATCCAGTTTTTTCCTCGGGCGACATCGGTCGTTTGCGGTCTTTCTCGTTCCTGTCCGGTGTAACCGGGCAAGAGTGAACCAGAGGTATGTATGTCTGAATTCCAGCTAGTCACCCGCTTCGAGCCCGCCGGCGATCAGCCGGAAGCCATCCGTCTGATGGTCGAGGGCATCGAGGCCGGGCTGGCGCACCAGACGCTGCTCGGTGTGACCGGCTCGGGCAAGACCTTCAGCATCGCCAACGTGATCGCCCAAGTGCAGCGCCCGACGCTGGTGCTGGCGCCGAACAAGACCCTGGCTGCGCAGTTGTACGGCGAGTTCAAGGCGTTCTTCCCGAACAACGCCGTTGAATACTTCGTCTCCTATTACGACTACTACCAGCCCGAAGCCTATGTGCCGTCGTCCGACACCTTCATTGAGAAGGACGCCTCGATCAACGACCACATCGAGCAGATGCGCCTGTCCGCGACCAAAGCGCTGCTGGAACGCAAAGACGCAATCATCGTCACCACGGTGTCGTGCATCTACGGTCTGGGCAGCCCGGAAACCTACTTGAAGATGGTGTTGCACGTGGATCGCGGCGACAAGCTCGATCAGCGTGCGCTGCTGCGACGCCTGGCCGACCTGCAATACACCCGCAACGATGTGGACTTCGCCCGGGCGACGTTCCGGGTGCGCGGCGACGTGATTGATATCCACCCGGCGGAATCCGACTTTGAGGCGATCCGCATCGAGCTGTTCGATGACGAGGTGGAAAGCCTGTCCGCCTTCGATCCGCTGACGGGCGAAGTCATCCGCAAGCTGCCGCGCTTCACCTTCTATCCGAAGAGCCACTACGTGACGCCTCGGGAAACCCTGCTCGACGCCGTCGAGGGGATCAAGGTCGAGTTGCAGGAGCGCCTGGAATACCTGCGTTCCAACAACAAACTGGTGGAAGCCCAACGCTTGGAGCAGCGCACCCGTTTCGACCTGGAGATGATTCTGGAGCTGGGTTACTGCAACGGCATCGAAAACTACTCGCGCTACCTGTCGGGCCGTGCATCCGGCGAGGCGCCGCCCACTTTGTTCGACTACCTGCCGGCTGACGCCTTGCTGGTGATCGACGAATCCCACGTCAGCGTGCCGCAGGTCGGTGCCATGTATAAGGGCGACCGGTCCCGGAAGGAAACGCTGGTGGAGTACGGCTTCCGCCTGCCATCGGCGCTGGATAACCGGCCAATGCGTTTCGACGAGTTCGAAGGCATTAGCCCGCAGACAATATTTGTCTCGGCGACGCCGGGCAATTACGAGGCTGAGCACGCAGGGCGTGTGGTCGAGCAAGTGGTGCGCCCGACCGGCCTGGTGGACCCGCAGATCGAAATCCGTCCGGCACTGACTCAGGTCGACGACTTGCTCTCGGAAATCACCAAGCGCGTAGCCCTGGAAGAGCGGGTGCTGGTCACCACGCTGACCAAGCGCATGTCCGAGGATTTGACCGATTACCTGGCCGACCACGGCGTGCGCGTGCGTTATCTGCACTCGGACATCGACACCGTGGAGCGGGTCGAAATCATCCGTGACTTGCGCCTCGGCACCTTTGATGTGCTGGTGGGGATCAACCTGCTGCGTGAAGGTCTGGACATGCCGGAAGTCTCGCTGGTGGCGATTCTTGACGCTGACAAGGAAGGCTTCCTGCGTTCCGAGCGCTCGCTGATCCAGACCATCGGTCGGGCGGCGCGCAACCTCAATGGCCGGGCGATTCTGTATGCGGATCGCATTACTGGCTCCATGGAACGGGCGATCGGCGAAACCGAGCGTCGTCGCGACAAGCAGATCGCCTTCAACCTGGCCAATGGCATCACGCCTAAGGGCGTGTTCAAGGACGTCGCCGACATCATGGAAGGCGCCACTGTGCCGGGCTCGCGCAGCAAGAAGCGCAAAGGCATGGCCAAGGCTGCCGAGGAAAGCGCCAAATACGAAGCCGAACTGCGCTCGCCAAGCGAGATCACCAAGCGCATTCGTCAGCTGGAAGAGAAGATGTACCAACTCGCCCGCGACCTGGAATTCGAAGCCGCGGCGCAGCTGCGCGACGAAATCGGCAAGCTGCGGGAGCGGTTGATCGCGGTTTGATTCGTGGCGTCTGACGAGGCCTCTTCGCGAGCAAGCCCGCGCCCACAGTTGACCGAGTTGTCCAGGCGGACGCGGTCTGATGTGGGAGTGGGCTTGCTCGCGAAGGCGTACGACTGAACGCCATATTCGTCAGCTAGAGCGTTTCCTTCAGCCCTCAACCCACCTCGGCCTGCGAGTGATGTGGAGGTAAATGCCCCACTCACTGGAGCCGGGCGGCTATCGCCTGTTACCATTCGCCCCTTGTTTGATCTTCGCTTTTCATTCTTTTTGAGACATGCCATGACCACCGTCCGCACTCGCATCGCGCCATCGCCTACCGGGGACCCCCACGTAGGTACCGCTTACATCGCTTTGTTCAACTACTGCTTTGCCAAGCAGCATGGCGGTGAGTTCATCCTGCGGATCGAAGACACCGACCAACTGCGTTCGACCCGCGAGTCCGAACAGCAGATTTTCGACGCCCTGCGCTGGTTGGGTATCGACTGGAGCGAAGGCCCGGATGTCGGCGGCCCGCACGGTCCTTACCGTCAGAGTGAGCGCGGCGATATCTACCAGAAGTACTGCCAGCAACTGGTCGACATGGGGCATGCCTTCCCGTGCTTCTGCACCGCCGAAGAGCTGGACCAGATGCGCGCCGAGCAAATGGCCCGCGGTGAGACCCCGCGTTACGACGGCCGTGCGCTGTTGCTGTCCAAGGAAGAAGTCGCGCGCCGCCTGGCCGCTGGCGAACCTCACGTGATCCGCATGAAAGTGCCGACCGAAGGCGTGTGCGTGGTGCCGGACATGCTGCGTGGTGACGTCGAGATCCCGTGGGATCGCATGGACATGCAAGTGCTGATGAAGACCGACGGCCTGCCGACGTACTTCCTGGCCAACGTGGTCGACGACCATCTGATGGGCATCACCCACGTGCTGCGCGGTGAAGAATGGCTGCCTTCGGCACCGAAACTGATCCTGCTGTACGAGTACTTCGGCTGGGAACAGCCGCAGCTGTGCTACATGCCGCTGCTGCGTAACCCGGACAAGAGCAAGCTGTCCAAGCGCAAGAACCCGACCTCGGTGACGTTCTACGAGCGCATGGGCTTCATGCCGGAAGCGATGCTCAACTACCTGGGCCGCATGGGCTGGTCGATGCCGGATGAGCGCGAGAAGTTCTCCCTGCAGGAAATGGTCGACAATTTCGACTTGAGCCGCGTCTCGCTTGGTGGGCCGATTTTCGACATCGAGAAGCTGTCGTGGCTCAACGGCCAGTGGCTGCGTGACCTGCCGGTGGAAGAGTTCGCCGCTCGTGTACAGAAGTGGGCGCTGAACCCTGAGTACATGATGAAGATCGCCCCGCACGTGCAGGGCCGGGTTGAAACCTTCAGCCAGGTTGCACCGCTGGCCGGTTTCTTCTTCGCTGGTGGTGTGAATCCGGACGCTAAACTGTTCGAATCCAAGAAGCTCTCGGGCGATCAGGTTCGTCAGTTGATGCAATTGATCCTGTGGAAGCTGGAAAGCCTGCGTCAGTGGGAGAAGGACAGCATCACCGCAACGATTCAGGCGGTGGTCGAATCCCTGGAGCTGAAGCTGCGTGACGCCATGCCGCTGATGTTTGCCGCAATTACCGGGCAGGCCAGTTCGGTATCGGTGCTCGATGCGATGGAAATCCTCGGTCCGGACCTGACCCGTTTCCGTCTGCGCCAGGCCATTGACCTGCTGGGCGGCGTGTCGAAGAAAGAAAACAAAGAGTGGGAAAAGCTTCTGGGCGCGATTGCCTGACGGCGTTTGAGTCAGTAGGAATTGCCGAAGGTCGCGATCTTTTGATCCTGATCTTCGGCGCTTCCCCCGAATTTACGGGGGGAGGGCGGTAAGTGATTGTTATGTCGGCAAAAAATTTTAATTTTTTTGAAAAATAAGTTTGACAGCTTTCCGATGCGCCATTAAGATTCGCCCCGTCCTCAGCGATGAGGGGCTATAGCTCAGCTGGGAGAGCGCTTGCATGGCATGCAAGAGGTCGACGGTTCGATCCCGTCTAGCTCCACCAATTTACACTTCAAGGTGTGGCCACACCGGCCTTGAAGCGATCAACACTCAGCGTTGATCAGTTGTATAGAAGGGTTTGCGTCCCCTTCGTCTAGTGGCCTAGGACACCGCCCTTTCACGGCGGTAACAGGGGTTCGAGTCCCCTAGGGGACGCCAGTTTTACAGAAGCGATGTTGCAAGATGTCGCTCCGCCGCGAGGCGAAAAATCCGGGGCTATAGCTCAGCTGGGAGAGCGCTTGCATGGCATGCAAGAGGTCGACGGTTCGATCCCGTCTAGCTCCACCAATTTTACAGTTCAAGGTCTGGCCACACCGGCCTTGAATCGATCAGCTCTCAGCACTGATCAGTTGTATAGAAGGGTTTGTGTCCCCTTCGTCTAGTGGCCTAGGACACCGCCCTTTCACGGCGGTAACAGGGGTTCGAGTCCCCTAGGGGACGCCACGATTACCCGCTTTGCGGGATTTTTAAGGGTCATTCAATTATTGAATGGCCCTTTTGTTTGTCTGGCGTTTGGCCAAATCTCCTTTTCTCTCAAAACTGTTCTTCAGACCAGCGGTCACATCTACGACTTGCGAAAAATTATTATGAGAATAATATTCTAGTCGTAATATTCGGAGGCAACGATGAACGATAAAAAAGCTCAAACCCGCGAACGCATCCTCAAGGCTGCCAGTGCGGCGCTGATTCAGCGCGGTCCGGCCGAGCCGAGCGTGGGCGAAGTAATGGGCGCGGCCGGTCTGACAGTCGGTGGTTTCTATGCGCACTTCGAAAGCAAGGATGCGTTGATGCTGGAGGCGTTCAAACAGCTGCTCAGCCATCGTCGTGGCTTGATCGCCGACATGGATGCCGAGTTGACCGGCGAAGAGCGTCGCGCGTTGGTCGCAGCGTTCTACCTGTCGCGCAAACACCGTGATTCCACCGAGCAGGCATGCCCGATTCCGGCATCGGTCGGTGAGCTGGGTCGTCTGCCGGACGAATTCCGTGTGGCGTTGAATGAGCACGTTGAATTGATGGTCGCTCAGTTGGCGGCCAGCCCGGAAGACACCGACAAGGTCTTGGCCGATATCGCCTTGATGGTGGGTGGTTTGGCGCTGGCGCGGGCGCTGGGGCCAGGAGAGTTATCCGATCGATTGCTGCGTGCCGCCAAGTCGGCGGTGCTGTGACCTAAAGGCGTCCGGCCTGAGGAGATGAGCGATGAACACGTTGAGCTGGGTTCGTGGCGTTAATGGCACCTTGGGCTGGTTCGCGCCGAAGCTGGTGGCGAGCAAGATGCGTCTGGCATTCATGACCCCGCGGGAGTTGCCGCCGCGTGATTGGGAATTGCCGCTGCTGGCGAAATCCGAGCGGATCACCTTGCGCTTTGGCCTCTCGGCGCTGCGTTGGGGGCAGGGCCCGGCGGTGCTGTTGATGCACGGCTGGGAAGGCCGGCCAACGCAGTTTGCCGCGCTGATCACGGCGCTGGTCGATGCCGGTTACACCGTGGTCGCCCTGGACGGCCCGGCTCACGGTCGCTCGCCTGGACGCGAAGCCAATGTGGTGCTGTTCGCCCGGGCGATGCTGGAAGCGGCCGCAGAGCTACCGCCGTTGCAGGCGGTCATCGGTCACTCCATGGGCGGCGCCAGTGCGATGCTCGCGGTTCAGCTGGGCTTGCGCACCGAAACCCTGGTCTCGATCGCCGCCCCGGCGCGAATCCTTGGGGTGCTGCGCGGTTTTGCGCGCTATGTACGCCTGCCGCCCAAAGCCCGTTCGGCGTTCATTCGTCAGGTCGAAAAAGACGTCGGCATGCGCGCCGCTGCGCTGGATGTCGCGCACTATCAGCTCGACATGCCGGGGCTGATCGTCCATGCCGAAGACGACACCTATGTCTCGGTCAAGGAATCCCAATTGATCCACGAAGCCTGGTTCGACAGTCGCTTGTTGCGCCTGGAAGAGGGCGGTCATCAGCGGGTCCTGGCCGATCCGCGGGTGATCGATGGCGTGCTCTCGCTGCTGGCCGGTCGCAGTCTGCAATCGCGCCAATCGGCCTGAGCTTCCGTTACACTGCCCCGGTCGAAATAATCTGACCGGGAGTGGGGCATGGGCTGGGATCGGGCAACGCCGTTTATCATTGATCTGGAAGTGGGCGCCGAGGACATCGACGGGCTGGGCCACGCGAACAACGCGGTGTACGTGACCTGGCTCGAGCGCTGTGCCTGGCGCCACTCGCAACGGCTGGGCCTGGACTTGGTCGAGTACCGTCGGCTGGATCGGGCGATGGCGGTGGTGCGGCATGAGATCGATTATCTGGCGGCAGCCTATGAGAGCGATGAGTTGCAATTGGCGACCTGGATCGTCGATTGGGACCAGCGTTTGAAAATGACCCGACACTTTCAGTTGAAGCGCCCCAGCGACAACACTACGTTGCTGCGGGCGCAGACCACGTTCGTGTGTATTGAACTTTCGACCGGCAAGCCCAAGCGCATGCCGGCGGAATTCATCGAAGGCTATGGCTCGGCGTTGCAAGTTCCAAGCTGACACAGTCCGCACATTTGCCACGCCCGGTCTGACGAAATACCTTCTGCACACCGAAACCAGTAAACTGCCCCACGTTTTTCGTTGAGTGTGTTTTTCATGCAAATTGCTTTGGCGCCCATGGAGGGGTTGGTCGACAACATCCTGCGGGACGTGCTGACCCGTGTGGGCGGTATCGATTGGTGTGTAACCGAGTTCATTCGGATCAACGATCAGCTGCTCACGCCTGCCTACTACCACAAGTTCGGCCCGGAACTGCTGACCGGCGCCCGTACCGCCTCCGGCGTGCCGCTGCGGGTGCAACTGCTTGGCTCCGATCCGGTGTGTCTGGCGGAAAACGCTGCTCTGGCCTGCGAGTTGGGTTCCGAAGTCATCGACCTGAACTTCGGCTGTCCGGCCAAGACCGTCAATAAGTCGCGCGGTGGCGCCGTTCTGCTCAAAGAGCCTGAGCTGCTCAACGAAATCGTCGAACATGTCCGCCGCGCGGTGCCAGCACACATTCCAGTAACCGCCAAAATGCGCCTGGGCTTCGACAGTCCCGATGGCTCACTGGTTTGCGCCACGGCCCTGGCCGAAGGCGGTGCGGCACACATTGTGGTTCACGCGCGGACCAAAACTGATGGTTATAAGCCTCCAGCCCACTGGGAATGGATTCCGCGGGTACAGGACGTGGTCAAAGTGCCGGTGTTTGCCAATGGTGACATCTGGAGCGTCGAGGACTGGCGCCGTTGCCGCGAGATCAGCGGCGTCGAAGACATCATGCTCGGTCGCGGCCTGGTGTCGCGTCCGGACCTGGCCCGACAGATCGCCGCGGCGCGGGCCGGCGAGGAGGTCGTCGAGATGACCTGGGCCGAGCTGTTGCCGCTGATTCAGGACTTCTGGCTGCAAGCCAAGGCTCAGATGACACCACGCCAATCGCCGGGTCGCTTGAAGCAATGGCTGGCAATGCTGACCCGTAATTATCCCGAAGCGGTAGAGTTATTCGGCGTCCTGCGTCGTGAAACCGAGCTGGATCAGGTCTCGCGTTTACTGGGGCTGCCGGTGTCTGAAGCCGCCTGAATCGGCTTGAAAAAAATCTGAAAATAATCTCTTGAAAAGTAATCAGCGGTCCTTATCTAAGGATTACGCGATGCCGAATTCGGGTCGCGGAGACAAAAAAACTTGCTGATTATGTTCAGGAGATTTGAATCATGAGTACTGCATTTTCCTTGGCCCCACTGTTCCGTTCCTCGGTAGGTTTCGACCGTTTCAACGACCTGTTCGAAACCGCCCTGCGCAATGAGCCAGGCAGCACCTATCCACCCTACAACGTTGAAAGATACGGTGATGATCAATACCGCATTGTTGTAGCGGCCGCCGGCTTCCAGGAAGAAGACCTGGAGCTGCAAGTGGAAAAAGGTGTGCTGACCATCAGTGGCGGCAAACGTGATACGGACGAAGGTGTCACTTACCTGTATCAGGGCATCGCTCAGCGTGCCTTCAAGTTGTCCTTCCGGCTGGCGGACCACATCGAAATCAAGGCCGCCGAACTGCGCAACGGTTTGTTGAGTATCGACCTGCTGCGTGTGATCCCGGAAGAAGCGAAAGCCAAACGCATCCCGATCAATGGGGCGGAAAAACCGGCTCTGCAACACTAATCGGTCAGAGCAAATGAGAAGGGCGCCATCCACTGGCGCCCTTTTTTTGTCCGTTATCCCGTCCTGAATAAGATTTACACCTATTTGTAGCAGCTGCCGAGCCCGCGAGGCTGCGTTCGGCTGCGTAGCAGTCGCAAAACCTGCCACCGCGTTCTTTCAGGTAAATGGTATTGACTGGATTACGACTGCTTCGCAGCCGAACGCAGCCTCGCAGGCTCGACAGCTGCTACAGTCGAATGCGGAGCTGCTACGGGTCTATTTGAGCAGTTTCTGAAACTCCTCGACCAGCAACGGCCGGCTGTGCAAATACCCCTGATACAAATGGCAGCCCAGCCCTTGCAAGAACTCCAGTTGCTCCTCGGTTTCAACCCCTTCGGCAATCACTTCCAGTTCCAGGCTGCGGGCCATGGCGACGATGGCGCGAATGATTTCGGCATCGTTGGGGTCGGTGGTGGCGTCGCGGATGAACGATTGGTCGATTTTCAGGGTGTCGACCGGCAGGCGCTTGAGGTAGGTCAGCGAGGAGTAACCGGTACCGAAATCGTCCATGGCAAAGCTCACGCCGAGTTTTTTCAGGCGACGCATTTTGCTGATGGTGTCATCCAGGTTCTGGATGACGATGCCTTCGGTGATTTCCAGTTTCAGCAACGAGAAGGGCAGGTTGTGGCTGCCGAGGCTGTGCTCGATGCGTTCGACGAAATCGTTCTGACGGAATTGCCGCGGGCTGATGTTCACGCACAGGCTGAAATTGAGCGGGTCGATCAGGCCTTTGGCGATCAGGCGTTTGAAGGCCGCACAGGCTTCGTCGAGGATCCATGTGCCAACTTCCAGAATCAGCCCGCTGTCTTCCAGCACCTTGATGAACTCGGTCGGCGATTGCGCGCCCAGTTGCGGATGGTGCCAGCGCACCAGGGCTTCGGCGCCGGTAATGCGGTTGTTGCGGGCGTCCACCTGAGGCTGGTATTGCACGCTGAATTCACCCCGGGAAAGGGCCAGGCGCAGGTCGGTTTCCATGCGCAGGCGTTCGCTGGCGGCCTTCTGCATGGTGTTGTGATACATCTGCGTCGTGTTGCGGCCCGAGTCCTTGGCGCGATAGAGGGCGATATCGGCGCGTTTTAACAGATCGGTCGGGGTCGAGCCGTGGTCGGGGATCAGCGCGATGCCGATGCTCGGCGTCACTTGCAGGCGTTGTCCGTCGAGGAACATCGGTTCGGACAGCAATTCGCGCAAGGTGTCCGCCAGCTCCCGGACTTGAGCGCTGACGTCACTGCGTGAGCCTTCCAGGCCGCTGAGCAGCACCACGAATTCATCGCCGCCCAGGCGCGCGACGGTGTCTTCCATGCGTACGCTGGCTTCAAGACGCGCAGTGATGATTTTCAGCACCGTATCGCCCACCGGGTGGCCGAGGGAGTCGTTGATGTGCTTGAAGTGGTCGAGGTCGAGGAACATCAGGGCGCCGCGCAGGTTGTGGCGCTTGAGCAGGGCGATCTGCTGGCTCAGGCGATCCATCAATAGCGCGCGGTTCGGCAGGTTGGTCAACGGGTCGTGGTAGGCCAGGTGGCGGATTTGCGCTTCGGCATTTTTCAGCAGGCTGACGTCCCGGGCGGTCAGCAGCAGGCAAGCGGTTTCGTTGAGGGTGATCGGCTCCACCGAGACTTCGACGGTCAGCGACTCGCCGCGTTTATTGCGCCCGAGCATTTCCAGGTGGTGAACCCGGCCCTTGATCTGTAGCTCCGCCAGCAATGCCGAGCGTTGCTTCTCCTCGGCCCAGATGCCGACCTGATACACCGTACGGCCCACCACTTCATCGGCACGGTAGCCGGTCAGGCGGCAGAAGCCGTCGTTAACCTCCAGATAGCGTCCAGTGTCTCGCTCGGTAATGGTGATGGCGTCGGGGCTTGAGTGGAAGGCCTTGGCGAACTTCTCCTCGCTGGCCTTGAGCGCCGCTTCCGAGCGTTGCTGTTGGGTTATGTCGCGCAGGGTGGTGACGATGCACGGCTGGTCGCCGACGCTGATCTGGCGGCTGGAGATCACGCAAGTCAGGGACTGCCCATCCTTGTGCTGAACGATGATCGCCACATTGTTCAGGCCCTGTTCGCGGATGACCCGCTCAATCCTTTGCAGGCTTTTCGCCGAAGCGTCCCACAGGCCGATGTCGTCGGCGCTGCGACCGATGACGTCGGTGGTGCTCCAGCCGAACGTCTGGGTGAAGCTGGAGTTGATCTCGATGAAGTGGCCGGTGTCCTGGCGCGTGACGCAGATCGGGTCCGGGCTGACTTGGAACAAGGTGGCGAATTTCTCTTCCGACGCGATCAGTTGCTGTTCGCGCTCCACTTGCTCGGTGATGTCCAGCAATGTGCCGGCCATGCGCAGCGGGTTGCCATCATCATCGCGGTAGAGTCTGGCGCGGCTTTCCAGGTAGCGCGAACTGCCGTCCTGCAGTTGCACGCGGTAGGTCAGTTGATAATTGCCGGCCGGGCCTTCGCGCAAGCTGCGGTAAGCGTCGCGCATGGTGTCGCGCTCTTCGCCGGGCACGCCTTCGAAAAACGCATCGAAGGATTCATGGAAGGGTTTGGGCTCCAGGCCATGCAGCTGGGCGGCCCGCGCCGAGCCGTAAAGCATGCCGCTGGGAATGTGCCAGTCCCAAGTGCCGAGTTGCGCCGAATCCAGGGCCAGGTCGAGGCGTTCCTGGCTGTCTTTGAGGGCGTGCTCGGCGATTTTGCGTTCGGTGGTGTCAAGGAATGTGCTCAGCAGATAGGGCTGGCCTTCGAGCTCGACCTTTTGCGCGCTGAGAATGCCGTCGTGAACCTGCCCGTTGCTGGCGCGAAATTGCACCTCCATGTTGATCAGCTCACCTTTGGCCTTGGTGGCCTTGACCAGTTCCGCCCGTTGTTCCGGGTTGACCCAGAGGCCCAGCTCCAGCGTGGTTCGGCCGATAGCGTCCTGCACCGGCCAGCCGAACAGGCTTTCGAAATACTGGTTGGCTTCGCTGATCAGACCGTCTTCCTGACGGGTCAGCAGCACCATGTTCGGGCACAGGTGAAATAGCGTGGCGAAACGTTTTTCCGAGCTGCTCAGCGCCTGTTCGCGCTGACGCTGGTGGGTAATTTCACGGATGACCCCGATCATTCGTGGCCGGCCATTATTGTCCGGCAGCAGGCTGCCGCTGATTTCCAGCCAATGCAGGCTGCCATCGGGCCAGCGGATGCGGTGGTGCATTGCCTGTTCCAGTGGTGCACCGGCGATCACCGCATGGAAGGCGCGAATGGCTTTGGCCCGATCCTCCTGGGGCAACAGGTCGAGGTATTCCAGGTCCTCGGGCAGCGGTTGCCGGGGATCGAAGCCGAACAACGCCTGAGTGCCCCGTGACCAACTGATCTGCCCGCGCTCGATGTCCCAATACCAAGCGCCCAGCCGGGCACCGTTGAGGGCCGCGAGCAACTGCGGGGCGCTTTCCCAGCTCTGCTCGGACCGTTTCGGGTCAACTGCCTGAATTCGCGGCATCGGCGGCATACGTTCAACAGATTTGGGCATGGATAACAGGCCTTGGGCTGAATTGGGCGTTAGGCACAGGGTTTTGGGGCTCTATAGGCGTAGCACAAAAGAAGTCGCACAGCTTAGCCGCGAGTCCCTGGCTGATCGATTTGTGCATCCAGCAGAGCCATGAAGGCCCGTGCCGCGTTCGACAGCGTCCGTTCGGTGTGCAGGATATAGCCTAGCTGGCGAGTGAGTTGTATGCCCGGCAAAGGTATGCGCGCCACTTGTTCATCCAGCATGGTGCGCGGCAAAACGCTCCAGGCCAGGCCGATCGAGACCATCATTTTGATGGTTTCCAGATAATTGGTGCTCATGGCGATGTTTGGCGTCAGGCCCTGGGCTTCGAACAGGCGTTGCACGATGTGGTGGGTAAAGGTATTGCCACCGGGGAAAACCGCGGGGTGCAAGGCAATATCCGCCAGGCTGACCGCACCGTTGCTGATCAGCGGATGCTCCGGGGCGGCCACGAAATCCAGCGGGTCGTCCCACACGGGCGTGGCCTTGACCAGTGCGTGGGGCTCCGGTGCAAGGGTGATGACTGCCAGTTCCGCGCGGCCATGGAGGATTTCTTCGTAAGCCACTTCCGAATCGAGGAACTGAATATCCAGCGCCACCTGCGGGTAACGTCGGGTGAACTCCCTTAATAAGGGCGGCAAGCGATGCAGGCCGATGTGATGGCTGGTGGCCAATGTCAGACGGCCGGTGACTTCACCGGTCAGGTTGGTCAGGGCGCGGCGAGTGTCATCCAGTACATTGAGAATCTGATAAGCCCGAGGCAGCAGGGCGCGGCCGGCTTCGGTCAGGCCGACTTCCCGGCCCAGTCGATCGAATAGCCGTACTTTCAATTGCTGCTCCAGCCCGGCGATGCGCTTGCTGATGGCCGGTTGCGTCAGGTGCAGCCGTTCACCGGCACCGGAGAAGCTTCCGGTCTCGGCAATCGCGATAAAAGCGTTGAGGTTGGCGAGGTCCATGGTGAGGTCTCAGTGGCATTCCAGTTGGTTATGCAAAGCATAAAAAATATGAATTTGAGTTATTTAATGTAACCCCCTAGGATCGACCTCACAAGCCAAGGGGTTATTGAATTACTCAAGATCCGGGGCATAGAAACAAGCTGATGAGGAAACCGTCTGATGGCCGGCAAAACGCTCTACGACAAGCTCTGGGATTCGCATTTGGTCAAGCAGCGCGACGATGGCTCTGCGCTGATCTACATCGATCGTCACATCATCCACGAAGTGACCTCGCCGCAAGCCTTCGAAGGCCTGCGTCTGGCCGGGCGCAAGCCTTGGCGCATCGATGCCAACATCGCGACCCCGGACCACAACGTACCGACCACCCCGGAGCGCAAGGGCGGCATCGAAGCCATCGCTGACGAGGTTTCGCGTTTGCAGGTTCAGACCCTCGACGACAACTGCGATGAATACGGCATCGTCGAATTCAAGATGAATGATGTGCGTCAAGGCATCGTCCACGTCATCGGTCCGGAGCAGGGCGCCACCTTGCCGGGCATGACCGTGGTCTGCGGCGACTCCCACACCTCGACCCACGGCGCATTCGGTGCCCTGGCTCACGGTATCGGCACCTCCGAGGTCGAGCACGTGCTCGCCACTCAGTGCCTGGTCGCCAAGAAAATGAAGAACATGCTGGTGTTGGTCGAGGGCAAATTGCCGTTCGGCGTGACTGCCAAGGACATCGTCCTCGCCGTAATCGGCAAGATCGGCACCGCCGGCGGTAATGGCCACGCCATCGAATTCGCCGGTAGCGCGATTCGCGACCTGTCGGTTGAAGGCCGCATGACCATCTGCAACATGTCCATCGAAGCCGGCGCCCGTGTTGGCCTGGTGGCCGCCGACGAAAAAACCGTGGCTTACGTCAAGGGCCGTCCATTTGCTCCGAAGGGCGCGGAGTGGGATTTGGCCGTCGAAGCCTGGAAAGACCTGGTCTCCGACGCCGATGCCAAGTTCGACACCATCGTCGAGCTCGATGCCTCTCAGATCAAGCCGCAAGTCAGCTGGGGCACCTCGCCTGAGATGGTGCTGGCCGTGGACCAGAACGTGCCGGATCCGGCCAAGGAAATGGACCTGGTCAAGCGCGATTCCATCGAACGCGCCTTGAAATACATGGGTTTGACCGCCAATCAGGCGATCACCGACATTCAGTTGGACCGTGTATTCATCGGCTCCTGCACCAACTCGCGGATCGAAGACCTGCGCGCCGCCGCGGTGATCGCCAAGGGCCGCAAAGTGGCTTCGACCATCAAGCAGGCCATCGTGGTGCCGGGTTCGGGGCTGGTGAAGGCTCAGGCCGAATCCGAAGGCCTGGACAAGATTTTTATCGAGGCCGGTTTTGAATGGCGTGAGCCTGGCTGCTCGATGTGCCTGGCGATGAACCCGGACCGTTTGGAGTCGGGCGAGCATTGCGCGTCGACCTCCAACCGTAACTTCGAAGGCCGTCAGGGCGCCGGTGGTCGTACCCACCTCGTCAGCCCGGCCATGGCCGCCGCCGCCGCTGTGAACGGTCGTTTCGTCGACGTCCGTGAATTGATCTAAAGGAGCGCAGCATGAAAGCTTTTACCCAGCACACTGGTCTTGTCGCGCCTTTGGATCGTGCCAACGTCGACACCGACCAGATCATCCCGAAGCAGTTCTTGAAGTCGATCAAGCGCACCGGTTTCGGTCCGAACCTGTTCGATGAGTGGCGTTATCTGGACGTTGGCCAGCCGTATCAGGACAACTCCAAGCGCCCGCTGAACAAGGACTTCGTCCTCAATGCCGAGCGTTATCAAGGCGCCAGCGTGTTGCTGGCCCGCGAGAACTTCGGTTGTGGCTCCAGCCGCGAGCACGCGCCGTGGGCACTGGAAGAGTACGGTTTCCGCAGCATCATCGCGCCGAGCTACGCCGACATCTTCTTCAACAACAGCTTCAAGAACGGCTTGCTGCCGATCATCCTGAGCGACGCTGAAGTCGATGAGCTGTTCAAGCAGGTTGAAGCGAACCCGGGCTACCAGTTGCAGATCGATTTGCAGGCCCAGACCGTGACCCGCCCGGACGGCAAAGTGCTGAGCTTCGAGATCGATGCCTTCCGCAAGCACTGCCTGTTGAATGGTCTCGACGATATTGGTCTGACTTTGCAGGATCACGAGGCGATTGCGACGTTTGAAGCCAAACACCGCGCAAGCCAGCCGTGGTTGTTTCGCGACGCGTGATTGATCCGGGATTTGTAAGGATAGGACCGGCCTCATCGCGGGCAAGCCCGCTCCCACAGGTTTTGTGAACATCACAAATCCCTGTAGGAGCGAGGCTTGCCCGCGAAGAGGCCCACCAGACAACACAAGGCTAAACCCCAAAAAGGAAGTCCCCATGACCAGCACCGCCCAGCACAGTCAGGTAGTACAAAAACAATTCGGTGAACAGGCCTCGGCCTATCTGAGCAGCGCCGTACACGCTCAAGGCACCGAGTTCGCACTGCTACAGGCTGAACTGGCGGGGCAGGGCGATGCCCGGGTACTGGACCTTGGTTGCGGCGCCGGTCATGTGAGTTTTCATGTGGCCTCGCTGGTCAAGGAAGTCGTCGCTTACGACTTGTCCCAGCAGATGCTCGATGTAGTCGCCGCCGCTGCTATCGACCGGGGTTTGAGTAATGTGACCACGGTCAACGGCGCCGCCGAGCGTCTGCCGTTCGCCGATGGCGAGTTCGACTTCGTCTTCAGCCGCTATTCGGCGCACCATTGGAGCGACCTCAGTGTGGCCCTGCGCGAAGTTCGCCGGGTGCTGAAACCGGGCGGGGTGGCGGCGTTCATCGATGTGTTGTCGCCGGGCAGCCCGTTGTTCGACACTTACCTGCAAAGCGTCGAAGTGCTGCGCGACACCAGCCACGTGCGCGATTATTCTGCGGGCGAGTGGTTGCGTCAGGTCAGCGAAGCGGGGTTGCATACCCGCAGCACCACGCGCCAACGGTTGCGCCTGGAGTACACCTCCTGGGTCGAGCGCATGCGTACGCCGCAGGTGATGCGCGCGGCGATCCTCGAGTTGCAGCAATCGATGGGCAACGAGGTGCGCGAATATTTTGAGATTGAGGCCGATGGTTCGTTCAGCACCGATGTGCTGGTGCTGATGGCTGAACGATAGAATTTTTTCCGGGCGCACCCGCGGGTGCGCCGACTGATGACATGAGGAAAGCATGAGCAAGCAGATTCTGATTCTCCCAGGCGACGGTATTGGTCCGGAAATCATGGCCGAAGCGGTCAAGGTGCTGGAGCTGGCGAACGACAAGTACAGCCTGGGCTTCGAACTGAGCCATGACGTGATCGGTGGCGCCGCCATCGACAAGCACGGCGTGCCGCTGGCCGATGAAACCCTGGCCCGTGCACGCGCAGCCGATGCTGTGCTGCTGGGCGCCGTGGGCGGCCCGAAATGGGACACCATCGAGCGTGACATCCGCCCTGAGCGCGGTCTGCTGAAAATCCGTGCGCAACTGGGCTTGTTCGGCAACCTGCGTCCGGCGATCCTGTACCCGCAACTGGCCGAGGCTTCCAGCCTGAAGGCAGAAATCGTTGCCGGCCTGGACATCCTGATCGTCCGTGAACTGACCGGCGGTATCTACTTCGGCGCGCCACGTGGCGTGCGCGAACTGGAAAATGGCGAGCGTCAGGCCTACGACACGCTGCCATACAGCGAAACTGAAATCCGCCGTATCGCCCGTGTCGGTTTCGACATGGCGCGCGTGCGCGGCAAGAAGCTGTGCTCGGTGGACAAGGCCAACGTGCTGGCCTCCAGCCAGCTGTGGCGTGAAATCGTCGAGCAAGTGGCCAAGGACTACCCGGACGTCGAACTGAGCCACATGTACGTCGACAACGCCGCTATGCAACTGGTGCGTGCGCCGAAGCAGTTCGACGTGATCGTCACCGACAACCTGTTCGGCGACATTCTTTCCGACGAAGCGTCGATGCTCACCGGTTCCATCGGCATGCTGCCGTCGGCGTCTTTGGATGCCAACAACAAAGGCATGTACGAGCCGTGCCATGGTTCGGCGCCGGACATCGCTGGCAAGGGCATTGCCAACCCGTTGGCGACCATTTTGTCGGTGTCGATGATGCTGCGTTACAGCTTCAATCTGCAGGATGCGGCCGATGCCATCGAGAAGGCCGTGAGCCTGGTTTTGGATCAGGGTCTGCGTACGGGCGACATCTGGTCGGCTGGTTGCACCAAGGTCGGTACACAGGAAATGGGCGACGCAGTAGTCGCCGCGCTGCGGAATCTGTAATCTCTCTGGCCCGCTGCAATTTTCAACCTTGAAAGCAGCGGCCCACTTTTCAAGAAGGTGTAGTTGCGATGAAACGTGTAGGTCTGATCGGTTGGCGCGGCATGGTCGGTTCCGTGCTCATGCAGCGGATGCTGGAAGAGCAGGATTTCGATCTTATCGAGCCGGTGTTTTTCACCACTTCCAATGTCGGTGGCCAAGGCCCGTCCGTGGGCAAGGACATTGCTCCGCTCAAGGACGCTTACAGCATTGAAGAGCTGAAAACCCTCGACGTGATTCTGACCTGCCAGGGTGGCGACTACACCAGCGAAGTGTTCCCGAAGCTGCGCGAAGCCGGCTGGCAGGGTTACTGGATCGACGCCGCTTCCAGCCTGCGCATGCAGGATGACGCGGTGATCGTGCTGGACCCGGTGAACCGCAAGGTCATCGACCAGCAGCTCGACGCGGGCACCAAGAACTACATCGGCGGCAACTGCACCGTCAGTCTGATGCTGATGGGCCTGGGCGGTCTGTTCGAAGCCGGTCTGGTGGAGTGGATGAGCGCCATGACCTATCAGGCGGCCTCCGGTGGCGGCGCGCAGCACATGCGTGAGCTGATCAAGCAAATGGGGGTGACCCACGGCGCTGTCGCCGATCAACTGGCCGATCCGGCCAGCGCCATCCTCGACATCGACCGCCGTGTCGCCGAAGCCATGCGCAGCGATGCGTACCCGATCGAAAACTTCGGCGTACCGCTGGCCGGCAGCCTGATCCCGTGGATCGACAAGGAGCTGCCGAACGGCCAGAGCCGTGAAGAGTGGAAGGCCCAGGCCGAGACCAACAAAATCCTCGGTCGCTTTAAGAGCCCGATCCCGGTGGACGGTATCTGCGTGCGCATCGGCGCCATGCGTTGCCACAGCCAGGCGCTGACCATCAAGCTGAACAAAGACGTGCCGATCGCTGATATCGAAGGGCTGATCAGCCAGCACAACCCTTGGGTCAAGCTGGTGCCGAACAACCGTGAAATCAGCATGCAGGAGCTGAGCCCGACGAAAGTCACCGGCACCCTGAACGTGCCGGTCGGTCGTCTGCGCAAGCTGAACATGGGGTCGCAATTCGTCGGTGCCTTCACCGTCGGCGACCAACTGCTGTGGGGCGCGGCCGAGCCGCTGCGTCGCATGCTGCGGATCCTGCTTGAGCGTTGATCGATTGATGCAATGAAAGAACCCGCGCCTTGAAAGAGGTGCGGGTTTTTTTTGGGAGGTTGCATCGTCAGTCAGTCCCTCTTCGCGGGCAAGCCTCGCTCCTACAGTGATCGGAGTTATCCGACCAGCCCCTTGTAGGAGCGAGGCTTGCCCGCGAAGAGGCCATCGCATTCACCGCAAATCCCCACCAGAATTGCCTGCATCCCAACCACCCGGTAAAGTGCCGCTCCCCCCGTTTCGCCAGAGGTAGAACCATGAGCCAGTCCTTCGATATTGCCGTGATCGGCGCCACCGGTACTGTCGGCGAAACACTCGTCCAGATTCTTGAAGAACGCGACTTTCCAGTCGGCAATCTGCACCTGCTGGCGAGCAGTGAATCGGCCGGACACTCGGTGCCGTTTCGCGGCAAGAACGTGCGGGTGCGCGAAGTCGATGAATTCGACTTCAGCAAAGTCCAGTTGGTGTTCTTCGCCGCCGGGCCGGCGGTAACCCTCAGTTTCGCCCCGCGCGCCACGGCTGCCGGGTGCTCGCTGATCGACCTGTCCGGCGCACTGCCGGCCGATCAGGCGCCGCAAGTGGTGCCCGAGGCCAACGCTGCAGTTCTGGCTGGCCTGAAAAAGCCCTTCCAGGTCAGCAGCCCAAGCCCTTCGGCGACAGCGCTGGCGGTGGTGCTGGCGCCGCTGCTCGACTTGCTCGACCTGCAACGCATCAGCATGACGGCGTGCCTGGCGGTATCGGCCCAGGGCCGCGAAGCGGTCAGCGAGCTGGCCCGGCAAACCGCCGAACTGCTCAACGTGCGTCCGCTGGAGCCGGCTTTCTTCGATCGACAGATGGCTTTCAACCTGTTGGCGCAGGTCGGTGCGCCCGATGCTCAGGGCCATACGCTGCTGGAAAAACGTCTGGTGCGCGAGCTGCGTCAGGTCTTGTCGCTGCCTTTATTAAAGATTTCCGTCACTTGCATTCAAGCCCCGGTGTTTTTTGGCGATAGCTATAGCGTGACCTTGCAGTCATCGAGCGCTGTCGACCTGGCGAAAGTCAACGCAGCACTGGAAGCAGCGCCTGGTATCGAGCTGGTCGAGGCGGGCGATTACCCGACTCCGGTAGGCGATGCGGTAGGGCAGGACGTGGTTTACGTTGGTCGGGTTCGCAGCGGGATCGACGACCCGGCGGAACTTAACGTGTGGCTGACGTCAGATAACGTACGCAAAGGCGCCGCGCTCAATGCTGTGCAGGTGGCTGAATTGTTGATAAAAGACCTGCTGTAAAAGATACTTGGCAACAATTTTTTCTAGTGGTTCCAGCCGAACGCTATGTTTGGCTGGAATGCTTGAGGCGAGCCATCCCGCAGGGCTTTCGTCGCATGAATGAAACGATCGCGCGCGACGACCCTTCGCCGTCGCGCGCAACGCCTTACGGCAGCGGCAATCAACACCTTCTCGCTGGCCGAGGAATGTTCAAACAAAGGATGAGGCTATGGTTCAAGTTCGCAAACTGGTGTTAGCAATAGCGGCCGCCTCGGCGCTGTCCTCCGGTATGGCGCATGCCCTCGGGCTTGGGGAATTGACCCTGAAATCGACGCTGAACCAGCCTCTGGTAGCAGAAATCGAGTTGCTCGACGTCAAGGATCTCACCGCTGCCGAAGTGGTGCCGAGCCTGGCCTCGCCCGAAGATTTCGCCAAGGCCGGTGTCGACCGTCAGGCGTTCCTCAACGACCTGACGTTTACGCCGGTGCTTAACGCCAGCGGCAAAAGCATCCTGCGCATCACCTCCAGTAAACCGCTGTCCGAACCGATGGTGAAATTCCTGGTTCAGGTGATGTGGCCAAACGGTCGTCTGCTGCGCGATTACAGCGTGCTGCTCGATCCGTCCAAATTCTCGCCGCAAACCGCCGATGCCGCCGCGCAACCGGCGCCAGCCCAAACGGTGACTGCGCCAGCTACGGGCGCGACCAAATCGACGCAATACACCACTTCGCAGCGCGATACCCTGTGGGAAATTGCCGCCAAGTCGCGTAACGGCGCATCGATCCAGCAAACCATGCTAGCCATTCAGGCGCTGAATCCGGATGCCTTTATCGACGGCAACATCAACCGGTTGAAAACCGGCCAGGTGCTGCGTCTGCCGGATCAGGTGCAAAGTACCAACCTGCCGCAACCCAAGGCCATCGCTGAAGTCGCGGCGCAGAACTCTGCATGGCGCCACGGTCGTCGCTATGTGGCGAAGCCCGGAAGCGGGCAGCAGCAACTCGATGCCACCAAGCGTGCTCGCGGTGAAGGTGCTTCGTCGCAAGCCGCCACGGACAAGCTGAGCCTGGTGTCTGCCGACACCGGCAAGGGGCATGGCAAAGGTGCCGCCGGTGATGCGAAAGCCTTGAGCAACAAGCTGGCCGTGACCCAGGAAAGCCTCGACACGACTCGCCGTGACAACGCCGAACTGAAAAGCCGCATGAACGATCTGCAAAGTCAGCTGGACAAGCTGCAGCGTCTGATCGAATTGAAGAATAATCAGTTGGCCAAGCTGCAAGCCGAAGGCGATGCAGGCGCACCAGTGGCTGCCACGACGGCTCCGGCGATGTCGGCCGAGCTGGCGGGCAATCCTGCCGCAAAAACTGCGGACGTGGCTCCAGCCGCTCCGGCGCCAGAGGCTGGTGCACCGGAAGTCGTTCCGGCACCGCCCGTCGAGCCGACACCTGTGGCGTCCGACGAGCAGAAATTCAACGACCTGCTGACTAACCCGATCCTGCTGGGTCTGGTGGGTGGCGGTGCGGTGGTTCTGCTGCTCTTGCTGCTGTTGCTGGCCCGTCGCCGCAAAGCTCAGCAAGAAGCCGAGAAACACCTGCGTATGGCTCGTGCCTTGGCTGAAGAGCAAGAATTCTCCGCCGACTACGACCTGCCGGAAAGCAGCTTCGAAGGTCTGGAGGTTCCGCCGCCAAGCGTGAAGCTCGCAACTGCACCAACGCCTGCACCTGCACCGGCTCCGGTAGTCGCTCCGGTTGTGGTGACGCCACCGATCGCGGCACCGTTGGTTGCGCCTGCCGCCGAACGCTCTGACGATGTATTGGCCCAGGCACAGTCGCACATCGCGGCCGGTCGTCTGAATCAGGCTGGCGCATTGCTGGAAGATGCCATCAAGAAAGAACCGCAACGCAGCGATCTGCGCCTGAAGCTGATGGAGGTCTACGGTCAGCAGGGCGATCGCGATGCGTTCGTCGCGCAGGAGCGTCAGCTGGTGGCCAATGGCGACAACTTCGCCCGGGTCGAACAGCTGAAAAGCCGCTTCCCGACCATGGTGGTCGCGGCGGTGGGTGGCCTGGCCGCTGCGGCCGTTGCCGCCGAGCTGGATGCACAGTATGTCAAGGAGCTGCTGCTGGATGAGCCGCAAGCCCCGGAGCCGGCATTGGCTGACTTTGACAGCGCTTTCGATCTGAGTCTCGACGATCTGGAAGCGGCTACTCCGATCACGCCTGCGGTTGCAGTCGAGCCAGCACCGCAGCCACAGCCTGAGCCAGAACCAGAGTCTCTGGCTGAGCTGGATGAGTTTCCGCTGGACGACGACCTGAGCTTTGAGTCGGTGTTGCAACAACAGACTGAAATCAAGGAAAGCCTCGACGACCTGTCGGACTTCGACCTGGACATGGATCTGGGCGGCGATGCTTCCCCGGAGACTCTGGCTGAAGACGACTTCCTGCTGAGCCTGGATGACGACCTCAAGGACTTGCCTGTCGCTGAAGTGCCGACCGTCACTGAGGCGCCAACGGTGACTGAGGCGCCGCTCGACGATCTGGAGTTGCCGGCTGACTTCGATCTGTCGCTGGCCGATGAAATGGACGCCGCCCCGGATAAGCCTGACGCCTTTGAAAACGAACTCAACGACGTCAATGCCGAGCTGGATCGTTTGTCCCAGAGCCTCGGCGAGCCAAGCTTCACTGAGGAAGATGCGTTGGCCTCGTCAGATGACGAGCTCGATTTCCTCTCTGGCGCTGACGAAGTCGCCACCAAACTCGACCTGGCCCAGGCCTACATCGATATGGGCGACAACGACGGCGCTCGGGACATCCTCAATGAGGTGGTGACCGAGGGCGATGCCGGTCAGAAGAGCGAAGCCAGGGAAATGCTCTCGCGTCTGGCGTGAATCGTCGGTAAGGCGTAAACAAAACGGCAGCCCATCGAGGCTGCCGTTTTTGTTTGGGGAGGGTGTGGTGGCGTCTGTTGGAGTGCCTTCGCGGGCAAGCCTCGCTCCTACAGGGGATATGCGGCCGCCCCAATCACTGTAGGAGCGAGGCTTGCCCGCGAAGAGGCCTCACATCCAGCACAACTGTCAGCAGTTGAACTGGTTGGGCGAAGCACAGAAATCACACGGCTCTGGCATCCCGGTCTGACGGCCTTATAATGCTCGCCTTTGCGTAGATCAGCAGGCTGTCACCCCTTGGCAAATATAGATAATCCGGCCGCCGAAATGGCGGCCGACGGCTTTTTCCGGATCGCGTTGGGCGTTGAATACAAAGGTTCGCGTTATCGCGGCTGGCAACGTCAGGCCTCCGGTGTGGACACGGTGCAGGAGCTTCTCGAAAAGGCCTTGTCCAAGGTCGCCGACTCCCCTGTGTCGCTGCATTGCGCCGGGCGCACTGACGCCGGTGTGCATGCTTGCGGTCAAGTGGTGCATTTCGACACCCAGGTCGAGCGCTCGATGAAAGCCTGGGTCATGGGTGCCAACATCAACTTGCCGCACGATATCAGCGTCAGTTGGGCCAAGGTCATGCCGGCGCATTTCCATGCGCGGTTTAAAGCCATCGCCCGGCGTTATCGCTATGTGATCTACAACGATCAGATCCGCCCGGCGCACCTGAACGAAGAAATCACCTGGAACCATCGCCCGCTGGACGTTGAGCGTATGTCCGAGGCCGCTCAGTATCTGGTCGGCACCCACGACTTCAGTGCTTTCCGTGCCGGCCAGTGCCAGGCCAAGTCGCCGATCAAGGAGCTGCATCACTTGCGCGTTACCCGCCATGGCAAAATGATCGTGCTTGATATCCGTGCCAGCGCGTTCCTGCACCACATGGTGCGCAACATCGCAGGCGTCTTGATGACTATCGGTGCTGGCGAGCGTCCCGTGGAGTGGATGAAAGAGGTGCTGGAGAGTCGCGTTCGTCGTTCCGGTGGGGTGACGGCTCATCCGTTCGGCCTGTATCTGGTGCAGGTTGAGTATCGCGACGAGTTCGAACTGCCCGAGCGTTACATCGGCCCACACTTCCTCACCGGCTTCTCGGAACTTGACGGCTGACGCCTTCGAACGCTTTTGATACCATCCGGGACTTTCCCGCAATTGCCCTGAGGTTCTATCGACATGTCGGCCGTTCGCAGCAAAATTTGTGGGATTACCCGCATAGAGGATGCGTTGGCGGCGGTTGAGGCCGGGGCCGATGCCATCGGATTTGTGTTCTACGCCAAAAGCCCACGGGCCGTGACGTTCCAGCAGGCGAGGGCGATCATCGCGGCCTTGCCGCCGTTCGTGACCACCGTGGGTTTGTTCGTCAACGCCAGCCGTTGCGAGTTGGGGGAAATCCTCGACGCCGTGCCGCTGGACTTGTTGCAGTTCCATGGCGACGAAACCGCCGCTGATTGTGAAGGCTGGCACCGACCGTACATCAAGGTATTGCGGGTCAAGGCCGGTGATGACATTGCGGCAGCTTGTGACGCCTACCCGAGTGCCAGCGGTATTTTGCTCGACACCTATGTCGAAGGTGTTCCCGGTGGAACCGGTGAAGCCTTCGACTGGTCACTGATACCGCAAGGCTTGAGCAAGCCGATCATCCTGGCGGGTGGCTTGACGCCAGATAACGTCGCCGAGGCGATCGCCCGGGTTCGGCCTTACGCGGTGGACGTCAGCGGAGGGGTAGAGGCGAGCAAGGGCATCAAGGATCACGCAAAGATTCAAGCGTTCATCAAAGCGGTACGCGGTAGCACGTCGTTGATGTGACGGCTGGCAGACTGCCGCCGTCCACTGCTCTGTACAAAAGAGGTGCACCTGCAAAAAGCAGGCATGGCTGAGAATTTTTGGGTTGTACGCAGGTCAGCGTCTCGCTGACCCGGCAATCCATCGATCATCGCTACACACATGAATTTAGCTCAAGGGCATACGCGGGGCTGCGAACCAGAGCGTTCGGGCCGCCGGTACTGGAGAAAGAAAGCATGAGCAACTGGTTAGTAGACAAACTGATCCCTTCGATCATGCGTTCCGAGGTCAAGAAGAGCTCGGTGCCTGAAGGTCTGTGGCACAAATGCCCGTCTTGCGAGGCGGTGCTGTATCGTCCGGAGCTGGAAAAGACCCTGGACGTTTGCCCCAAGTGCAACCACCACATGCGTATCGGCGCACGCGCGCGCATCGACATCTTCCTCGACGCTGAAGGTCGTGCCGAACTGGGCGCGGACCTGGAGCCGGTTGACCGTCTGAAATTCCGTGATGGCAAGAAGTACAAGGATCGCCTGACCGCCGCGCAAAAGCAGACTGGCGAAAAAGACGCACTGATCTCCATGAGCGGCACCTTGCTGGGCATGCCGGTCGTGGTGTCGGCCTTCGAATTCTCCTTCATGGGTGGCTCGATGGGTGCCATCGTCGGTGAGCGCTTTGTGCGCGCCGCCAACTACGCCCTGGAAAACCGTTGCCCGATGATCTGCTTCTCCGCTTCCGGCGGTGCGCGGATGCAGGAAGCACTGATCTCCCTGATGCAAATGGCCAAGACCTCCGCAGTGCTGGCACGTCTGCGCGAAGAAGGCATTCCGTTCATCTCGGTGCTGACCGATCCGGTGTATGGCGGCGTTTCCGCCAGTCTGGCGATGCTTGGTGACGTGATCGTCGGTGAGCCGAAAGCCCTGATCGGTTTCGCCGGTCCGCGCGTGATCGAACAAACCGTTCGCGAAAAACTGCCGGAAGGCTTCCAGCGCAGCGAGTTCCTGCTGGAGCACGGCGCGATCGATATGATCATTCCTCGTCAGGAGCTGCGTCCGCGTCTGGGCAACCTGCTGGCACAACTGACCGGCAAACCGACGCCTAAGTTCGTCCCTGCGCCAGTCGAGCCGATCGTGGTTCCACCGGTACCTGCGAACCTATGATCGAGCGCACCCTTGGCGAGTGGCTCGCCTACCTTGAACAGTTGCATCCTTCGGCCATCGACATGGGGCTGGAACGTTCGCAACAGGTAGCGTCCCGCATGGGACTGGGCAAGCCGGCGCCTCGGGTGATCACGGTCACCGGCACCAACGGCAAAGGGTCTACCTGCGCATTCGTGGCTTCGTTGCTGCGGGCGCAGGGCCTGAACGTGGGTGTCTACAATTCTCCGCACCTGCTGCGTTACAACGAGCGGGTGCAGGTCAACGGTGTAGAAGCCACTGACGCGCAGCTGTGCGAAGCCTTTGCCGCGGTCGAGGCGGGTCGTGGCGAAACATCCCTGACTTACTTCGAAATGGGCACTCTGGCGGCGTTTTGGCTGTTTCAGCAGGCCGGCCTCGATGCGGTGGTGCTGGAAGTCGGCCTGGGTGGGCGCCTGGACACGGTCAATGTGGTGGATGCCGATATCGCGCTGGTCACCAGCATTGGTGTCGACCATGCGGATTACCTGGGTGATACCCGCGAATCCGTGGCCTTCGAAAAGGCCGGGATCTTCCGCCAGGGTGCGCCTGCTCTGTGCGGCGATCTGAATCCTCCTCAACCTCTGCTGGATAAGGTGCGCGAGCTCAATTGCCCGTTTTTCCTGCGTGGGCGCGATTTCGACCTGGGTGTCACCGATCACAACTGGCAATGGCGCGGTATTGATGCCCAAGGGCATGCGGTCGAATTGCACGATCTGCCATTGCTCGATCTGCCGATGGAAAACGCCGCACTGGCGTTGCAGGCTTACCTGCTGCTCGGCTTGCCTTGGATGGATGCGCAGATTATTGAAGCGCTGAAGGCAACGCGGGTCGTTGGTCGCCTCGATCGTCGTCAGATTGTCTGGCAGGGCAAGCGTCTGAATCTGCTGCTGGATGTGGGGCACAACCCCCACGCGGCAGAATATCTGGCTCGGCGTCTGGCCAGTCGACCGCCGGCCGGCAAGCGTCTGGCGGTGTTCGGGTTGCTGGCGGACAAGGATCTGGATGGTGTTGTCGGTGAATTGAATGCTAGTGTCCAGCATTGGGCTGTCGCGCCGCTGGATTCGCCGCGGGCACGGCCGGTTGCTCAGTTGCACGCGGCATTGCAGAACCTTGGCGCCTCGGTAACGTCTTATGACAGCGTGGCCGCCGCCCTGGAAGGGCAGTGCGCGCAGGCGACGAGCGACGATGAGATTCTGTTGTTCGGATCATTTTATTGTGTCGCCGAGGCCCTTGAATGGCTGGCCCGGCACTCCACGGAGGAAGCGGCAAATGGCTTTGCTGGATAAGGCGTACAAGCAGCGCATGGTTGGCGCCCTGGTGCTGGTGGCGCTGGCGGTGATTTTCCTGCCGATGCTGTTTTCCCGTCAGGACGAACAGCGCCAGGTAACGGTCGACGCGCCTGCTGCGCCGCATGCCCCCTCGGTACCGCAAGTGCAGATCGAGCCGGTAGCGGTGCCTGAGCCGCAGGCATTGCCGCAAGAGCCTGTGCCGAGCGATGACGAGATTGCCGAACAGCAAGCGCCGTCGACAGCGATTGCACCGGCTGCTCCCGTGGCGCCAGCGCCACCGGCTGCCAAGCCGGTCGCTCCACCTGCAGCGCCAGTTGCCAAGCCTGTACCGGCACCTGCCCAGCCAATCGCGGTCGCACCACCCAAGCCGGTCGCCACCCCAAGTCGCGTCGATGCCAATGGCCTGTCGGTCAGCTGGTCGGTGCAACTGGCGAGCCTGTCGAGTCGCGAGAGTGCTGAAAGCCTGCAGAAAACCCTGCGCAGTCAGGGCTATAACGCCTATATCCGCTCATCCGATGGCAAGAATCGGGTGTTCGTCGGGCCGCTGATCGAGCGTGCGGAAGCCGATCGTTTGCGTGATTTGTTGAGTCGTCAGCAGAACCTCAAGGGGTTTGTGGTGCGCTTCCAGCCTGAGCGCGGCTAAATCTATCGCCCTGATTTGAAAAGCACTGATAATCTCAGCTTACCGACAGCCATGGGCTCTGCTAAAATGCGCCGCCTCATCTGTCTGTAGGCTGCACTGTGCCATTTACCTGGGTTGACTGGGCGATCGTTGCAATCATCGCCATCTCCGCTTTGATCAGTCTGAGCCGCGGCTTCGTCAAGGAAGCGCTCTCGCTGCTGACCTGGATCATCGCAGGAGTCGTTGCCTGGATGTTCGGTGGTTCATTGTCCGAATACCTCGGCGGATACATTGCAACACCGTCGGCTCGTGTGATCACGGGCTGTGCCATCATGTTTGTCGCCACTTTAATCGTAGGCGCAATGATCAATTATCTTATCGGCGAGTTGGTTCGCGTCACCGGGCTATCCGGGACCGATCGATTCCTTGGCATGGCTTTCGGCGGGGCGCGCGGCGTGTTGCTGGTGGTCGTGGCGGTCGGGCTGTTGAGCCTGGGGCCGGTACAGCAGGACGGGTGGTGGCAAGAGTCACAGCTCGTGCCAAAATTTCTATTGGTCGCAGACTGGTCCAAAAACCTGATTCTCGGGTGGAGCAGTCAGTGGCTTGCCAGCGGAATCAGCGTACCCGCTGATATACCGTTCAAGGAGCACCTCTTGCCGACGGCCAAAACGCCTCAGTGAGTTGTGTTCAGTTCAGATCCATTAAGTAGGGGTTGCGTCGCATGTGTGGCATCGTCGGTATCGTCGGTAAGTCGAACGTCAATCAGGCGCTGTATGACGCGCTAACCGTCCTCCAGCACCGCGGCCAGGACGCTGCCGGTATCGTGACCAGCCATGATGGCCGGTTATTCCTGCGCAAGGACAATGGCCTGGTGCGTGACGTGTTCCATCAGCGTCACATGCAGCGTCTGGTCGGTCACATGGGCATTGGCCATGTGCGTTATCCGACCGCGGGCAGTTCGACCTCGGCCGAAGCTCAACCGTTTTACGTCAACTCGCCGTACGGCATCACCCTGGCGCACAACGGTAACCTGACCAACGTTGAGCAACTGGCCAAGGAGATTTACGAGTCTGACCTGCGCCACGTCAACACCAGCTCCGATTCGGAAGTGCTGCTCAACGTGTTCGCACACGAGCTGGCCCAGCGCGGCAAATTGCAGCCGACCGAAGAAGACGTGTTCGCTGCCGTCACCGACGTGCACAACCGTTGCGTTGGTGGTTACGCAGTCGTGGCGATGGTGACCGGTTACGGCATCGTCGGTTTCCGTGATCCGCACGGCATCCGCCCGATCGTCTTCGGTCAGCGTCACACCGACGAAGGCGTCGAGTACATGATCGCTTCCGAAAGCGTTTCGCTGGACGTGCTCGGTTTCACCCTGATTCGCGACCTGGCACCGGGCGAAGCGGTCTACATCACTGAGGACGGCAAGCTGCACACCCGTCAGTGCGCGACCAACCCGTCGCTTACCCCGTGCATCTTCGAACACGTCTACCTGGCGCGTCCGGACTCGATCATCGACGGTGTCTCGGTTTACAAAGCCCGCCTGCGCATGGGCGAGAAGCTTGCCGAGAAGATCCTGCGCGAGCGCCCGGATCACGACATCGATGTGGTTATCCCGATTCCGGACACCAGCCGCACCGCGGCCCTGGAGCTGGCGAACCACTTGGGCGTCAAGTTCCGCGAAGGCTTCGTGAAGAACCGCTACATCGGCCGGACCTTCATCATGCCGGGTCAGGCTGCACGGAAAAAGTCCGTTCGCCAGAAGCTCAACGCCATCGAGCTGGAATTCCGCGGCAAGAACGTGATGCTGGTGGATGACTCCATCGTTCGCGGCACCACCTGCAAGCAGATCATCCAGATGGCTCGCGAAGCCGGCGCCAAGAACGTCTATTTCTGCTCGGCGGCTCCGGCCGTGCGTTACCCGAACGTCTACGGCATCGACATGCCAAGCGCTCACGAGCTGATCGCCCACAACCGTTCGACCCAGGATGTGGCCGACCTGATCGGCGCTGACTGGTTGATCTATCAGGATCTGCCTGACTTGATCGAAGCGGTTGGTGGCGGCAAGATCAAGATCGACAAGTTCGATTGCGCGGTGTTCGACGGCCAGTACGTCACCGGCGACGTCGATGAGGCTTACCTGAACAAGATCGAGCAGGCACGCAACGATGCCTCCAAGGTCAAGACCCAGGCAGTCAGTGCGATCATTGATCTGTACAACAACTGAGTAACTACCGGCCCTGAGGGGCCGGTTTTGTATCTACTAAATAAAGAGCAAGGCAAGGAGTGACAGCATGAGTCAGGATTGGGATGCCGGTCGGCTGGACAGCGACCTCGAAGGCGTAGCGTTCGATACCCTGGCCGTACGCGCCGGCCAGCACCGCACGCCGGAAGGCGAACACGGTGATCCGATGTTCTTCACTTCCAGCTACGTATTCCGCACCGCCGCCGACGCGGCTGCGCGTTTTTCCGGTGAAGTGCCGGGCAACGTTTACTCGCGCTACACCAACCCGACCGTGCGCGCGTTCGAAGAGCGCATCGCCGCGCTGGAAAGCGCCGAGCAAGCCGTGGCTACGGCGACTGGCATGGCCGCGATCATGGCGGTGGTAATGAGCCTGTGCAGTGCCGGCGATCACGTGCTGGTGTCGCGTAGCGTGTTTGGTTCGACCATCAGCTTGTTCGAGAAGTACTTCAAGCGCTTCGGCATCGAAGTCGATTACGTAGCGCTGGCGGACTTGTCCGGCTGGGATGCAGCAATCAAAGCCAACACCAAATTGCTCTTTGTAGAATCGCCGTCCAACCCGCTGGCCGAGCTGGTGGATATCACTGCGCTGTCGGAAATCGCTCACGCCAAAGGCGCGATGTTGGTGGTCGATAACTGCTTCTGCACACCCGCGTTGCAGCAGCCACTGAAGCTGGGGGCGGACGTCGTTGTGCACTCAGCGACCAAGTTCATCGACGGCCAGGGTCGTTGCATGGGCGGCGTCGTGGCGGGGCGCAGTGAGCAGATGAAAGAAGTCGTCGGTTTCCTGCGCACCGCTGGGCCGACCCTGAGCCCGTTCAACGCCTGGATCTTCCTCAAGGGCCTGGAAACGCTGAGCCTGCGCATGAAGGCGCATTGCGCCAATGCCCAGCAACTGGCCGAGTGGCTGGAGCAGCAGGACGGTATCGAGAAAGTCCATTACGCCGGACTCAAGAGTCATCCGCAGCACGAACTGGCCCAGCGTCAGCAGAAGGGCTTCGGTGCGGTCGTGAGTTTCGAGGTCAAAGGCGGCAAAGAGGGCGCGTGGCGCTTTATCGACGCGACTCGCCTGATTTCCATCACCGCCAACCTGGGTGACAGCAAAACCACCATCACGCACCCGAGCACCACCTCCCACGGCCGTCTGGCGCCGCAAGAGCGTGAAGCGGCGGGGATTCGCGACAGCCTGATCCGCATCGCGGTCGGTCTGGAAGATGTGGCAGACCTGCAAGCCGATCTGGCGCGCGGGTTGGCTGCCTTGTGATCGAAATGTCGATGCCGACCACGGGCTCCCATGGCCGCGTCGCACTGGTCACCGGTGCTGCGCGGGGCATTGGCTTGGGCATTGCGGCCTGGCTGATCTGCGAAGGTTGGCAGGTGGTGCTGACCGATCTGGATCGCGAACGTGGTTCGAAAGTGGCGAAGGTGCTCGGCGAAAACGCCTGGTTCATCGCCATGGACGTCGCGAATGAAGCACAGGTGGCGCTGGGTGTGGCCGAGGTGTTGGGGCAATTCGGGCGTCTGGATGCGCTGGTGTGCAATGCGGCGGTGGCCGATCCGCACAACATCACCCTGGAAAGCCTTGACTTGGCCTACTGGAACCGGGTGCTGGCGGTGAACCTCAGTGGGCCGATGCTGTTGGCCAAGCACTGTGCGCCGTATCTGCGCGCTCACAGCGGCGCCATCGTCAACCTGGCCTCGACCCGCGCCGCGCAGTCAGAACCCGACACAGAGGCTTATGCGGCGAGCAAGGGCGGCCTGTTGGCCCTGACTCACGCCTTGGCCATCAGTCTTGGGCCGGAGATTCGCGTCAACGCGGTCAGCCCCGGCTGGATCGATGCGCGGGATCCGGCGGCACGACGCGCCGAGCCGCTGACCGACACCGATCATGCGCAGCATCCGGCGGGCAGGGTAGGGACGGTCGAGGATGTGGCGGCGATGGTGGCCTGGTTGTTGTCGAAGAACGCCGGTTTTGTCACGGGCCAGGAGTTCGTGGTCGATGGTGGCATGACCAAGAAGATGATTTACAGCGAGTAGTTCGAGCGAGGCCGTAATAAGTGCGGCTTGAAGTGCAAGTCGGCTATTGTCGGCGCGGCTGGAAATGACACGATTTTGTCTTTTTCAGAAAAACTTCAAGCAGGGTATTGACTTAGCTTCGGTACCTGCGTAAATTTCGCGGCCTCAGAGATGCAAAGGGTGATTAGCTCAGCTGGGAGAGCGTCTGCCTTACAAGCAGAATGTCGGCGGTTCGATCCCGTCATCACCCACCAACTCTTGAGACTCTTGTGTAAGCAAGAGGGAAGCTGAAAAGCCTCCACCGACGCGCAGCGGTAGTTCAGTCGGTTAGAATACCGGCCTGTCACGCCGGGGGTCGCGGGTTCGAGTCCCGTCCGCTGCGCCATATTTTCCGAGTCAGGTTTACCCTGATTCGAGATTGAAAAAAGCGAGATTGGAAAGTCTCGAATTTTCAATCAGACGAGTTACTTGAGCGTCAGCTCAAAGCGATACGCAGCGGTAGTTCAGTCGGTTAGAATACCGGCCTGTCACGCCGGGGGTCGCGGGTTCGAGTCCCGTCCGCTGCGCCATATCTGCCTCAAGGCCCACTGAACGCCTTGGAGCTACGAAGAAAGCCGTTGGCAATCTTCGAGTCGATAGCAAAGACCCTGGTCGAAAGACCGGGGTTTTTTGTGTCTGCAATTTGTCTTTTTCTTCTCTATGCCTTTGCGCTCTGATCTTTCTGCATCCCAGCAGCCCAGTCACTTTGCGCGCCACTGATACCTGTTGGGCTTTGACGGCGACTTCGCTTTAAAGAAGTCGCCTGAGTCAGTCGATCAGACCCCAAGCTTGTCCCGCAATCCGTAATACCAGGCGCCCAACGCAGCGAACGGTGTGCGCAGCAACTGTCCGCCGGGGAATGGGTAGTGGGGCAGGTCGGCAAAGGCGTCGAAGCGCTCGGCCTGACCACGCAATGCCTCGGCCAGTACTTTGCCCGCCAGGTGCGTATACGTCACTCCGTGGCCACTGCAACCCTGGGAGTAGTAGATGTTGTCGCCCAGTCGCCCGACCTGAGGAAGTCGCGACAGGGTCAGCAGGAAATTGCCGGTCCAGGCGTAATCGATTTTCACGTTCTTGAGTTGTGGGAAGGCCTTGAGCATCTTCGGTCGAATGATCGCCTCGATGTTCGCTGGATCCCGCGCGCCATACACCACGCCGCCGCCGAAAATCAGACGCTTGTCGGCGCTCAGGCGGTAATAGTCGAGCAAGTAGTTACAGTCTTCGACGCAGTAGTCCTGAGGCAGCAGACGTTTGGCCAATTCATCGCCCAACGGTTCGGTGGTGATCACTTGAGTCCCGCAGGGCATCGACTTGGCCGCCAGCTCCGGCACCAGATTGCCGATATACGCGTTGCCGGCAACGATGATGAACTTGGCCCTGACCTTGCCCTGAGGCGTATGCACCACCGGGTTGGCACTGCGCTCGATGCGCACTGCCGGCGATTGCTCATAAATAGTGCCGCCCAATAGCTCCACGGCCGCCGCTTCGCCCAAGGCAAGATTGAGTGGATGAATATGCCCGCCGCTCATGTCGAGCATGCCGCCGACATATTGATCGCAAGCCACTACCTCGCGGATGCGACGCTGATCCAACAGCTCAAGCTGCGTGTGACCGAAACGCTCCCACAGGCGCTTCTGAGACTCCAGATGGCCCATTTGCTTGTCGGTAATGGCGGCGAACACACCGCCATCCTTCAAGTCGCACTGGATATTATATTTGGCCACTCGCTCACGAATGATCCGCCCTCCTTCGAACGCCATCTGCCCCAGCAACTGAGCTTGCTTGGGGCCGACGCTGCGCTCGATCACATCGATATCACGGCTGTAGCTGTTAACGATCTGGCCACCGTTGCGTCCCGACGCACCGAAACCGACCTTGGCGGCTTCCAGCACCGTTACCTTGAAACCGTTTTCCAGCAGAAACAGGGCAGAGGACAGGCCGGTGTAACCGGCGCCGATTACACAGACATCAGTCTCTGCATCATCCTGCAAGGCCGGGCGCGCTGGTGCCGCATTGGCCGACGCAGCGTAATAGGACTCTGGGTAGGGAGTGTTCGCCATCCTGCAGCCTCTGTTTAATATATTTTACGAGTGCATTGATCCTACCCGAGTTAAAAATCGACCGCTAGCCACCGGAAAATCTTCTTTGCCACAGCGAAATTAAATATTTTGCATATTCATAGGGTTAGGTGAAAAAAAGGTGTTGACACCCCTCCGGAATTCCGTAGAATGCCGCCTCACAGCAGGCACGTAGCTCAGTTGGTTAGAGCACCACCTTGACATGGTGGGGGTCGTTGGTTCGAGTCCAATCGCGCCTACCAAACAAAATCCGCTCTGCTGGGCGGTCTAGAAGGGCTCACCGAAAGGTGGGCCCTTTTTTGTTGTCTGCGATTTACCTGGCTTTTGCAAAATCCTCAAAAACGCCAACTCGGCGCCTTACTTCCAGTAAACACTGTTGCTGAACTAATACCGCCATAGCCGTCTACATTCTTCAGGGGACATCCCCTTTCGGAGAGAATGGATATGTTTAGATCTCGCTCGTTGATCGCCGCTATGACGTGTCTTGCCTTGGTGTCTGGTTCAGTGACTGCATTGGCCGACCCGGGAAACGGGAAAGGCCAGGGAGGAGGCAAGGGAAATCCACAATACAACCAGGACCATGGCAACTCCGGCCATGGAAACAAAGGGAAAGGTTCAGGGGGGGACGATTGGAGTCACGGCCCGAGCATCAACCACGGTAGCGTCCTTGGCATCGTGGGTGGTTATCGCGACTACTGGAGCCCCGGTCCCGCCTTGCCACCCGGTATTCAGAAAAACCTTGCGCGCGGTAAACCTCTGCCGCCGGGGATCGCCAAAAAACTCGATGGCCGTCTGCTCGGCCAGCTTCCCCACTACGATGGCTATGAGTGGCAGCAGGCTGGCACTGACTTGATTTTGGTGGCTATCGCTACCGGGATCATCTACGAGGTGCTCAATGGTGCGTTCGATTGATGTGAGGGCGATAAATTTCAATTGCGCCCTTGCAGCATAACGACCAGCAACATCACGGGAAGCAGTGTGCCGGTTCGATCGCTGCACATTGCCTGCCCGCTGGTCGCCGGCCTTTGAACTGTATGGGGGGGAGACGGTCAATTATTCCGTGCAATATCAACCTCCACGGAACCTCACCATGCTATTAAAAAACAAGAGTTTTGTTGCCGTCATGTCCTGCGTGATGATGCTTGCAGCCGCCCCGTTATTGCCCGCTGAACTGTCCATCATGAGCTCCGCCTACGCGAAGGATGGTGGCAATGGCGGTGGCGGCGGCGGTGGTAACGGTGGTGGCAATGGCGGCGGTAACGGCGGTGGTCATGGTGGTATCGGCGGTTCTGGCCATTCCGGCGGCGACAGCAGCAATGGCCGTGGTGCCGGCTTGAGTAGCGACCATATCGGCCGTGGCGCAGGTCTGAGTAGCGACCACGTCGGCCGCGGCGCAGGCTTGAGCAGCGACCACGTCGGCCGCGGCGCAGGCTTGAGCAGCGACCACGTCGGCCGCGGCGCAGGCTTGAGCAGCGACCATGTCGGCCGTGGTGCAGGCTTGAGTAGCGCCCATGTCGGCCGTGGTGCCGGCTTGAGCAGTGATCACGCCGGCAAAGCCGTCCGGGACCATGGCCTCAAAGGCAACCACTATGGTAGCGAACGTAACAGTGATCGCGGCCATGGCGCAGTCACTTCGGGCATTGCGCATTCCAGGGACACACGAGGAGTTGCCAAGGCCTCTGCCATTTCGGCAACTACTCCTGGCGATCACAACACCAAAGGGTTGAGCAGCGCTCGCACTTCGATCTCGAAACGACTGGATTAAGTCCAAGACTCTCAAAAACCGGGTATCCATCAGGAACCCGGTTTTTTTTCGCCTGCAATTTGCCCGGTGGCGAGGTGCGGGAGATCAGCCCAGCTACATGCGTGAGCAAATCCCACACGATGGACTACTACTGTAAGGCTGATTCAACTTTGTCCTGACGGGAGTATGTCGATGCTGGCTCACTGGTTTCTGGCGGCGGTTCACCTCTTGGCCTTTGGTCTGGGTTTTTGGGCTGTGCTGACCCGCGGTACGGCGTTACGTCGTCTGAGTGCCGGGGCAGGGGACGTTCGCCGTGTTTTGATTGCAGATAACCTGTGGGGGATCTCTGCAGTCACTCTCCTGATCACGGGGGGGATGCGAGCTTTTGGCGGATACGAAAAAGGCACTGATTACTATCTTCACCAACCCTTGTTTCATCTCAAGATGACGCTCTTCGTGTTCATCTTGTTGCTTGAGATTGCACCGATGGTGACGCTGATCAAATGGAGGTTTGCGCTGGGGCGTGGCTCGGCTATCGATACCGGGCGTGCAACGCTGTTTGCCCGTATCAGTCATATCGAGGCGCTGTTGCTGGTGCTGATGGTCGTGGCGGCCACGGGCATGGCGCGTGGGGTGACGTTTGGCTAGCCGGGAAGGGGGAACGCTCTTTCTCGCAGCAAATCCGAAACGTCTGACAGTCATGGCTAGAGGCAGGGCGGTAGTATCGGCTCCGTGCTGCGACGGCATCGCAAAGAGAGACGGAGCGCAAAACGATGCGGCGCCTGAATCTTTAGCCAGCCGTTATTCGAGGCAGAATGGGCTGGCTACTGACTGCAGCAGGATTCAGGGCGTTTGCGGCTTGTCCGGGGCGGTCAGGCCAGCCTGGATGCGTTGATAAATTTCTTCGCGATGCACCGCAACGTCTTTCGGGGCGTTGATGCCAATCCTGACTTGCTGGCCGCTAACGCCCAGAATGGTGATCGTAATGTCATCACCGATGTTTATGCTTTCACCGACTTTGCGGGTGAGTATCAGCATGGTTTTCTCCTTGATTGCTTTGTAGGGCACCTGATTCGGACAGTGCAGAGGTCGGTATTAGGTATAGATTAGTGCGAAGTTTCACGGTTTGGGTGCCTCTTTCTGACGCGCAGATGCTGCATTAATTCCCAAGGTGTAACTATACAGAGGCCGACACCATCATTCTCGTTGTTTTAAGCCCATTTTGCGGCACTCCGGATGGATCCATGGATGTTAAAATCGCCGCTTTAAGCATTCGGAGGAAAGCGTTGTGCGCAAAATGGTCTTGGTAATCGCGGTACTGACGCTGGCCGGATGCGGTGAGGATAAGGGTGTTGACGCTCAAAAGCCGCAACCGGCAGTCGCCTCCGTCCCTGCGGCGGTAACGGGCCCGCAGTGGGACGTCGAAGTGCGCGGCGAGACACCCCAGGCGGTCAGTGACCTGAGCGGTTGGTTGATTGAGCACAGCTTCGTTCCCAACGTCGTGAAGGAGAATGGAAAGGTTCGTATTCTGGTCGGGCCGTTCGGATCGCAAGCCGAGGCGCAGGCCAGGCAAGCTGAAATAACAGCGGCGCTCACCCGAGCGAAAAAAATGAACATCGAATCGCTGATTGTCGAACACCCGACGGCTCAGTGAGGTCCTCTTCGTCGCGCGGGTGACGCTGACGGATCGCCTGCCATCGATCAGCAACTCGCAGACCCGCATGCCGGATGATGTGCCAGGGAAGCGATCCGTGAGATCGCTCCCCTGGTGACGTGTCCGCATAAACGTTACATCAAGGTGTTTTGCGGCAACCCCAACAGGCCGGTCAGGGTGTTGATGATCGCTTGTTGTCGGGCACGGTCTGTCTGGTGCACGGCTTCTGCGGCGGCGACATCGGCGTTGCAGTGGGGGCACGTCACTTCGTGTGCATGAATGTACTGCAAGCAGCCACGACACAGCGCCAGTTGCGGCGGAATACGCCCTTCGTCCGGCGATTTCTGGCCCTGGTTCGCCCAGGCCAGTTTGATCACCTGGCCGCTGTCGCTGACGCTGTTCACCTTCTCGCCGGTATCGATGCGCTCGGTAATCAGATCAAAACGGCCGACGGCGAAGGAGGTTTTTGCCGCGTCCTCGAGTTTAACGATGCGCTCACGCAGCCCGCGTTTTTGCAGGTCCAGCGCGCGATAATGGCAGTAGGGATTGTTGCCGGGTTTGCCGAGCAGGGAGTGCGACGTCCAGGTGCAGCCGCCACGGCAGACGTCGTTGTAATAGCAGCTTCGGCAGTAGCCCCACAGGTCGTCGACCCCCCGCAGGCGACCAAAGTGCATGCCTTCGCTGTAGTGCCAGATATCGTGCAAGCTCATGTTGCGTACGTTGCCGCCCGAAAACCCCACCGTGGCCAACGACGGGCAACCCTTTACCGTGCCGTCGGCTTCCAGCGCCAGCACGGTCTGGCCGGCGGCGCAGCCACTCCAGTGCACGCGCTCGTCGCCGAAACCACGCCACATGTGCTCGTAAGGGCCGTAGTAACCAATATTGTTGCCCACGTTCATCAGCAGGCCGCGATCGACCCCTTCGCGGTAGAGGCGCGCCAGCAATGGCATCACTTCCAGCAGTTGGTAGGGTTGCAACAACAGCTCCGGGTGATCGACGGCATTGCCCATGGCGACCGTCAGCTGGATCTGCCAGTGAGTGGCGCCGAGGTCGATGATCAGGTCCATCAGCTCGGGCAGGTCGGGCAACGTGGCCGCGCCGATTTGTGTGTTGACGCTCACTGCAAGCCCGGACTGTTTGGCGCGTCGCAGGGTGTCCACCGCCTTGTCGAACGAGCCCGGAACATTGCGCACTGCGTCATGCAGTGGGGCCAGTCCATCCAGTGACACACCGACGCCATTGAGTCCGGCGTCCACCGCTGCCTGCATTTTCGCGGGCGTCAGGTTGCGCCCACCGGTTTGTATCGCGCAATACATGCCGTGATCGTGGATGGCCTGGATCAGTTGGGTCCAGTCTTTGCGCAAATACGCTTCGCCGCCGATCAGAGTGATCTCGCGGGTGCCGAGTGCTGCCAGGGAATCGATGACGTCCAGGCATTCCCGGGTATTCAGTTCATCGGGGCGTCGATGGCCGGCGCGTGAGCCGCAATGCAGGCATTTGAGATCGCAGGCCAGAGTGATTTCCCAGACCACATGCACCGGCACGTAGCGTTTGAGGTCGGTTTCACTGAGGTAGCGGGCAGGGCGACTGTCTGACATGGGAAATCCTTGCGCACCAACGCGTGCGCGGCACGAATCCATCGAAGTGTTCGCGCCTTCCTTGAGTCAATGGCGCGACCGGATTTACCTTTTGTTGTAGGTCAATAGCGCGGACCCTGTAGGTGCGGGCTTGCCCGCTCCCACAGGGGTTTGCGCTTAACTGACTGGGGGTTAGCGGGCCTCCAGGCGGGCGATTTCAGCCTTCAGTTGCTCCAGCGCGCTGCGCAGGGCACCGCTGTTGGCCAATTGCTGTTCACCCTGGCTCACCACGGACTTCAGTTGCGCCAGGTCACCGCTGGTTTGCGCTTGCTGTACCGCGACGGCATAGAGCGGTACCGCATGGTGCGGATGCTCTGGGCGCTCAATCACGGGGGCCTGGCTGACGGCGGCGTGTCTTACGGTAGTCCAGTGATCCTGATCGAAGTACTTGTAGTCGGCAAAACCGCTGGCCCAATCACCACCTAAAATGCCCCGTAGGTCGAAGGTCTGGGCGATCTGGCTGTAAGGGCCACTAGGGCTGCCATCCAGGGAGAGGAGGATATGGCTTTCCGCCTCGGGAATCAGTTTTGCCTCGGAGTAACTACCCCAGACACGGGCACGGAAGTTGAGTGGAGGGTAGGTACTTTGATAAATGCTGGCCATTCCGCTGACTTTCTTGTTGACGGTATCCACCAGCAGATCCAGGGTTAAAACCGGTGCGCCCAGTAGATGATTGCTGACATTCAGGCGGGTATGAAAAAGTCCGATTGACATGGTGCTACTCCCTTATTTGTATTCTGGACAACTCGGGCATGTTTCGTGGGTAGATCAACGGCGTTCCTGCCGGCTGATTTCACCCTTGGCCGTTTCGAGCGCACTTTGCAGCTGGGGTTGCTGATCCAGTTGTTGTTGAGCCAGGCGCGCCAGGTTTTTCATCTGGGCCAGGTCACCGCTGGCAATGGCACTTTGAATCGGCGCGGCGTACAGCGGCATGATCGGTGGATACGGCAGAATGACCGGGCCGGGCTCCAAAGGCACTGATTTATAAGCGTTGGAGGGTACAGACTCGACGAGATGGGCGGGAGCATTGACCTGGACCCACCGCTGACCATTGAAGTACTCGTAATTGGCGACGCCTTCTCTCCAGTCGCTACCGACCACCAGATGCAACTTGAAATTCACGACGGAGTTCGAGCCTGGGCCGCCATTATTGCCTTGAACGGTAATCAGGATCTTGCTGACGCCAGGTTTCATAACCGTCAGGTAGGTATATTCGCCCCAGACATCGGAGTGCACATCCAGCGGCGGGTTGGTGGCCTGAGTGATGGCGGCAGTGCCGTTTACTATTTGGTCAGGGGTAAAGACCAGAAGATTAAGTGCCAGACTTTGTGCGCCCGGTGCCGAAGTACCAATTCGGTAGCAGAGTGGGAACAGGCCGACAGGTTGCTGATTAGAACCAGACATAATTATTGCCTCCATTGCAATAAGGGGAGCGGAAATAGCTATTTAGTGCTTTTCCAGGCGTGCGACTTCCTTGGCCAACTGCTCGTAAGCGGCATTTAGCTCTTTATTTTCTGGCTTGGATGCATCGCGTTGTTTCAACAGCGTCTTCATTTGCGGCAGGTCGCCTGCCTTGATCGCGCCTTGGATGGCCACCCCATAGGGGGGCATGCTATGGCGAGTTGAAGTGCTCATAACGATTCCTTCCGTGGTGTTTGCGGGCACTGCTGTCATCAGCAGTTTTTGCAGTTAAGCAGGCGCCGATAAATATGCAATGGACTGCACCGGAGTAATGTTTAATATTATTTTATTAATAGCGACGCGTTTGGGTATGAAGTGTTTGATATTAAGAATGGCGATAGATTAACGCGCTTTCTCATCATTCATTATTGTTGTTATCGCCATTGATAATGAGTGATGGATTCAAACAGCACTGACCTTGCGCCCGAACCGTTCTCGATACACCGAAGGCGGTACTCCGACCACGCTGCGAAATGCCACCCGGAAACTTTCCACTGAGCGATAACCGCAGTGTTGGGCAATCTGATCGGTGTTTTGATTCGTACTCTCCAACAGCTCGCGGGCCCGGGCCAGGCGTTCATGTTGCAGCCACGCTTTGGGCGGCATACCACTGGCTTCGGTGAACCGTCGCAGGAACGTGCGCTCACTCATGGCCGCCTCGCTGGCGAGGTCGCGAACCTCCAGCGGTTCATGCAGACGTTCCCGTGCCCACTGCATGACCCGCGACAGGTCGCTGCGCGGCGTCGGGCTGACCGGTGACGGAATGAATTGCGCCTGGCCACCGGTGCGTTGCGGCGACATTACCAACCGCCGCGCCACCGAGTTGGCCACCTGCGTGCCGAAATCCCGCGCGACCAGATGCAGGCAGGCATCAATGCCGGCGGCGCTGCCGGCCGAGGTAATCAACTGACCCGAATCGACATACAGCACATCCGGGTCCACCAGAATGTTCGGGAAACGCTCGGCCAGTTCAGTGGTGTAGCGCCAATGGGTGGTGGCGCCGTGACCGTCCAGCAAACCGGTGGCCGCCAGTACGAATACCCCGGAACAGATCGACAGCAACCGCGCGCCTCGGGCATGAGCCTGACGCAGGGTGGCGAGCAAGGGCTCCGGCACCGGCGCGCTGCGGTCGCGCCAGCCGGGGATGATGATGGTTCGGGCGCGCTCAAGCAGTTCCATCCCGCCGTCGGCCAGCACCTGAATGCCGCCCATGGCGCGCATCGGCCCTTGGTCGACGGCGACGATGCGGTGCTCGTACCAAGGGAAATCGAACTCTGGCCGCGCCAGGCCGAAGATCTCCACGGCAATGCCGAATTCGAAGGTGCAGAGGCCGTCGTAGGCCAGAATCGCGACTAAACCTGGGGTGTGCTGCATTTGGCGGAAAGTTCCCGGTGAGTGTCTTGTACGCCACTGTAGCGGCAAGGCCGGAGCAGATAAAGTTTTCTCACACCCACTGAGACTTTGGAGTACAGCCCATGCCTAGCCTGGTTCGCGAGATTCCCGCAGCCCCGTCCGCCATCGCCCTGATGCACTTCAGCAATCGTCTGACTTTCGAGACCGATTGTTCCGACGTCTACAGCAGCCAAGAAGCCGGCGAGGTGGATTTTGTTCTGGTGGACGTGCGCGGACCGTTGGCGTTTGAACGCGGACATGTGCCGGGCGCGATCAACATCCCGAGTCGGTTGATCACAGCTGACACTCTGGCGGCCCATTCGAAGTCCACGTTGTTTGTGGTCTATTGCGCCGGACCTCACTGCAACGGCGCCAACAAGGCCGCGGTGAAACTGGCGGCGCTGGGTTACCCGGTCAAGGAGATGATCGGCGGGGTGACCGGGTGGCTGGATGAAGGATTCGAGTTGAGTGTTGCGGTGGCTCGCACCGCCAAGACAGTCATTGGTTGCGAATGCTGATGTTCAGGTACAGGTGATCAAATGTGGCGAGGGGGCTTGCCCCCGTTCGGCTGCGAAGCAGTCGTAAATCCTTGGGGATCGCGGTGACTGGTTTGGGGCCGCTTCGCGACCCAACGGGGGCAAGCCCCCTCGCCACAGGATACTGTCCACCACTCATCCAGCGTCACCTGCAACCAGTCAAACACCGCTGCATAAGCGACGCTGTCCTGTGGCTCCCGGGGCAGCGGTGATTCCTCGCCAAAGTGCTCATTGAGGATCGCCACCGATTCAGCATTCCATTCCGGGTGGAACTGCAACCCCACCCGCGTCGGGCCAACGCGATACATCTGCTGCTCACAAACCTCGCTGCTGGCCAGCAACTGCGCAGCGGGGGGCAGATCGATCGCGTCTTCATGCCACTCCAGCACCTTCAGCGTCTGGCCATCGGTAAAGGTCACGGTAGTCCAGCCGGTTTCGGTGTGAGCCATCCGCCGCACATTGCCGCCCAGGCTCAGCGCCAGCAACTGCGCCCCCAGGCAAATCGCGAACACCGCCGCGCCCTGATCCAGGCTGCCCGCCAACCACTGACGCTCTGTTTTCAGCCATGCCGGCCCGGCACCTGATTCATAAGGCCCACCCAATAGAATCAGCGGTGCCGCGCTCACCGGCGGCAACTGACCGAGGTCGGCGCGAAACACGTTCAGGGTAATGCCTCGGGACCGGGCCCATTCGGCAATGGCGCCGGGGCCTTCGGCAGGATGGTGCTGGATCAGATTCAGCGCGGGCATCACGTTTCTCTTGTGGGGGCGGTTGGTGGGTCAATGTGAGGCAAAAAATGGTTCATCGCCAGTGCGACGCTTTGATCGGATCAGTACCCGAAAACGTGTAGGTTTTGTCTGAAGCAAAGGATTGTCCTACAGTCCTTGCACCACCTCGGAGCACACTTCAAGTGCCTCGAATCCCTCGGCTTCTTTTCTATAAGTATTTGTCGCCTAAACACAATTTGCCCTCCTGTAGCCGCTCTAGACTGCCGGCCACTTCGGTCTTCACTGGCCGAAAGTTGCCAATCGAAAGCTGCCAATAAAAGCCTCCGCACACAGGAGTTATAAATGAAGAAGCGAGTGATGTTCGGTGCCCTGGCACTGTCGATGTTGTCCCTGACCGCCGTGGCCGAAGACGCCAAACCGATTCGCCTCGGGATCGAAGCCGGCTACCCGCCATTCTCGATGAAAACCCCCGACGGCAAACTCACCGGTTTCGACGTGGACATCGGTGACGCGCTGTGTGAACAGATGAAAGTGAAGTGCACTTGGGTCGAGCAAGAGTTCGATGGCCTGATCCCGGCCCTGAAGGTCAAGAAAATCGACGCGATCCTGTCGTCCATGACCATCACCGACGACCGCAAGAAGAACGTCGATTTCACCATCAAGTACTACCACACCCCGGCGCGCTTCGTGATGAAGGAAGGCACCAACGTCAAGGATCCACTGACCGAGCTCAAGGGCAAGAAAGTGGGTGTACTGCGCGCCAGTACCCATGACCGCTTCGCCACCGAAGTGCTGGTGCCGGCCGGCATCGACCTGGTGCGTTATGGTTCCCAGCAGGAAGCCAACCTGGACATGGTTGCCGGTCGCCTTGACGCGATGCTGGCCGACTCGGTCAACCTGGACGACGGTTTCCTGAAAACCGATGCCGGTAAAGGCTTCGCGTTTGTCGGCCCGACCTACGAAGACGCCAAGTACTTCGGCGGCGGTGCCGGCATCGCCGTGCGCAAGGGCGATAAAGAACTGGCAGACAAATTCAACACCGCCATCACTGAAATCCGTGCCAATGGCAAGTACAAGCAAGTGCAGGACAAGTACTTCAACTTCGATGTTTACGGCCATTAATACGCCGTAGAAAAAAGTGGCCACCGTTGATGCGGTGGCCATTTTTTTATTCGATCTAAATCAGGCTGCGATTTAATGTGGAAGCGGGCTTGCTTGCGAAGACGGCCTCAAAAGCGGCGAAGATGCCTGGGCCATCATCGACACCCCGCTTTACAGTGTTAGGCTCTGCCCCGAATCCTGCGCACTGTGAAGGAAGGTTTATGTTGAAGTTTCTCGCTCTGCTCACGCTCCTGGCGTCCACCGCCGTCCACGCCCAAACCCCGTTGCACACCGATCTGCCACTCAAATACCTGGAACAGGCCAACGTTGAATCCCGTAACCAGCCCCTGGTGATTTTCCTGCACGGTTACGGCAGCAACGAGCAGGACCTGTTCGGTATCAAGGATGAATTACCGCCGCAGTACAACTATCTGTCGGTGCGGGCGCCGATGACGTTGGAAGAGGGTAGTTACCAATGGTTTCGCAAAAAGGGCGAGGGTGCCTATAACGGCGAGACGGACGACCTGAAGGCCAGCGGCCAGGTGTTGCTGGATTTCGTCGCACAAGCGGCAAAGAAGTATCACACCGAAACGGACAAGGTTTTCCTGGTGGGTTTCAGCCAGGGCGCGATCATGTCCTACGAGGTTGCATTGCGTCATCCCGAGGCGGTGGGCGGCATTGCGGCGTTGAGCGGGCGCATCCTGCCGGTACTCAAGTCCGAACTCAAACCGGATGAAAAACGCCAGTCGCTGGCGATTTTCATCGGTCATGGCACCGCCGACAAACGCCTGCCCTACAACGACGGCACCGAGGCCGACAGCCTGTTGCAACGGCTGTCACTCAAGCCCGAGTTTCATGCCTACGAAGGTGTCGGCCACAGTATCAGCGCCACCGAGATGCAGGATTTGAGCGCCTGGTTGCAGCGCCTCAATCCCTGAGCCGGTCGGGTTTATTTGCCGGTGATGATCTGGTTCACCAGCGTTTCGTGGCCGGTTTTGTCGTTGGGGCGGGAGATGACCTGAATGATGGCCATGCGCGTGCCGGAGGCGGCCATCAGCGAGGTATCGAGGGTCATGCCACCGCCCTGGGTGGCGGTGCTGTCGATCTGTCGCAGGCCCAGCCCCGTGCCTTTCTGGGTCAGGCTTTTTTCGCTCAACTTGTTGAAGTCCGGCAAGGCGTTGCGTTGCTCGGTGGCGAAGGCGGACGCGGTGGCGTCGAGGAACTCACCGTCGTTGTCCTTGACGTTGGCGCCGCCGGGAATGGTGTTTTCGGCGGCGATCACCACGGTTTTGCTGGTCTGGTTGGTGTACATCGTGCCCGTCGCCCCAGCGGTGCCGGTGGCCGCGTCGCCGGCCGGCAGCGGATTGGCGATGAAGCCCTTGGGCAGGGTGAAGGTGAACTTGCCGCCGAGCATCGAGACCTTCTGGGTCGGCGCTTTGTCGCTGGTAGTGGCCTTGGCCGCCTGCGCATTCAAGGCTCCCAGGCTGGCAGCCGCTGTCAGCAGCAGAACAACGGCTTTTTTACTCAACAATGACATTCAAACTCTCCGTGGGATGGTCGTGCTATGACGGCGATCATCCCATGGATCGCGAACAGCGTGCAGGGTGATCATGGTTGCCGTTCGTTGAAACGATAAGGTATTGGGCGCAATGCCCGTTGTTTAGTCACCAACAGCATCCCCAACGACGCGCCTATCCCCAATGCAAATCCCATCCAGCCAAACCTGGGCAATGCCAACGCCAGCACCAGACAAAACGCCGCGAACGAATACATCCCGGTTGCCGTGGCCCTGAGCAACGCCGCCGTAAATGCCGGACCGCGAGTCTGCTGGGAAAACACCGCCATCACACTGCCCAGCACCGGGAATACTGCAAGCAACCCGCTCCAACGCTCGCCGACGGTGCTGGCCAGCACCGTCACGGCCAACGTGAGCAGGGCGCCAGCCATCATGCGCAGGAGCAGTTTGTCGGATTTGGGCGCCGGGCCTGAAACGACGGGTTGCACCGAGGGAAACAGGTACGGCGCGGCCAGCAACGCGGTGGTGGCGGCGATCACCGAGAGCGCCAGCGATGGCGGGATCAGCGACAGCACAACAGCCACCGACGCCCAGACCAGCAGCGCCATCGTTAGCGCCCACGGCCAGCTCAAGCGTTGTGCGACCTGGGCATACGTCACGCAGAAGGCAATCATCGCGAACATGGCTGACAGCGCCGCCGTTGCCGCTTGAGCGGCGAACACATGGCCTTGCTCGATGGCGAGGAACAACAGAATCGGCCCGACCACCACCGGCAACCCCGACAGCCAACCGGCCACGCTTGGTCCCCAGCGTTTACCGGCCAGGGAAATCAGCAGCAGAAACCCCGGGATCACCAGCAGCTTGAGCATCAGCACGCACGCATCTCCATTTGTGTGTGCCGGTCACGTTAGCATTGCGGGCGATGGATTGCTTAAGGCGGTCTCTGCGCAAGCGTTGAGCGCCTACACCCGGGTGCGCGAAACGTCTAAGCTGCGCGCTCCCACCTGTTGACGGATGCTTGCGTGAAATTCAGTTTGCCCAAAGTCGGCACCGCGCCGTTTTGCCCACCGGAAGTGGCCGGCACGGTTGCCGTTGACCCTGGTGCTTCGTTCTACAAGCGCGTTCTGCGTTTTGCCGGCCCCGGTTTGCTGGTGTCCATCGGCTACATGGACCCGGGCAACTGGGCCACGGCCATCGAGGCCGGTTCGCGGTTTGGCTATAGCCTGTTGTTCGTGGTGTTGCTGGCGAGCATGGCGGGGATGGTGGTGCAGTGTTTGTGCTCGCGTCTGGGTATCGCCACCGGGCGCGACCTGGCGCAGTTATGCCGGGAGCGCTACAGCACGCGGACCGCACGGACCCAGTGGCTGCTGGCGGAAATTTCGATCATCGCCACCGACCTTGCCGAAGTGCTTGGCTGCGCCTTGGCGTTCCACTTGCTGCTGGGTTGTTCGCTGACGTTTGGCATCGCGCTCACCGCGTTCGACACGTTGCTGGTATTGGCCCTGCAAAATCGCGGCTTTCGTCGGCTGGAGGCGATCATGCTGGTGCTGGTGGGCACTATTGGCGCGTGTTTCTTCGTCGAACTGCTGCTGATCAAACCCTATTGGCCGGATGTCGCTCGCGGTTTCACACCGTCACTTTCGGTGATCGGCGATGCGGCGCCGTTGTACCTGGCCATCGGTATTCTCGGGGCCACGGTGATGCCGCATAACTTGTTCCTGCATACCTCGATCGTGCAGACGCGGATGATCGGCAAAGACCTGGCCAGCAAGCAGGACGCGGTCAAACTGGCGCGCATCGACACCATCGGCTCCCTGGCCCTGGCACTGCTGGTCAACGCGGCGATCCTGATTCTTGCTTCCGCGGCCTTCCACAAGACCGGGCACACCGACGTGGTGGACATCCAGGATGCCTATCACTTGCTCGATCCATTGGTGGGCGGGGCGTTGGCCAGTGTGTTGTTTGGTGTGGCGTTGCTGGCGTCGGGGCAGAGCTCGACCTTCACCGGCACCATCGCGGGCCAAGTGATCATGGAGGGCTACCTGAACCTGCGCTTGCCCTGCTGGCAACGGCGCTTGATCACTCGCGGGCTGGCGCTGATCCCGGCGTTTATCGGCGTGTGGCTGATGGGCGACGGGGCAATCGGCAAACTGCTGGTGTTGAGTCAGGTGGTACTCAGCCTGCAACTGCCATTCGCGTTGTACCCATTGATTCGCATGACCAACGATCAGACGCTCATGGGGCCGTTTGTGAATCGGCTGCCAACTCGGGTGTTGGCGTGGGGATTGTTTACGGTAATCAGTGCGGCCAACAGCTGGTTGATTTTGCAGTTTGTGGGCTGAGTCATTCTTTTGATCTTCACCCCCGCTCAAACGCCTCAACCAGATAATCGATAAACACCCGGGTCTTGGCCGGCATCAACGTGCGGCTCGGGTAATACAGCGAGATCGATCCCGCGTCGGCATGCCAGTCCGGCAACAAGCGCAGCAGTTCGCCGTGCTGGATATGGGCGATGACATCGGGCGACACCAGCAGCGTCACACCAAGGCCGAGCAGGGCCGCTTCACGCATGGCGGCAGGGTCATTGAGCACGATGTTTTCACTCAGCTCGGCGCTGGCTTCATTGCCCACGCTATCCCGCATCACCCATTGGCGCACCCGCCCGGTGCGAATGCCGCGCATCACAATGCCGTTGTACTGAGCCAGGTCCGCCGGGCTGCTGGGCAGGGTGCGTCCGGCCATGTACGCCGGTGAGGCCACCGCCACCACATCCGCCGCTGCCAACGTCCGCGAGACGACCCCGGGTGTCAGCTCGAAACCGCCGCCGATAGCGGCGTCATACCCTTCGGCGATCAGATCGACCTGGCGGTTTTCAAAGTGCCATTCCAAGCGAATCAGCGGGTAGCGCGCCAGAAATTCCGGTAACAGCGGCAACACGTGGTCAATGCCGAACGTCGGCGCCAAGCTGACCTTGAGCACCCCCGCCGGCTCCCCGCGATCACTGGACACCGCACTGATCGCCGTCTGCAGCGCCTGCAGATTGCCGCCGATGCTGGCCAGAAAGCGTTCGCCGGCTTCGGTCAGTGACAGCTTGCGGGTCGAGCGCTGGAACAGCCGCACACCGATATTGCGTTCAAGCATCGCCACGTTGCGGCTGACGGCGGCGGGCGTCAGTGCGAGCAACCGTGCGGCGGCGGAGAAGCTGCCGGTTTCAGCGCTGCGCACGAAAGATTCGAGGTTGGCGAGTGTTTCCATCTCAGACACCTGATATTAATACTTGAAGATCATTCAACTCATTACCGTCTAATAAAGTGGTAATGGCAAGCGCAGTATTCACTCCACCAACCCACTACGGAGTGAACACCATGAGCACTATCGGAATCATCGGCGCCGGCGCCATCGGCACAGCCTTCGCCAAAGCATTGTCCCGTCAGGGCATTGAAGTCGTCATCGCCAACAGCCGCGGCCCGGAAACCCTGGCCTCACTGGTGGAAGAACTCGGGCCGACGGCGCGGGCCGGCACCCGTGAAGAAGCGGCCGCGCAGCCGATCGTTCTGGTCGCGGTGAACTGGTCGAAATTGCCAACGGCACTGGCCGGATTGCCGGATTTCGGCGGGCGGATTGTCATCGACGCGAACAATTCGATCGAGGCGCCATCGTTCAAAGCGGTGGATTTGCAGGGCCGTCCGTCCAGTGAAGTGTTTGCCGAATGGGTACCTGGCGCGCGGGTGGTCAAGGCCTTCAATCACCTTCAAGCGCATCTGCTTGAGAGTGATCCGGCGGCGGAGGGTGGGCGGCGAGTGTTGTTTCTTTCTGGTGACGATGCCGAGGCCAAGGCTCAAGTGGCAGCGCTGATCGAGCGATTGGGCTTCTTTGGAATCGATCTGGGCGAACTGAGTGTCGGGGCGCGGCTGGTGCAGTTCCCGGGCGGTCCGTTGCCGGTCTTGAACCTGGTGAAATTTGCCTGAGGGCCAGAGGTTTCCAGCCGTTGTGGTGAGGGGACTTGCCCGCGAAAGCGGTGTGTCAGGCGACATCAATGTTGACTGTGCCGCCGTCGTCGCGGGCAAGCCACGCTCCCACAGGTAACCGAGTGCTCTCGGGAGAATGCGGTCACCTGTGGGAGCGAGCCTGCTCGCGATGAACGATAACGCGGTCTCGGGCTAGCGCTCGATGGCCAACGCCACGCCCTGACCACCCCCGATGCACAGGGTGGCCAGGCCTTTTTTGGCGTCACGCTTGATCATCTCGTGCAACAAGGTCACCAGCACCCGGCAACCCGAGGCTCCAATCGGATGACCCAGGGCAATCGCGCCACCGTTGACGTTGACCTTGCTCAGGTCCCATTCCAGGTCCTTGGCCACCGCCAGAGCTTGCGCGGCGAAGGCTTCGTTGGCCTCGATCAGCTCCAGTTGATCGATGGACCAACCGGCCTTGTCCAGGCAACGACGGGTGGCGCTGACCGGGCCGATGCCCATGATCGCCGGGTCGACGCCCGCGTTGGCGTACGCGGCGATTTTCGCCAGCACCGGCAGGCCGAGGGCTTTGGCTTTTGCGGCGCTCATCAGGATCACCGCCGCCGCACCGTCGTTCAGCGAAGAGGCGTTGCCGGCGGTCACCGAGCCGTCCTTCTTGAAGGCCGCTTTCAGCTTGCCCAGGGACTCGGCGGTGGTGCCGGCTCGCGGCTGTTCATCGGTGGCGAAGGCCAGTGGATCGCCCTTGCGTTGGGGGATCAGGATCGGGGTGATTTCATCGACGAAACGCCCGGCTTCGATGGCGGCCACGGCTTTCTGTTGCGAGGCGGCAGCGAAGGCGTCCTGGGCTTCACGGCTGATGCCGTACTTGTCCACCAGGTTCTCGGCGGTGATGCCCATGTGGTAATCGTTGAACGCATCCCACAAACCGTCGCTGATCATCGTGTCGACGATCTGGCTGTGGCCCATGCGCAGACCGGTGCGGGCGCCGGGCAGCACGTAATTGGCCAGGCTCATGTTTTCCTGGCCGCCGGCGATGATCACCTCGGCATCGCCGCAGCGAATCGCCTGCGCCGCCAGGTGCAGCGCTTTCAGGCCCGAGCCGCAGACCTTGTTCAACGTCATGGCCGGTACTGCGTGAGGCAGGCCGGCCTTGATCGCGGCCTGGCGTGCCGGGTTTTGTCCGGCGCCGGCGGTCAGCACTTGGCCCATGATCACTTCATCGACCTGCGCCGGGTCCAGATCGGTTTGCGCCAGCAACTGGCGGATCACCGCAGCACCGAGATCAACCGCGGACACATTGGCCAACGCGCCCTGGAAACTGCCGATGGCAGTGCGAGTGGCAGCAACAATCACAACGTCTTGCATGGACGGATTCCTCACTGGGCAGCGAACTGCATTTCCGGGACGTGGTCAGGCACGATCAGTTTGCCGGCGGTCTTGGCGACGATTTCCTCAACGCTCACGCCTGGTGCGCGTTCCTTGAGAATGAACGCACCGTTGTGGATTTCCAAGTAGGCCAGGTCAGTCAGTACGCGTTTGATGCAACCGGCGCCGGTCAGCGGCAGGCTGCAGCGGGGCAGCAGTTTCGACTCACCGTCCTTGGAGGCGTGGGTCATGGTGACGATGATGTTGTCCGCACCGGCCACCAGGTCCATCGCACCGCCCATGCCCTTGACCAGTTTGCCGGGGATCATCCAGGAGGCGATGTTGCCTTCGACGTCCACTTCGAACGCACCGAGCACGGTCAGGTCGATGTGGCCACCGCGGATCATCGCGAACGATTCGGCGGAGGAGAAAATCGACGCGCCGATACGCGCGGTCACGGTTTGCTTGCCGGCGTTGATCATGTCGGCGTCGACTTCGGCGTCGGTCGGAAAGGCGCCCATGCCGAGCAGGCCGTTTTCCGATTGCAGCATGACTTCCATGCCTTCGGGGATGTAGTTGGCGACCAGGGTCGGAATGCCGATGCCGAGGTTCACGTAGTAGCCGTCCTGCATTTCGCGGGCGACGCGCTGAGCCATTTGTTCGCGGGAAAGTGCCATTGTTGTTATTCCTTCATTCGGTCCGGGGGCAGGGGATCACTTACGCACGGTGCGCTGTTCGATGCGCTTCTCGAACGTGCCGCAAATGACCCGGTCGACATAGATGCCAGGGGTGTGGATCTGCGACGGGTCCAGCTCGCCGGGTTCGACGATTTCTTCGACTTCGACCACGGTGATCTTGCCGGCGGTGGCGGCCAACGGGTTGAAGTTCTGGGCGGTGTGGCGATAGACCACGTTACCGAAATGGTCGGCTTTCCAGCCTTTGACGATGGCGAAGTCACCGGTGATGGATTCTTCCATCAGGTACTGGCGGCCCTTGAATTCGCGCACTTCCTTGCCTTCAGCGACTGGAGTGCCGACGCCGGTGGCGGTGAAGAACGCCGGGATGCCGGCACCGCCTGCGCGCATTTTCTCGGCGAGGGTGCCTTGGGGGGTCAGGACGACTTCTATTTCGCCTTTAAGCAGTTGGTCTTCGAACAGTTTGTTCTCGCCGACGTAGGAGGCCACCACTTTGCGGATCTGCCGGTCCACCAGCAGCACGCCGAGACCGAACCCATCGACGCCGCAGTTGTTGGAGACCACGGTGAGATCACGGGTGCCCCGGTGCTGGATCTCGGCGATGAGGTTTTCCGGAATCCCGCACAGGCCGAAGCCGCCGGAGATCACGGTCATGCCGTCTTCAAGACCGGCCATCGCTTCCTCATAGGAATACACGCGCTTGTCGAACCCTGCCATATGCACCTCTTTTATTCTTTGTGGGCGGCTGGCTAGCCGGATGGGGAGGGAGTGTCTCGCCACAGGATTTATTTGTTAAGTTGATTTTTAAGGTTGATTAATAGATAAAACTCACCAATGAGTGCGCGCTACGTTGGAGACAGTGGCCATGACCGTTAAACAGATCCGCGCTTTCCTGGCCGTGGCCCAGAGTTTGAGCTTTGCCGTGGCTTGCGAGCGGCTGCACCTGTCCCAATCGGCGCTGAGCCTGACCATCAAGGCGCTGGAGGACGGCCTGGGCGGGCGCCTGTTCACCCGCAATACCCGTAACGTCGCGCTGACCGCGGAAGGTGAATCGCTGCTGCCATTGGCCCGTCGGTTGATTGCGGATTGGGACAATGCCGAGGATGAGCTGCGCCAACGCTTCACCCTTCAGCGTGGCCGCGTGACGCTGGCGGCGATGCCGTCGTTTGCCGGCAACCTGCTGCCGCCGATCCTCAAGACCTTCCGCGCGCGTTATCCCAAGGTCAACGTCACGGTGAACGACGTGATCAACGAGCAGGTGCTGGAAATGGTCCGCGACCGTCAGGTGGAATTGGGCGTGGCGTTTGAGCCGACCCAGAGTTCGTCGCTGCAATTCACCCCGTTGTACATCGACCGGTTTGTGGCGGTGGTGCCGCTTGATTCACCGCTGGCGGACCTGGGCGATATCGATTGGCAAACGTTGCTCAAGGAACCGTTCATAACCCTGCAGCGACCGTCCACGGTGCGGGTGATGCTCGAAGAGCACTTGCAGGCGCGGGGCATGAAATTGCCGGTGGAGTTTGAAAGTCATCAGTTGGCAACGGTCGGGCGGATGGTGGCCAGCGGACTGGGCGTAAGCGCGGTGCCAGCGTTGTGCGCCGGGCAGATGCGCGAGTTGGGCGCGCGTTGCATCACCTTGCGCGACCCGGTGGTGGAACGGGCGATCGGGGTGCTGACGACGGGGCAAGAACTGTCGGCGGCGGCGCAGGCGCTGTTCGATATTCTCAAGGCCGAAAACCTGGGAGAGCGTCTGAACTGATCACGGTCACCTGTGGGAGCGGGCTTGCTCGCGAAGGGGGCGGAACAGTCAGCATCGATGTCGCCTGACACTACGCCTTCGCGAGCAAGCCCGCTCCCACAGGGTCCGGTTTCGTCAGTTGCATCCGGGCAGGTCAACCTGCCCGGTTATGTGCCTGCCCTTATTTACGCGCCTCCAGAATCAGGTTGAACGGCGTTTCCGTGGCCCGTCGGAACTGGGTGAAGCCCGCCTCGGTGAAGACCTTGCGCAACCGTGCCTCGCCTGCCTGGGCACCGAGCCCGAGGCCGACCTCCTGGGACAGCGAGTTGGGTGTGCAGATAAAGGTCGAGGCGGCATAGAACAGCCGTCCCACCGGGTTGGCGTTCTCGTCTAGCGTGTCGTTGGCGAAGGGCTCAACCAACAGCACCGTGCCGTCGGGCTTGAGCGATTCATAGGCATGCCGTGCCGCGCCCACCGGGTCACCCATGTCGTGCAGACAGTCGAAATAGCAGATCAGATCATAGTCGTCGCCCGGATAGCTCTTGGCGGTGCCCTGGAAGAACCGTGCCCGTCCGGACACGCCACCTTCTTCGGCGCGCTGGGTGGCGACGGTGATCGAGGGCGCGTGGTAATCGAAACCGACGAACCGCGACTCGGGGAAAGCCTGGGCCATGATCACGGTCGAGGCGCCGTGGCCGCAGCCGATGTCTGCCACTTTCGCACCAGCCTCCAGTTTGGCGACTACCCCGTCGAGCGCCGGCAGCCACTCGCTGACCAGATGCGCCTTGTAGCCTGGGCGGAAGAACCGCTCGGTGCCGCTGAACATGCACGGATGGTGATCGCCCCACGGCAGGGCGCCGTTGCCGCGCATGGCGTTGACCAGTTTGTCCTTGTCATGAAAAAACGACGCAACCACTGCCATGCCGCCAGCCACATAAACCGGTGAGTCTTCGATCGCCAGCGCCAGGGCTTGCTCTTCAGGCAGGCGGAACTGGCCGTCGCGGTGTTCCATGTAACCGGAGGCGGCGTGGGCGCTGAGCCATTCACGCAGCAGGCGGGTGTTGCAGCCGGTCTTCTCGGCGAGTGCTTCGGGGGTGACTGGCTGACTGTCGGCCATGGCCCGGTACAGGCCGAGTTCTTCGCCGAGGATGACGTTGGCGAGCATCGCCGCGCCGCCCATGTCACTCACCAGTTTGCCCATGAAATCATTGAGTCTGGCCTCGTCCATCATGTGTGCTCCTTCAGCAGGATCACGGCCCGCAGGCATTGTTTATCGAGGCGTGCACCTGTGGGTGGTGATCGTGGGAATGAACAGGACGATAACCGCGTCCTGGCTCCCCCCCTAAGGGGGGGGTAATCAACAAGTCTAGTTCGTGTATCCCACTGTATCCGGCTGCCTGTCCGATACAGTGCGCTGAGAAGAGGGGTGTTTGCGCACACAGACCCGACACACCGAGGCGCTTGACTGGGCCTGCCGGCCGGCACTGATTTTCAGGCGCTGGAGACCGGATCCCAGGATGAGATCGACACCATGCAAACTCCCCTCATATCAGCGCAGGCGACCGTCGGGTTAGGCTTGCGCCGCGGGTTGATGAAGGACCTTCAAGCAGCCCCGGCGGACGCTTTCGATTTTCTGGAAGTCGCGCCGGAAAACTGGATCGGCATCGGCGGCGCGCATGGCGCGGCGTTTCGTGCCCTGGCCGAACGTTATCCGTTGTCCTGTCACGGCTTGTCCTTGTCGTTGGGCGGGCCGGCGCCGCTGGACGTAGGCTTCCTGCAAGAAGTGCGGGTTTTCCTCGATCGCTACAAAGTGCCGCTGTACAGCGAACACCTGAGCTACTGCAGCGATGACGGGCATCTTTACGATCTGCTGCCGTTGCCGTTTACCGAGGAAGCGGTGCACCACGTCGCCACCCGAATTCGTCAGACCCAGGACATTCTCGGTCGGCGCCTGGCGGTGGAAAACGTCTCGTACTACGCCGCGCCGCAGCAGGACATGGACGAACTGACGTTCACCAACGCAGTGCTGCGCGAAGCCGATTGCGACCTGCTGCTGGACGTCAACAATGTCTACGTCAACTCGATCAATCACGGTTTCGATCCGCAGGCGTTTCTGGCGGGTATCGACGCGGGGCGGGTGGTCGCGATGCATGTGGCGGGGCATTTCGACGAATCCGACACCCTGAAAATCGACACCCACGGCGCCTCGGTCAAACCAGTGGTCTGGTCGTTGCTGGCCGAGGCATATGCGCGGTTCGGCGTACAGCCGACGCTGCTTGAACGGGACTTCAATTACCCGGCGTTCTCTGAACTGGTGAGCGAGTTGCAGAGCATTCGCCGACTGCAGCAGGAGGCTAACCATGGATAAGCCGACGCTGTATCAGCAACAAGACACCTTGACTCGTTACCTGCGCGATCCCGATCACTGTGCACCGCCCGCCGGGATGGACGTGGCGCGGGCGCAGGTTTATCGCAACCTGGTGTTCTCGAACCTGTCGTCGTTGCTCAGTGGCACCTTTCCGGTGTTGGTGAAGATATTGGGCGACAGTGACTGGCATGCTCTGGTGCGGATCTTCCTGCGGGACCACCGCGCTCAAACACCAAAATTCGGCGAGATCGCCCAGGAGTTTGTCGCGTTCCTCGCCTCTGAACCCCAGGCGCTGAACGATGGGCCGTGGCCACCGTTCATGGTCGAACTGGCGCATTACGAATGGGTCGAAATGGCCCTGCAACAATCCGACGCCGAGCCACTACCCGCCGGTGATACAGGGCTGCTGCTGGATCAACCGTTGCAGGTTTCGCCACTGGCCTGGCCGTTGGCCTATGGCTGGCCGGTGCAAAAAGTGGGGCCGGATTATCGGCCGCAAGTGCCACCGGCTCAGCCGACGTTGCTGTTGGTGCGTCGGGCCGAGGACTGGAGTGTGCACTTCTCCGAACTGAGCCCGTTGGCGTGGCGATTGTTGCAGCGGATCGGGGAATTTCCTCAACTCGATGGCCGGTCGCAACTGGAAGGGCTGGCGGTGGAGGCGGGGATGGCCGGGTCGCTGGAGTTCATCGACAGCGGGGTGGCGTTGTTGCGGCAGATGCATGGGGAGGGGGTAATCGGCATAGCGGCCTTTAGTCGCTGCTAATCAGCGAATCACCCTACATCCATTTCCACCTTTCCTGACTTCTTTCCTGATTGATCCCCCGCAAAGTCCTCGCGCCTAATTTTCTGCGCAAGGGATTGCTTATGTTCGACTCCTTTTCTCCAGTCGCTGCCTGCTTTTCGGTGCGTTGATGGAGCACATCGCCCGTATCGAGCAGGAGCTAGACCGTTTTCCGGACTCCCTGACGCTCTACCGCAAACAGCTTAAGCGTTGGTTCAACCAAACGGCGGACATGGCCAGCCGTGCCGCTGACTTGCCCTCGCTGATGGACATGGAACGGGTGATCAAGCTGGGTAATACCAGCAAGTCAGTCAGCAGTCGTGATGACGATTTTTTCTCCAGCGTTGCGCAGTGTCCCGACGGCGGGATTCTGCAGATCGAGAGCAAGTTCGAATCGGTTTATGACATCCCGCTGGGGGATATTCAGGTCGATGTCATTGCGGTGGATGGCGGTAAGTCGACGCCTGTGACGCTCAATGAACGTGGCAAGGGAGAGTTCACCGGTACACCCGGCAAGTTCTACCGTGTTCATGTTCACAACGAAGTCACCCCGGATCAGGTACATAAGCTGTTTTCCTCGTACGACGGCCTGACGAAGGAGCTCGACAGCTGGCTGCGTGATGAATGGCAGACGTTCAAACCGAAGTGGTCGGAATCGTCTTCGGTTGCTGTAGGCAATGGAATGCTCGCGGGAAGTTGGGCGGCAATTGAAGGCGTGTGGGACGGCATCGGCCTGCTTTCGGACATTCTCAAGGATCCGGCGAAGTTTGGAGAGCGGTTGGGCGAAAGCGCCGCAGAGCTGGAGAAGCTCGCCAAAGCCGCACCGGATGTCATGGAAAAAGCCCAGTTGCTAGTCAGTGACGAAGCGGCGCTGTGTCTGCTGGTGCGCTGCGCCAGCCTCTGGCTCGACATGCTGCCACCCAGCGAAATTGCCGGCAAAACCGCCGAAGCGGTGTCGATGGTGGTGGTGCAGCTGCTGATTGATATCCTGATTGGCCTCGTCCTGACGTTCGCCGGGGCGGGCGCCGGCATCGCCTATCTGACGATGCGTTTGGCTGATCGAGCTGCGCAGTTGATCAGTGCCGTTGTGCGTCTCGTGAAGGCGATTTTCACGATCATCAATAACTTCATCGGCTACGTCGACCGCTACAAAAAAGTCGCCGCCCGCGGTATCGCCGCAGGGCTGAAGAAAGGTCGGATGCAACTGCGTTGGGATGCCAGGCGCAACACCACGCTCAAGCAAAGCGAACACCGCGACGACGCCCCGGATCAGGCGAAAAACCCCAACGGCGACAGCGCCGACTCAGTCGATAAAACCGCGACCAACAAATGCCCGGTGTCGATGGTCACCGGCGAAGAACTGCTGACCCTCACCGACGGTGCGCTGGACGGCATCCTGCCGTTCGACTTCACCCGACTCTATCGCACCAGCGCCGCCGAGATCGACTGCGGCCTCGGCTTTGGCTGGAGTCATTCGCTCGCCCATCGGCTGGAAATCGACGGCGACCAGGCTATCTGGATCGACCACGAAAACCGCCGCACCACGTTCCCGCTGCCGAATCACGAACGCCCGGCCATCCACAACAGCCTGTCCCGCGCGGCGATTTACCTCGGCAATGACCCCGAAGAACTGATCCTCGCCCAGGCCGGCGACGACACACGGTTCTACCACTTTCACAACGGTCGGCTGACGGCCATTAGCGACGCCTACGATAACCGCCTGCGCATCACCCGCGACCGTCAGGAACGCATCCAGCGCCTCGACAACGGAGCCGGTCGTGCCTTGCTGTTGCGCTACGACCGCGCCCACCTGATCGCTGTCGATTACCAGTGTTTCCGCCCGGCCCAGACCCTCGCCGAGGCTTGGCACACCGAGCAGACGCTGGTCAGCTATCACTACGACGAACGCGATCAACTGATCGAAGCGAGCAACGCCGCCGGCGAAAGCGAGCGTTACGACTACGACGAGCAGTACGTAATTTTGCAGCGGCAACTGGCCGGTGGCGCAAGTTTCTTCTGGGAGTGGGAGCGCTCCGGCAAGGCGGCGCGTTGCGTGCGGCATTGGGCATCGTTTGCGCAGATGGACACGCGCTATGTCTGGGATGACCAGGGCAGCGTCACGGTCCGGAACATCGACGGCAGTGAAGAGGTTTACGTCCACGACAACCGGGCGCGACTGGTACGCCGGGTCGGGCTGGATGGCGGCGAACAGCTCAAGGCCTACGACGAGCAGGGCCGGTTGGTCGCCGAGCAGGATCCGCTGGGGGCCGTCACCGAATACCGTTACGACGAAGTCGGACGGTTGGTGGCGCTGATTCCACCGGACGACGAGCCAACGGCCTACGAGTATCGCAACGGTTTCCTGCATGCGCGCTATCGCGGTCAGGCGGTGTGGAAATATCAGCGCAATGCTCAGGGTGACGTCACCGAAGCCACCGATCCGGACGGTCAGGTCACCCATTACCACTACGACGAACAAGGCCGGCTACTGTCGATCCGCTACCCGGACACTAGTCGCCATGTCTTTGTCTGGAATGCCCTGGGCCAGTTGCTTGAGGAAACGCTGCCGGACGGTGGTCAGCGAGCGTTTTCCTACGATGCACTGGGACGGCAGACGACCCGTCAGGACGAACACGGTGCGGTTACCCAGTATCAATGGGATGCCGTTGGCCGACTGATCCAGACGACATTGCCTAGCGGGGCCACCCGTGGGTTCAGCTACAACGCCTACGGCAAGATCACTGCCGAACGCGATGAACTGGGCCGCATCACCCGCTATGAATACGTCGACGACCTGCACCTGGTCAGCCGCCGGATCAACCCCGACGGCACCCAGCTCCAGTACCGCTATGACAATGCGCAGCTGCTGCTGACGGAAATCGAAAACGAATCCGGCGAACACTATCGACTGGACTACACGCCCAACGGCTTGATCCGACAGGAAACCGGCTTCGACGGCCGTCGTACCGCGTACGCCTACGACCTCAATGGGCACCTGCTGGAGAAAACCGAGTTCGGTGATGACGGCTCGCAGCTGGTGACGACTTACGAGCGGGATTCGGCCGGGCGCTTGCTGGTCAAAACGTTGCCCGACGGCACCCAGGTCGAATACCGCTACGACTCGCTGGGCCGGCTGACCAGCGTCGACGATGGCCACGATCACCCGCTGGAATTCGAGTACGACCAGCAGGACCGGCTGATCACCGAACATCAGGGCTGGGGCACGTTGCGTTATGGCTACGACGCCTGCGGCCAGCTCAACCGCCTGCGTCTGCCGGACGGCAGCAAACTCGACTACCACCACGCCAAGGGCGGTGCGCTGACGGCCATCGACCTCAATGGCGCACGACTGACCTCGCATACGTTCCTCGCCGGTCGCGAACAAAACCGTCAACAAGGCCTGCTGCTCAGTGAATATGCCTACGACGAACAGGGCCGTCTGAAGTCCCACGCCGTCAGCCAACAGCAAAAAAGCCTGTACCGCCGCGACTATGCCTACAGCCTCAACGGCAATCTCGATCATATCGCCGACACCCGCCACGGCCAGCGCAGCTACCAGTACGACGCGCTGAACCGGCTGACCCGCGTCCGTCACACCCGCGACCAACAGCCGGAAAGCTACGCCCACGATCCGGCCGGCAACCTGCTGATGCAGGACCGCCCCGGCCCGACGGCCGTCAAAGGCAATCGCCTGTTGATGCAAGGCGACCGCCATTACGACTACGACGCCTTCGGCAACCTGATCCGCGAACGCCGTGGCACCGGGCAGAAACTCGTCACCGAATACCGCTACGACTGCCAGCATCGGCTGGTCGGCGTCACGTTGCCGGATGGAAGTTGCGCGAGCTATCGCTACGACGCCTTCGGCCGTCGCATCGCCAAAACCATCGACGGCCAAACCACCGAGTTCTTCTGGCAGGGCGACCAAGTCGTCGCCGAAAGCAGCAAAGAGCACTACCGCAGCTACGTCTACGAGCCGGGCAGCTTCCGCCCGTTGGCCATGCTCGACGGCAAAGGCCCGAAAAAGGCCTGCCCGTTCTACTACCAGCTCGATCACCTGGGCACACCGCAGGAACTGACGGATTTCGGTGGCGAGATTGTCTGGTCGGCGAAGTACAACGCCTACGGCAAAGTCACTCACCAGACGTTCGGCGGGGGCGAGCAACTTGAACAACCGTTACGGTTTCAGGGGCAGTACTTCGACGCCGAGAGTGGTCTGCACTACAACCGGCATCGGTACTATGATCCGCAGGTGGGTCGGTATCTGACGCCGGATCCGATCAAGCTAGCCGGTGGGCTGAACCAGTACCAGTACACGCCGAATCCGACGGGGTGGGTTGATCCGTTGGGGTTGAGTACCTGTCCCGATGGAGATAAATGTAGGAAACCGTCTATCGGTGGGCAAGAACCTTCGGGCAAGGCGGCAGCGACTGACGGAGAACCTCAAATACCAGAGGTGTCTCGGAATACGCCCCAGGCGGGATATCACAAAGAAACCTATGCTAATAAGCCAGTTAAACCGCAGGATGCCACTAATAAATGGGAAGAGTTTTTAGGTGATGGTCCGTACACACATAGTCATCCCCGAACGAGGAGTCCGGATCCTGACAGATTGGTGTCGGCAGATGGGAAAAGAAGTATCCGCTATGGAGCTCATGAAATGGGAGGCAACCCGAGTAAGCATCATTACCATGAGGAAAAGTGGATACTCGAACTAAAGGAAAATGTGATGAATGTTGAAAGCACCGTAGTCCGAGTTCCATTGCCGAAGAAACCAAAATGAATGTGACCATAAATAAAATGATTCTCATAAAAAATGAGAATTTTGTGGAATTTTCAACCGTACTCGGCTCGGCGATAGCAGCTTGGAATGCCGGAACACCAAAATTAGGCGAGCTTTATGATGTCGAGTTAGAAGTTATGGAGGAGGTTATTTGGGGGGTGAATGCTCATCGCGCGTTGAAAGATGTGTATTCGATTGAAGTAGTAAACGGCTTTATAAATTTGACAGGAAGAATAATGTCTATTGATGCGGATGGAGTTGCGGCTGTCGATTTAGACGGATCAGTCGTGCTTCTTGAGGTAGTTGGATTCACTGGGGATATTCCAGTATTTGTAGATCTGGAATTTAAGAAAATTACCTTATTTCCCACCGGTGTCTGAATAGATCATTTCTTACGGAGGTGCGAAATTTCTGGGCAAAGTCGTCGGAAGTTTCCTTCAAGTTGTAGCGGTTTCCATGAACTGGTGCGAGATGCGCTCCGTCGATAGTCTTTGGCGGTCACTGATATTTCAGTGGCAGGGTGTAGGAGCCCTCTCTCATGGTGCAACAGCTTTGTCGTTTGATTGCGGCACTTAATGTGTGTCCGTAAGATCGTTCGCGGCGGCTGTGCGCGGGACACGCTTCGGCGTGGCCGAGGTTCATGAGTGCTCGGTACTCCTACTCCTGCGCATGGCTGCCACCCAAACCTGTAGGAGGGTGCGTTGGCAGCTCATATTCATACTCATGGAAATTACAAATGACGACGCTAACGCCAGATCCACCCTACGAAAAACCAATCCCCCACCCCAAAAACCGCTTCATGGCCCTCACCGGCAACTGCACCGACATGCCCACCCTGTTCGTCGATACCCACGCGCCGATCGATGTTTTGTATGACACTGCCAGCTATCGAATTCGCGCAGTTACTCAGGTGCTTGAGAACATGTCGATGCGCGGTTCAGTCGAGTGCGAATCCTTCATTCTCAGTGATTTTGCTTTGCTCTGTGCCATTCCATTGCGCGATGGCTGCGATGTGCTGGATGTCATTGGACGGCGGTTGCGGGCTCGGCCTTCGGAGTAGCGTCTAGCGCGGCTTTTGTGGCGAGGGAGCAAGCTCCCTCGCCACAAGGGCCTGACTGCACACAATCCCCCAAACACCACACCTACATTGGATGGGTGGTGTTTATTGGGGCTTCGGTAACCTGAGTTCCGCACACAACCCTCCGTCCACGCGATTGCTCAGAGTCAGTGACCCGCCAATCGCCAGCGCCAACTGCTGGGCGATCGCCAACCCCAAGCCGGTCCCGCCGGTGCTGCGATTACGCGAATTCTCCACGCGGTAGAACGGCTGCATCACCTGGGCCAATTGCTCTTCGGCAATCCCCGGCCCTCGGTCCATAACCTTCACCGACAAGCTGCCATCCGCCTTCGTTTCCACCCACAACTCAGCCGCGCCAGCGAATTTCAGCGCGTTGTCTACCAGGTTCACCAGCACTCGCCGCAAGGCATGGGGCCGGGTGTCGATGACTGCGGCGCTTTTGCCGCCCAGCTGCACGTCTTTGCCCATGTCCTGATAGTCGAACACCAGGCTGTCGAGGAACGAATCCAGATCGGTGCGGCGACTTTCCTCGGTGGCGCCATGGATGCTGCGGGCGTAGGCCACGCCTTCGCGCACCAGGTGTTCCATCTCGCCGAGGTCATTCCACAGTTTGTCTTTTTCGCTGGAGTCGTCCATGAATTCGGCACGCAGTTTCATGCGCGTGATCGGGGTTTGCAGGTCGTGGGAAATCGCCGCCAACAGTTGCATGCGTTCCTTGAGATACGCCGCGATACGCGCTTGCATGGCATTGAATGCCCTGGCGGCGTAGGCGACTTCGGTCGGGCCTTTTTCATCGAGGTGCACGGCGTGGGTGTTGGGGTCGAGGGTTTCCACGGCTTGGGCGAGGCGGGTGAGCGGGCGGATGGCGATTCTCACGGCCAGCCAGGTGCAGGCGATCAGCAGCGCCAGTTGCCCCAGTAATACCGCCGGTAACCACGGGGACAAAGGCACCATCGCGGGTCGCACGTCGATGGTGACGGGGCTGCCGTCCTTCAGTTTCAGATGGGCCTGGAAGTGTTTCTTCGGGCCGGGGATGTCGGTAAAAGTCAGCGGATATTCATGGCCGATGGCGTCCTGAATCGAGGGGACTGCAATCGGCACATCGCTGGGCGCCATCGGTGTGCCGGGCGAACCTTCATTCAGCAGATAACCATAGTTGGTGCGTTCCAGGCGCTGCAGCCAGCTCGCTCGTTCGTTGGCAGGCAAGCGGTCGAGGATGGCGAGGGAGGTCGAAACGTCGGTTTCCAGATTGCCCAACATCGTATTTTTCGCGCTTTCATAACGCTCGTAGTACTGCGCGCCAAAGGACAGCGCCTGGGCGAGGATCAGGCCGATCAGGAAAATCAGCGACAGCCGCGAGGCCAGCGTGCGGGGCCAGTGCAGCGCAAGGTTCATGACGGCGCACCGAGCACTTCCACCGGCAGGGAAAACACATAGCCTTCGCTGCGTACGGTCTTGATGTAGGCCGGTTCCCGGGCGTCGTCCAGCAGGCGCTGACGCAAGCGGCTGACCAGCAAATCGATGGAGCGGTCAAACAGATCGGCGTCGCGCCCTTGAGTCAGGTTGAGCAACTGGTCGCGATTGAGCACCCGCTGAGGATGATCGAGGAACACCCGCAGCAAACGGTATTCCGCGCCGCTGAGGGCGACCATGGTGCCATCCTGATCCAGCAGATGCCGGGCCGAGGTGTCCAGGCGCCAGCGACCGAACGCCAGCAGGCGACCGCTTTCGGTGATCACCAGATTCGGCGGCAGCATCCGCGTACGGCGCAGCACGGCGTTGATCCGGGCGAGCAGTTCACGGGCGGCGAACGGTTTGACCAGGTAGTCGTCGGCGCCCATTTCCAGGCCGATGATGCGGTCGGTTTCATCGTTGCGGGCGGTGAGCATCAGCACCGGCGTGGCCTTGTGTTTGCCGGCGCGCAGCTCACGGCAGAGCAGCAGGCCATCGTCGCCCGGCATCATGATGTCGAGCACGATCAGGTCCACCGGCGTGGTCTCCAGAAACGCGCGCATCTGCCGTCCATCCGCCACCACGGTGGTGCGCAGGCCGTTCTTCTTCAGGTAATTGCCTACCAGTTCCCGGATCTCGCGGTCATCGTCCACGATGAGAATGTGATCGACGTGTTCCATGGTCGCCATGCCTCTTGAGTAGGAGTTTTCGCGCAGTCTACCGAGTCAAGGCTCGCTCGCCCGCAGCGGTTTGTATTGCAGTGTATCTGGCCTGTCGGCGGATACACGGGGACGCAAAAACAGCCGGTTTCAGGGGTTTTGTATCGCTGTGTATCGCCGGCCGGTGCTGATACATAGCAATTTACTCGCGCCTGTTCCAGACACAGACGGGATACCTCGCGGGCTTCTAATGGCTTCCATCGAGGCAAACCCAAACCGCCTCGGCCCCATCAACGATTTGGCAACGATTGACCCATTGAAGCCCCGAGGAAACCACCATGAATACCAAAGCCGTCTACGCCGCCTGCCTGTTTGCAGCCCTGAACATCTGCACCTTGTCGGCCCGGGCCGAAGCCAATGTCACCCCGCAAACCTACACCTATGGCACGCACCTGGACATCCAGAAAGTGCTGTCGATGAAAGAGGACGCCACGCCTTCCTGCGGGATTGTGAATGCGCGGATGACCTACCTGGATTCCCAAGGCAAAACCCAAGCCCTGAATTACAGCAAATTCGCGGACAACTGCAACGAAGACAACTGAGTCCCTTGCTCACCCGTTCTCAATTCCTTTTTTTGAAACAGGAAGAACCCCATGAACAACGTCACCCGCTTTTTAACCGCCATCGTTTTCTCCGTAGCCGGCGTCGCCGCCCATGCCAACGCGGCTGTTGAACAGAGCAGCTGTGGCAGCAGCACCTGCTTCCAACTGACGCCGCTGGTGGCTGAGGATGGTTCCAGCCGCACACCGCAGGGGCAATTGCTTGCAGAGAACGGTTACAGCCGGACGCCACAGGGCCAGCAGTTGGAAAACCAGATGGCTTGAAGCCAGGCACTGTTCTGATGAACTCAATATTCCCAGTGTGGGAGCAGGCTAGCCCCCACATGGGACTTGTATTCTCAAGGTGAACCCATGTTTCTCATCGCATTCCTGGGCGGCATTTTGACCGTCCTCAGCCCCTGCATCCTCCCGGTCGTGCCGTTTTTGTTTGCCGGTGTTAAACGCACACGCACCTCGATCCTGCTCACCCTCGGCGGCATGGCCCTGACCTTCGCCCTGATCTCCAGCCTGGCCGTGGTCAGCAGCGATTGGGTGATACAAGCCAACAACACCGGTCGCCATGTGGCGTTGATCGTGATGGTGCTGTTTGCGCTGTCGCTGATCTCCGCCCGTATTGGCGGCTGGCTGGCGCGGCCGTTCGTGTTGCTGGGCAATCGCCTCGACCCCAACACCCGCAAAATGTCCGGCCCGCTGGGTTCGCTCATGATCGGTGTCGCCACAGGGCTGCTCTGGGCACCGTGTGCCGGGCCGATCCTCGGGGTGATCCTCACCGGCGCCATGCTGCAAGGCGCCAATGCCCAGACCAGCTTGCTGCTGGTGGCGTATGGCCTGGGCAGCGCGTTGTCACTGGGCACCTTGATCTTCGCCGGTCGCGGCTTGGTCAATCGCTTGAAACCGTCGATTCCGGTCACCGGTTGGCTGCGTCGCGGCGCCGGTGCTGGGGTGTTGGTCGCGGCGGCGGTCATCGCCACCGGAACCGATAACAGATTGCTCGCTGGCACCTCCTCCGAAGGTGTTACCTCGGTGGAACAGCAGGTGCTGGAAACCGTGCCGAAAGTGGTCGATTACCTGGTCAGCAAGGTCAAGGCCGACCCGATGGACGCGGCCAAAGGTGCGATGCCGTCACTCTCCGGCGCAGTCGAATGGCTCAACTCGCCAGCGCTGAGCAACGACTCCCTGCGCGGCAAGGTGGTGCTGGTGGATTTCTGGACCTATGACTGCATCAACTGCCAGCACACCTTGCCCTACGTGAAGGACTGGGCGAAAAAATATGAAAAGGACGGCCTGGTGGTGGTCGGCGTGCACACCCCGGAATACGGTTACGAACGCATCCTCGACAACGTTCGCGATCAGGTGAAAAAGCTCGGCATCACCTACCCAGTGGCGATCGACAACAACTACGCGATCTGGCGCGCCTTCGACAACCAATACTGGCCGGCTCACTACCTGATCGATGCCAAGGGGCAGGTGCGTTACAGCCACTTTGGCGAGGGTCGCTACGAGACTCAGGAGCAGATGATCCGGCAGCTGTTGGAAGAGGCCAAGGCGCCTGCAGCGTAACCTTTTCAATCAATGGCTCACAGGTTGCGCACCATGAGCCATTGATCGTTTTCCCAGGCCTGAAAACGCTCCAGCACTGTCCACCCGCGTCTGGCGTAGTAATCGCTCTGGTCCCGGGTGTGCAAATAGATCTTCGCCACGCCACGTTCCCTGGCCTGCGCGCATATCCCCTCAATCAATCGCTCCGCCAATCCTTTTCCTCTCGCTTGGGGTGTGACGAACACACAGGCCAGCCAAGGACCGAGGTCAGGCCGTTGAGTCAGATCGGCGGCGGCCAGTGCCGCACCACCCAGCAGGCGGTCTTCATCCAGGGCGATCAAACATTGCCACGTGCCGTCTAATTGGCCGTCAGCGAATTCCCGTTGCCACTGAGGCAAGGGCTGGTCGGCGTATTCATAGTGGAATTGTTGGTGAATCCATGAAGCAAAGATGTCGCTGTGGTGCATGTGGTGAGCGAGCCAGTCCAGGTGAGGCATGGGGGAATCCTTTCAAAAAACGGTGGCCCATAAGAGCTGATTCAGGGCGCATCGGCAATTCCGGGTTCCGGGGTGTTAATCCGGTGTTACAGATGCATGACCATGCATCGGAGATCGTTGCATTTCGTGAGTCTGCCGGACGACCGGGCAGGACGGATACCTATCCGGGAGCTTTAGTTTGTGGACGGGGTCACTTGCGACCCTGCCATCACGATCATGAAAGGGAGAGGGTTATGCCTAAGTTCATTATTGAACGCGAGCTTCCGGGAGCCGGCGCACTGCCACAACAGGAACTCAAAGCGATCTCGCAAAAATCCTGCGATGTATTGCGCGGGTTAGGGCCAGAAGTGCAATGGCAGCAGAGTTATGTCACGGGCGACAAGATTTACTGCGTTTATATCGCGCCGAGTGAGGAACTCATCAGGGAGCATGCCAAACAAGGTGGCTTTCCGATCAACAGCGTCTCCCGAGTCATGAGCATCATCGACCCCACCACGGCGGAGTGAGCCGGGACCCGTTACAACCCGCAGCGGAGCAGACTTCATGAGTACACCCATTGACCTCACCGCCCTGAAAAACCGTCAGATGACTGCGTGGGCCAGCGGCGACTATGCCGTGATCGGCACCACGTTACAGATCGTCGGCGAACAACTGGCTGAAGCCTGCGACCTGCTTTGCGATGAGCTCGTGCTGGACGTCGCTGCGGGCAACGGTAATGCCACGCTTGCCGCTGCGCGCCGGGGCTGTAAGGTCACGTCCACCGACTATGTGGCCAAGCTGCTTGAGCGCGGCGAAGACCGGGCACGGGCGGAACACCTGAACGTGACCTTTCAGGTGGCCGACGCCGAGGCGCTACCTTTCGAGGATGCCAGTTTCGATGCCGTGCTCTCGACCTTTGGGGTGATGTTTACCCCGGATCAGCCAAAGGCTGCCGCGGAATTGGCGCGGGTGTGCCGCCCGGGAGGCCGGATCGGCCTTGCCAACTGGACGCCCGAAGGCTTTGTCGGGCAGATGTTCAAGGTGCTGGGGCGCCACATGCCGCCACCCGTGGGCGCGCAACCGCCTTCAAACTGGGGCTCCGAAGCATGGTTGCACTCACAGTTCGACCAGCGTGACTTTGTGCTTCAGGTAGCGCGGCGATTGTTCAATTTCCGCTATCGCTCGGCGGCTCATTTCATCGACACCTTCCGCACCTGGTATGGCCCGGTTCACAAGGCCTTTGCGACCCTGCCACCTGAAGGGGCCGCCGCCCTGGAAAACGACCTGACGGAACTGCTCAAGCGCCTGAACCGAGCGGGGGAGCGGTCGTTGGTGGTGCCAAGCGAATACCTGGAGGTGGTGATCACCCGGCGTTGAACCGGGAACGGAGCGACGAAAATCCTGTAGGAGCGAGGCTTGCCCGCGAAGAACGATGACGCGTAATACCTGAAAAACCGCGGTGTATTCTTCGCGGGCAAGCTTCGCTCCTACAGGCTCTGTGCCTTAACTTAATGGCATTGTCACTCATCCAGTGATTCGGTATACACCACCCACACGCTGCATGGCATTTTGTACAGCACATGCTCCACCGTGCTGCCGATCAACCGGCCCATGCCGCGATGGCCGATCCTGCCCATGACGATCACATCCACATCATGGGTCTCGGTGTAGTGGGTCAGTACCTTGGTGGGGTTGCCCATGATCATGTGCCGCTGCTCCGGCGCGATGCCGTTGCGCGCGGCCAGTTCGTTGAAGGCATTCTCCTGGAGGTCGAACAGGGTCTTGACCTGGTCCGAAGAGAAAAGCGCCGAACCGTTATAGAAGTTGAACTCGTCCGCGCTGATGGATGAAAGGTCATAGGCGTAGACCACATCGAGTTCGGCATTGCAGGCGCTCGCCAGTTTTGAGGCTTCGTGAAGGATCCGGTCGTTGAAACTGTTGTATTGATCATCGCGGTGAAACGGGTCGATCGCCGCGACGATCTTACGCGGCAACGCGCGAGTGGCATGGCTGACGAAATGCAGCGGCACCGGGCATTCACGCAACAAATGCACGTCGAGGGGGGTAAACACCAGCCGCGACAGCCGCGATGGATGATCCAGCGCCTTGATCAGTACGTCCATCGGCTGCTCTTTGAGGTGAATCAGGATCTCCTCCAGCGGATTCTCGACCCAGGCCACCTCGGTGGTGACGTTCACACCTATCTTGCGCAAGGGGTGGGCCTGTTCTTCAAGCCACTGGCGGTGGCGCTCGACATAGCCCAAGCGCATCTGCTCCATGGCCTTTTCGTTGACCAGGCTGGCGGTCGCCAGGCCTTCCAGATAGTCGAAGGCCACGATGTGCAGGGCCGCCCCCTCGGCCTTGGCCAGCATCGCGGCCCGGTCGAAGGCGGGGCTGTGTTCCATCAGCGGTGAGGCGACCAGCATGAAGCGCGGTTGACCAGACATGACAAACCTCCCGTGGGTAAACGAGCAGACGGTGGTCGTTCAATACATCTCAATCCTTTGATTATTGACCATGATCAACCCCTCGTCCGGTTCTAATGTGGGAGCAGGCTTGCTCGCGAAGGCGTCGGCATATCCAACATCGATGTGCCAGACAGACAGCCTTCGCGAGCAAGCCCGCTCCCACAGGGGGATTTTGGTGTTCTTTTTATCTAAACAACCTTTGCGCCCCGAGCCTCCAGTAACTCCCGTAATACGGAGCGATGGCAGTGCGCCTCGTCTTCGCAGTAACACCCCACGGCCAGTGAGGTTTGATGGGAGAGGGCGGCCAACAGGTCCAGTAGCTGACTGGGCGCGGGATGGTTCATCTCGGCCTTGAACTTGCGCTTGAAGTTCTCCCAGGCTTTGGCATCTTCTGCCGCTTTGGCTTCGGCCACCAGTTCGGGGCTGGGGGACAGCAGCGGTTGCCACACATCATAGAAATCACGGCTGGCGAATTCGGCCTTCGGTACGCCACGGGGCGGGCGGCGTACCGTGCCCAGGCGCAGGCCTTCATTTGCGGTGCGGGGTGAGCCGAGTCGCACGATATGGATGGGCATGATCGTAGTGCCTATTTGAGCCGCGAGCCGTCGAACCACTCCAGCGCCGTGCGCCAGATGCAGATCCCCAGGAAGTACGCCGACATCAGCAGCCACAGGCCCATCACCAGTGGATTGATGACCGGATGGTTGAGCACCAGCGACAAGCTGCACAGCAACCAGATGGCCGTCACGGCAATGTTGATCGGCATGAAGCGGCGCACGCGGAACGGGTGCAGGAATTTCATTCGAGTCACGGTCAACAGCGCCAGGCCGATCACGGTGAGCAACGTGATCCACGGCGACGGACCGATGATGTACAGGCACAGCGCAACCACGTTCCACGCAGCGGGGAAGCCCTGGAAGTAGTTGTCCTTGCTCTTCATGTTGACGTTGCAGAAGCAGAACAGCGACGACACCAGAATCAGCGACACGGTCAGCAGCAGGGTGTAGTCCGGCAACGGGATGTAACGGTAGATGAACAGCGCCGGGATAAACACATACGTCAGGTAGTCGATCACCAGGTCGAGGATCGAGCCGTCGAAACTCGGCAGCACCGATTGCACATTGACCTTGCGTGCCAGCGCGCCGTCCAGCCCGTCGACGATCAGCGCCACGCCCAGCCACAGCAGGCAATGGGTGGGCTGGTTCTCCAGCAGGGCGAGGGTCGCGAGGAAAGCAGTGACCACGCCGGTGGCGGTAAAACCATGGGCGCCCCATGCTTTGAGCCTGGCGATGTGTACGGTGGATATCACGGGGGCGTTCTCCAGAAAATGAAGCAAGCCAGTTATCACCCTGCTATTGAGGGCGTCGGCAAACCGGATCGGGTTGCAGGTATCGACCGGATTTTCGGGGATAAGGTTCACCACCTTTGAATCTTAGACGCCGCGCAAAAAAATACCCCGGAAATATCCGGGGTACGTCATGAGCGTTGTCTGCCTGTGTTGTCAGCTTAATGAGGAAAGAACACACGCAGCCGATGGCTATCCGGGTCAAGGGCGACGAAGGTGCGACCGAAATCGAGTTCGGTCGGTGTTTGCAGCATGGTCAGCCCCAGGGCGCTCCACTTGGCAAACAGTGCATCGACCTGCTCGGCGGACTCCACCGGGAACGCCAGCTCGGTTCCGCCGCCCGTTACAGTCGTTGCAGGTTCGGCGGTATGCCGCGACCAGAGCCCCAATTTATAGCCGTCGTCCAGGACAAACAGGGCGAAGGTCGGCGACTCTTCCACGGGCTTGCGCTCCAGCAGAAACTCATAAAACCGTGCACTGACGGCGGGATTGTCCACGAAAAGCAAAATGAAACGGGGAGTGATCATGGGGTTGCTCCATTAGAAGGTGGACGCAGCATAAAAGGAGGCGCTGTCAGTTTCTGTCAGGAGTGTGAAGGGGCACCTTTTGACGTCAGCCAGACGGAGTTGGCGGAATGTCCGGCGAGGACTATCGTTGCCTGACTTGGTTTCTGCCCATCAATGAGGACGTCGTCATGAACACCAGCGATTTGCTTGAGCAATTACTGCGGGCCGGCCAGGGCTCGTTGTCGCAACAAGGTGGTGGTGCGGCGTCGACTCAAGGCGGCTTGGGCGATTTGGGTGGCTTGCTCGGTGGCCTGTTGGGTGGCAGCGCGCGTGGAGGTGCTGGCGGCGGAGGTCTGGGAGGTTTGCTCGGTGGTCTGTTGGGCGGCGGTTCCCCTTCGGGCGGTTCAAGCCAAACGCGCTCGGGCGGCACCAACTATGCGGCGTTGGCCTCTTTGGGGATGATGGCGTTCCAGGCCTATCAGGCATGGCAACGCAGCCAGGCTTCGGCACCCCAACAGGCGCCGCGTACCGTTGATCTGTTGTCCGGTCCGGAAATCGAAGACCACAGCCACGCCATCCTTCGCGCCTTGATCGCCGCCGCCAAGGCCGACGGCCGTATCGACGACGCCGAGAAACAAATGATCAGCACTGAAATCGGCCGCCATACCGACGACCCGCAACTGCAACAATGGCTCGATGACGAAGTCGCCCGGCCGCTGGATGCCGCCGATGTGGCGCAGTCCGCCCAGGACCCGGGCATGGCCGCCGAGATGTACCTGGCCAGCGTGATGCTGGTGGACGATCAGCAGGATGCCGAGCGCAATTATCTGGACGAACTGGCCGCTGCGCTGAAGATCGATCCAGAGCTGCAACTGCACCTGGAGCAACAGGCCAAGGGCGGTGCGGCTTAAAAGGTCGAAAACGTGCCGTGCCGGCAACGACGCGACGAACGACGGGGCGGCCCCTCCTGCATGAAATACGTATTTCTGCAGGAGCTGCCGCAGGGCTGCGATCTTTTCGCGGCCATAACGCCTAATCGGTAACCTTCAAGCCCAATGCTGCAAAACACTGTTCGATCGATCGCCGCTGCGTCTCGGCATACAAGCCCAACTCATCAATCGTCGACCGTCCCAGCGCCTTTTCGAACGCCTGTTGGTTCGAGTGCACACCATAGTGGGTTTGCGCCGCGTCCCCCAGGTTCGACTGAAAAATCCCCGCCGCACTGACCGGCAGGAAATCTTCGTACACCAGCGGTTCAACCCGCACATACCCGTCGCGGAGCAAATCCTCCAGAGACGCGTCTTTCAGCCCATCCGCCGCCAGGCCTTTTTCGGTCACGAAGTAGCGAAAGTACGCCAGTTCCTGTTGGCGCATTTCTTCTACGGTGTCAGGGAATTCGCCAAAATGCTGCGTCATTAGCGCATTGTAGCGTGCGGCATTGGCTTCGTTGGGGAACTCCTTGAGCTCATCCCGGGCAGCGTTGAGCAAACGGTCGTAAAGCGCCCGGCCCTTAGGCGTGAGCGCTGCGCCGCGCTGTTCGATTTCACCGAAGCGGGCGCTGTGGCTGCCACGCATCTCGGCTTGATCGGTAAAAGCAATCGGCTCGTCCAACGCCTTGAAGCTGGTTTGACGCAGCAGAATCGGGCATTGGCGGCGGGGTGGGCCTTCGATCACCGCTTTGGGGGTAATGCCATGGGCGGGCATTTGTGCCTGGACGATGTCGATGTCCAGGGTGCGCGGCGTCAGGTGGTTAATGTGCGGGCCTTTGAACGCCACCACGTCGGCGATCAGTCGATGCTGGGCGCTGAGTTGTTGGTACTGCTCGGCGGTGACGGTGGCGCTGTGGTGCCAGCGGAAGGTTTCCAAGGCTTGTGCGACGAAGTCCTGCGCCTCGTATTCGGTCAGCCCTCCCTGGGTTTCGGCGCGCTCGATGAGCGTCAGCGCAGCCGGGGTGAAGATTGAACGCTGGTCCAGCACTGATTGGGCAAAGGCCCGCAGTTCGGTGTCTTCGATCAGTTCCAGGCGCAGTAGCGAGGTGAACACCCGGAACGGGCTGACTTGCAACGCCGCCTCATGCACGGCACGGAACGCGGTGGAATGCACCGGCACGCCGGCCGGGGTCAGGTCGTAATAGCCCACCGGTTGCATGCCCATCACCGCGAACAGGCGGGCGAGGGTTGCCAGTTCAGTGGCGGTGCCGACGCGGATTGCACCGTGGCGTTCCAGGTCCAGTCGCTGGATTTCCCCGGTGCTGTGCAGCTGGCGGGCGATTTGCGGGTCGCTGTCCAGCACGTGGCGGTTGGTCTGTTCCACCAGTTCCATCAGCGCGCCGTACAGCGGCACTTCTTCGCGGTACATGTCGGACATCGCTTTGGAGAAGCGTTGGCGGATCAGGTCAGGGCTGACGAAATTCGGGTGGCTCATGAAAAAAATTCCTGGCGCAGTGACGTAACGGATGCCGGAAAAGATCGCAGCCTTCGGCGGCGCCGACAAACGAAGTTTCTGACGAACTTCATTCTGCCAAGGACTGTTCTTGCAACGCGGAAGTGTTCGGTCAACGCAGCACTTGGTCCACCAATTCGATCCAGTGCCTGACTGGGGTGCGTCCGGCGCTGTTGAGGTGGCTCTGGCAGCCGATGTTGGCGGTGGCGATGACGTCGGGGTGGCCGCTTTCCAGGGCGTTGAGTTTGTTGTCGCGCAGTTGCCGGGCCAGCTCCGGTTGGGTGATCGAATAGGTGCCCGCCGAGCCGCAGCACAAATGACTGTCGGGCACAGCTGTGAGATTGAAGCCCAACCGCGTCAGCACGGCCTCGACCGCGCCGCCGAGTTTCTGTGCGTGCTGCAAGGTGCAGGGGCAGTGAAAGGCGATCCGTCGGTCGGTGGCGGCGCAGACTCGCTCCAACGGCTCATCGGCCAGCACTTGCACCAGGTCCAGGGCCATTTCGCTGACTCGCCGGGCCTTGGCCGCATAAACCGGGTCGCGCTCCAGCAGATGCCCGTAATCCTTGATGAATGCGCCGCAGCCGCTGGCGGTTTGCACGATGGCTTCGGCGCCGCTTTCCAGGTGCGGCCACCAGGCGTCGATGTTGCGTCGGGCGCGGTCCAGGCCCATGGCTTGGGCGTCGAGGTGATAGTCCAGCGCGCCGCAACAACCGGCTTCAGGCGCCGCAATCACACTGATTCCCAACCGATCCAGCACCCGCGCCGTCGCGGCGTTGGTGTTTGGTGACAGGCCGGGCTGCACGCAGCCTTCGAGCATCAACACCCGGCGAGCATGCCGAGGGACAGGGCGTTCGCCCGGAGCAGGGAGGTCGTGGGGTAACTTCGCCTCTACCCCCCGTGGCAACAACGGCCGGAAAGTGGCGCCGATCTGCAGCAGGGTCTTGAACAGGTTCGGGTTCGGCGCCAGTGCCCGCAGGCCCTGACGCAACAGCCGTTGACTGGCCGGGCGCGGCACTGCTTGATCGATCACGGCGCGGCCAATGTCCAGCAGGTTGTGATAATCCACCCCGGACGGGCAGGTGGTTTCACAGTTGCGGCAGGTCAGGCAGCGATCCAGGTGCAATTGGGCCTGGGCCGTGGCGGGGGCGCCTTCGAGCACTTGCTTGATCAGGTAGATACGCCCGCGCGGTCCGTCCAGCTCGTCGCCGAGCAGTTGGTAGGTCGGGCAGGTGGCGTTGCAAAAACCGCAGTGCACACAGGTGCGCAGGATCTTGTCCGCTTCTTCGGCGCGGGGCAGTTGTCGGGCCTCTTCGCTGAGATTGGTTTGCATCTTACAACTCCGCGTACATCCGGCCGGGGTTGAACAGCCCTTGGGGGTCGAGTTGCGCCTTGAGTTGCCGGTGATAGCGCAGCAGCGCCGGGGCCAGGGGCTGGAAAGGCGTTTCTGTGACGCCATGACTGAAGCAGGTGGCGTGGCCGCCGTGCTGCTGAGCCAGTGATTGAATGTTATCGGCTGCTGATTTCAACCAGCGTTGCGCGCCACCCCAGTCGATCAACTGCTCGCCGGGCAAGTCCAGTGGCCCGAGGTTGTTGGGCAATGACAAGCGCCACAACGGCAGGCCTTCATTGAAAAAGTCTAGTCGTTGTTCGTTCAGGTCGGACCAATAGGCCGAGTCCAGCGGCTCGCCGCCGAGCCGTTGATGGGCCGCCGCGACCGAGCCTTCGCCGCCTTCCAGGCGCAGGTACAAACGCTGGCCATCGTGGCTGGCAGCGCTGATGGGCAGCGGTTGCTGGCCCCATTGCGCCAGATTGGCCAAGGCGCGGGCGCAGTCGATGTCCAGGCTGATGCTCAGGCATTGCCGGGGTTTGGGCAGCACTTTGAGCGAGACTTCAGTCAGCACGCCAAGGCAGCCGTAACTGCCGACCATCAGGCGCGACAGGTCATAACCGGCGACGTTTTTCATCACTTCGCCGCCAAAGCGCAGGTGAGTGCCCAGACCGCTGATCACCCGCGTACCGAGGACAAAGTCCCGCACCGAGCCGGCCCACGGGCGCCGTGGCCCGGACAGCCCCGCCGCGATCATCCCGCCGACCGTGGCGCCTTCGCCGAACGACGGCGGCTCGCAGGGCAACATTTGCCCCGCGGCATCCAGCGCGGCAAACAGTTCGCTCAGCGGTGTGCCGGCGCGAACGCTGATCACCAGTTCCGTCGGGTCATAGCTGACGATGCCGCAGTGGGCGCGGGTGTCGAGCACTTCGCCGGCCACTTCACGGCCAAGAAAGGCTTTGGTGTTACCCCCCTGAATACGCAGCGGCGTGGCGTTTTCCAGCGCCTGCCTGACCTGATCGAGCAGGGCTTCACTGGCATCGAAATCCGCCATCAGAAACGCTCCAGCTCAGGGAACGGCAGTTTTCCTGCGTGAATGTGCATCGCGCCGAATTCCGCGCAGCGGTGGAGGGTCGGGATGTTCTTGCCGGGGTTGAGCAAACCCTGCGGATCGAACGCGGCTTTCACCGCGTGAAACAAGGTCAACTCATCACTGTTGAACTGCGCGCACATCTGATTGATTTTCTCCCGGCCCACGCCGTGCTCGCCGGTGATGCTGCCGCCGACTTTCACGCACAGTTCGAGGATCTTGCCGCCAAGGGCTTCGGCCCGTTCCAGTTCGCCGGGCTGGTTGGCGTCGAACAGGATCAGCGGGTGCATGTTGCCGTCGCCAGCGTGGAACACGTTGGCCACCCGCAAGCCGTATTCTTGCGCCAGGTTGGCGATGCCCTTGAGTACGCCGGGCAGTTCGCGACGGGGGATGGTGCCGTCCATGCAGTAGTAATCCGGCGAGAGACGGCCGATGGCCGGGAAGGCGTTTTTGCGCCCGGCCCAGAACCGCACACGCTCGGCCTCGTCCCGGGCCTGGCGCACCTCGCTGGCGCCGGCCTGTTGCAAGACCTCGCGGACTCGTTCGCAATCGTCATGGACATCGGCTTCGACGCCGTCCAGTTCGCACAGCAGGATCGCTTCGGCATCCACCGGGTAACCGGCGTGGATGAAGTCTTCAGCGGCGCGGATCGCCAGGTTGTCCATCATCTCCAGGCCACCGGGAATGATCCCGGCGGCGATGATCTCGGCCACCGCGCGACCGGCCTTTTCCACGGAATCGAAACTGGCCAGCAGGACTTTGGCGACCTGGGGTTTGGGCAGCAGTTTGACCGTGACTTCGGTGATGATCCCCAACAAGCCTTCGGAGCCGGTGAACAGCGCCAGCAGGTCAAACCCCGGCGCGTCCAGCGAGTCGGCGCCGAGGGTCAGGTGTTCACCTTCAAGGGTCAGAATTTCGAGTTTCAGCAGGTTGTGCACGGTCAGGCCGTACTTGAGGCAATGCACGCCACCGGCGTTTTCCGCGACGTTGCCGCCGATTGAACAAGCGATTTGCGAGGACGGGTCCGGTGCGTAATACAAACCGAAGGGCGCCGCTGCCTGGGAAATCGCCAGGTTGCGCACCCCTGGCTGGACCCGTGCGGTGCGGGCGGCGGGGTCGATGTGCAAGATGTTGTTGAATCGCACCATCACCAGCAACACGCCTTTGTCCAGCGGCAGCGCACCGCCGGACAACCCGGTGCCGGCCCCGCGCGCCACCACCGGCACGTTCCGGGCATGGCACAGCCTGAGCAGCGCCTGCACCTGTTGCAGATGCCGGGGCAGGGCCACCAGCATCGGCGTGGTGCGATAGGCCGAGAGACCGTCGCATTCGTAGGGCTTGAGTTCTTCCTCGCGCCAGAGGATGTCCAGGTCCGGCACCTGCTGTTGCAAGGCCTTGAGCAACACGGCCTTGTCGACATTGGGCAGGGCGCCGTCGATGCGTTCGTCGTAAAGAATGTTCATCAATCGCGCCTCGTATGAATCGCCGAGCATCCCCCCCGAATTATCTGCCAACCCGTAGCAGCTGCCGAGCTTGCGAGGTTGCGTTCGGCTGCGTAGCAGTCGTAAAACCAGAGCTTGCAGTGCATCAGGCAAACTGCGTCAGCCGGATTCACGACTGCTGCGCAGCCGAACGCAGCCTCGCAAGCTCGACAGCTGCTACCGGCGAACGCAGCCTCGCAGGCTCGGCAGCTGCTATGAGGCGGTGGGGGTCATGTGATGCGCCCGCAAAAACTCTCGGTACAAGCGTGCTGTTTTGGTCGGCTGCTCAACCATCGGCATGTGGCCGACACCGTCCCAGATTTCCACCCGCAGATCGGCGATGCCCTTGCTCCAGACCGGTACGCTGCTGACGTCGATCAAACGATCCTTGCGCCCCCAAAGCAGCAGCGCCGGGCATTTGATATCGGGCAGTTTTGGCTCCATCGGCGGGCTGGCCCGGAAGTCCCTGAAGATTTCTTCCAGCTCGTCGCGCTGCTGTTCATAGCGCTGGGCGACGGCGTCCAGCACGATCCCCGGCACCCATGGCGGCGAAACCATGGTCATGGCGTAGAAATGCTGGAACTCTTCACGGGAATGAATCAGGAACGGGTTATGGCCGCGAGCCAGGTGGCGCTCCATGTCGCTGGGTTCAGGAGCAGTGACGCCAGCCGGATCGAGCAGCGCCAGTGAAACGATACGCTCGGGGTAATTGACCGCCAGCCATGCCGCGATGTAGCCACCCATGGAATTGCCGATCACGTGCACCTTCTCGACGCCGCAAACATCGAGCAACTGGATCAATCGTTTGGCCTGGACCGGAATGTCGTAGCCACCACCGGCCTTGAAGCCGGTTTCGCCATGGCCGGCGAGGTCGGGGATGATCACCCGGTAGTCGTTGACGAAATGCCGGGCGAAGCGCAGCCAGATATTCTTGTCGGCGCTGTAGCCGTGCAGCATCAGTATGTTGCTGGAGGCTTCGTAGGGGCCGCCTTGCCAGGTCGAGACGGTCATTTCGGTGATCGGCACGATAAGCTTGTGCAACCGATACAGCCGGGCCTCCAGCGCCATGTTCAAGTCATAGAGCCAGTAACCGATGGCCGGATAGCTTAACCAGCTCCAGGCCACGAAAACGGCGATAACGACAACCAACAAAAGCATCGGGCTATTCCTTTTGCAGTGATCAGGACGGAGGGTGGTTGGCGGAGCCTCTGCAGCGGCCTCCTGTTTATCGTGGTTTATCGATCCCTTACTTCATGTATAGACAAACATTGGGCACTCGCCTCATCGCGATGCCACACTATTGGAGCTACCAGCTGTCAGACCGTCATCCGGTGATGGCTATTCGCCGTTCCCCTGATAGACTTCAAACACTTTCACCCATGTGTTGTCAGGCTCGGTTCAGTAGTACAGAGGCCTCTATGGAAAAAAAGGGAGGAAAGGGACTTTCATTGGCCAGGAGGCTTTATGGGTCGCGCATCCTCGGTCTGGCCCTCGGGCTGTTGTGCGTCGGTGCGGGGATGTATCCACTCGACCCGGCGCCCTGGGTCTGGGTGGTGATGCTGTTCAATGGCATCATCTGGCCGCATGTGGCCTATCAATGGGCACGTCGGGCGAAGGTTCCTTACCACGCCGAACACCGCAACATCCTGGTGGATGCGTTTCTCGGTGGTTTCTGGGTGGCCGCCATGCAGTTCAATCCGCTGCCCAGCGCGGCCACGCTGTCGATGATGGCGATGCACAACGTGGCCATCGGTGGCTTGCGTTTTCTGTTGGCGGGCGCCGTCGCGCAGATCCTCGGGATAGGCCTCGGGCTGCTGGTGTTCATGCCGGCTTTTGTCCCGCAGACCAGTCCATTTCAGCTATACGCCTGTTTACCTTTACTGTCGATTTATCCGCTGTCCCTGGGCTGGATCTGCTTCCGTCAGGCCCACACCCTCGGCCAACACAAGCGAGAATTGCTGGCCCTGAGCCGCACCGACAGCCTGACCGGCCTGTTGAACCACGGCGCCTGGAAAGACCAGCTGGAAATCGAGTTTCAGCGTTGCCGACGCCAGCAGCAGGGCGGGGCGATTGCGTTGATCGACATCGACCATTTCAAGACCATCAACGATACCTATGGCCATGTCGCCGGGGATATCGTCTTGCGTCAGCTGAGCAAAATCCTCAAGCAGAACCTGCGTGCCACCGATGTCGCCGGGCGCTATGGCGGCGACGAATTCTGCGTGTTGCTGCCGGACCTGCCACTGGAGCGCGCCGCTGTGGCGATGGATGCGCTGCGTGCCCGATTCGCCACGTTGGGTTATGAGCGCAACCCGGCGCTGAAAGTCAGCTTGAGCATCGGCCTGGCGGCCTTCAACCCGGACCATGACGACGCGACCCTGTGGCTCAACGACGCCGATCAGGCGCTCTACGAAGCCAAGACCACCGGACGTAATCGCGTCATTTGCCACAGTAACGGCAAGCCGCATAAAGAGCTGCTCGACTCTGTTTAATCCCATCGCACAAGTCCCCTGTGGGAGCGGGCTTGCTCGCGAAGACGGAGTGTCAACCGACATTATCATTGGCTGATACACCGCTTTCGCGAGCAAGCCCGCTCCCACATTGGTTCTTCGGTGAATCAAGTGTGTATGTGTCGCATCCGGTGTAGAGCCTTGCGTCGTAGTCAGGTAGGGTCTAAAGACCCCGACACGAAACAAGGATCGATTCATGACGTTCAAGCTCCCGCGTTCCTTCCTGGCCACCAGTCTTGGCCTGACCCTCGCCCTCGGCACCTTCACCCCGGCAGCCTTCGCCGAACCCCACAAACAAGTCCTCGCCGATGCTGAACAGTACAAGGCTGAAGCCCTGAAACTGCTGGAACGGCTGGTGAACATCGACTCCGGCTCCGGCTATGAACCGGGCCTGACCCAGGTGAGTGACATCGCCATCGAAGAGTTGAAGAAACTGGGTGCCACCATCGAACTGGTGCCCAACACCCCGGACGAGAGCAACCATGTGCTGGCTACCCTCAAAGGCACCGGCAAGGCGAAAATCCTGCTGATGGCGCACATGGACACTGTGTTCAAGGAAGGCTCCGCCGCCGAGCGTCCGTTCCACATCAAGGACGGCCGCGCCTATGGGCCGGGCGTGATGGACGACAAGGGCGGCATCGTCGCCGGGATCTACGCGCTGAAAATCCTCAAGAACCTCGACTTCAAGGACTACGCGCAGATCACCTTCCTGCTCGATGCCAGTGAAGAAACCGGCTCGGACGTCGCCACCGACCTGATCAAGAAAACCGCCAAGGCCCACGATGTGACCCTCAACCTCGAACCGGGCCGCCCGGCCGATGGCCTGGTGGTCTGGCGCAAAGGCAGCGCCACTGCCGTGGTCGAGGTCAAAGGCAAGGCTGCGCATGCGGGCGTTGCCCCGGAATTGGGGCGTAACGCTGCCATGGAAGCCGCGCACCAGATTTTGCAACTCGGCAAACTGGGCGATGAAGCGAAGAAAACCACCATCAACTTCACCGTGCTCAAGGCCGGCGACCGCACCAACGTGATTCCGGATCAGGCTACGGCCAAGGCTGATGTGCGGGCGGCGGTGCCGGAGGAGTTCGACCGGATCGAAAAGGACCTGGCGCGGGTGTCGAAGGACAAACTGATTGCCGATACGCAAGTCACCACCAGCCTCAAGCGCGGCTTGCCACCGATGCCGCAAACGGCGGAATCGGATCGCTTGATGGCCATGGCTCAAGGCATTTACGGCGAAATTGGCCGCAAGTTGACGGAAGAAGGCAGCGGCGGGGCGGCAGATGCGAGTTTGTCCGCGGGTGTTGGTACGCCGACGCTGGACGGGTTCGGGATTGTCGGCGGCAATATCCATACGCCCGAGGAATATGCCGAGGTAGAAAGTGTGGCGCCGCGGATTTATTTGCTGTCGCGGATGATTATGGAATTGGCCAAGCAATAAGCCACACTGCCCGCTGATCGACAAACTTCGCAGGCAAGCCTCGCTCCTACAAGTTATGCGCAAAATCCTGTAGGAGCGAGGCTTGCCCGCGAAGACGGCAGTTCAGGCGCAACCCATCCGCCTACTCGATCGGTGTATCGACAAACACCTCAAGCCCCTCGGCATACGCCGTAAACGCGTTGATCAGTGGAAACTGCTTGGCCTCCACCTGATCCGGCACCACCAGGTTGGTAAAGCTCCAGGCCACCGCCAAGCTAATCCCGTCCTGCGCAATCGAGCCATCGGTCTTCAGCGGCTGCTTTTCCAGCTCCCGCTCCAGCGCCGAATACGCTGCCGCCAATTGCCCTTCGACCCGTTTCACCCAAGGCGCGTACTGAATTTCCGCTGGCCGCAGGTTGCGTTCGTAGTAAAGCTGCACCGACTTCTCGCACGCCGCCAATGCCAGGCCGATCAGCCGCAGCGAGCGCAAGCGTTGAACCGGATTGTCGGATATCAGGCTTTTACCCGGAGCGGCCAAGGCTTCGAGGTAATCGATGATCAGCGTTGAATCCATCAACACCTCACCGTCATCCAGCACCAGCGTCGGCGCCTTCACCACCGGGTTGATCTGCTGGAACTGCTCGAAGTGCCTGAACACCGAAACCGACGCGTGTTCCAGCGGGATGCCCAGGCATTTGGCGGAAATGGCGACGCGCCGCACGTAGGGCGAATCCAGCATGCCGATCAGTTTCATTGAGCCTCTCCTTACAGACGGTCCTTGGGGAGGGACAACCTTAGCCGAGGTTCAGCGACCTGCAAGCGGTTTCGCGCTAATTCTCAGGCCTATTGTTCATCCTCGAAGGCTAATCCTCAAAGCCTGCCTGTTCATGAATCTCATCGACCTTCAATTCCAGTCGATAAGCCACGGCGATGAACAGCGCCTGGCACAGGCACAGGGTGGCACTCAATGAACGGAAGGCAAACGAACTGCCCTCGTTGACCAGCAGCACGGTGTTGGCGCGCTTGGCCAATGGCGAGAGGTTGCTGTCGGTGATGATCAGGGTTTTCGCCTGATGGTGCTGGGCGATGCGCAGGCAGTGCTGGGTTTCCTTGCCATAGGGCGTGAAGCTGATGGCGATCACCAGGTCGTTGGCGCGCACGCTGCGCATCTGCTCGCGGTAGCTGCCGCCAAGGCCCGACACCAGGTGGATGCGCTTGTTGGTGTGTTGCAGGTTGTAGACCAGGTAATCGGCCACCGCGAACGAGCGACGCACCCCGACCACGTAGATGTTGTCGGCATTCACCACCAGGTCCGCGGCCTTGTCGAAAGCCTGGTCATCGAGTTCCAGCCCCAAACGCTCGATACCCGACAGGGTGGCGTTGATGCATTCGCGCGCCAGGTCGCCGCCGCTGGCCTTCTGCGACTTGTTGGCGATCATGCTGCGGATGCGTTGCTGGTAGTTCTGCACCGGCGTGGTCTTGTGGGTGTAGGCCTCGCGAAACAGCGCCTGCATTTCACTGAACCCGCTGAAGCCGAAGCGCTGGGAAAAGCGCACGATGGCCGACGGGTGCACTTCGCATTCGCGGGCGATGTCGCTGATGCGGTCGACCATGATCCGGTCGCTCTGCTGGCTCATGTAGCTGGCGATGCGTTTGAGCTGGCGCGGCAGACTTTCGTACTCCTCGGTGATCAGCTGCAACAGACGCTCGGCATTGATCGGAGGGCTGGCGAGATCGCTGTCGGGCGAGCTCTCGGTCGTAGCCGGCTGATCGGTGCGGGACATAAGAAATCCTTCTGGCTTGTTCTTATAGGGATGACGGTTCTCGTCATCCCCTGACAATAGGTTGGCTGTGCGCAGTCTACAGGGTAGGCCGGAATAAAATCTTGAGCTTGCAATCGGCCTGGGGTCTGCTGAAACGATGCACGGTGTCTGGAACGCTTGTATCAAAGTTTATTGGAAAAAATATTCCACGTAAAAAATATATAGAATAAATATTGATTGTTCGGCCCCGGTCGTTTTAGTCTGCATCCACCAAGAGTGTTCGGCGCCTTCATCGCCCCGAACGCAGGCTGATAAAAATAACAGGAGCCAGCATGGGCCAGACTCGTTTTGCCAGTGGGCGTCAATTGGATCTGATTTGCCTCGGACGCCTTGGCGTCGATCTTTATGCGCAACAAGTCGGGGCGCGGCTGGAGGATGTGAGCAGCTTCGCCAAGTACCTGGGCGGTTCGTCCGCCAACATCGCCTTCGGCACCGCGCGGCTGGGGCTGAAGTCGGCGATGCTGAGCCGGGTAGGGGACGACCACATGGGCCGTTTCCTCGTTGAATCCCTGGTCCGCGAAGGCTGCGACGTCAGCGGCATCAAGGTCGATCCGGAACGCCTGACCGCCATGGTCCTGCTGGGCCTCAAGGATCGCGAAACCTTTCCCCTGGTGTTCTATCGCGAAAATTGCGCCGACATGGCGTTGCGCGCCGAAGACATCAGCGAAGCCTTTATCGCTTCCAGCAAAGCCCTGCTGATCACCGGCACCCATTTCTCCACCGACGGCGTCTACAAGGCGAGCATTCAGGCGCTGGACTATGCCGAAAAGCATAACGTCAAACGGGTGCTGGACATCGACTACCGCCCGGTGCTCTGGGGTCTGGCCGGCAAGGCAGACGGCGAAACCCGTTTCGTCGCCGACCAGAACGTCAGCCAGCACGTGCAGAAAATCCTCCCGCGTTTCGACCTGATCGTCGGCACTGAAGAAGAATTCCTGATCGCCGGCGGCGCCGAGGATCTGCTCACCGCGCTGCGCAATGTCCGGCGCCTGAGCGCGGCAACCCTGGTGGTCAAGCTCGGTCCGCAAGGTTGCACGGTGATCCACGGAGCGATCCCGGTGCGTCTCGAAGACGGCGCGATCTATCCCGGTGTGCGCGTCGAAGTGCTGAATGTGTTGGGCGCCGGCGATGCCTTCATGTCGGGTTTCCTCAGTGGCTGGCTGGAGGACGCCAGCGACGAGCGCTGCTGCCAGTTGGCCAATGCCTGCGGCGGTCTGGTGGTATCGCGCCATGCCTGCGCTCCGGCGATGCCGACCCGCGCCGAACTCGATTACCTGTTCAACAGCCCGGTGCCGATCACCCGGCCGGATCAGGACGTGACATTGCAGCGTCTGCATCAGGTCAGCGTGCCGCGTAAACAGTGGAAGCAACTGTTTATCTTTGCCTTCGATCATCGCGGGCAACTGGTAGAGCTGGCCCACAAGGGCGGACGCGACCTGAGCGCTATCTGCGAACTCAAACAACTCTTTATCAAGGCCGTGGAACGGGTCGAGGCGGATTTGCGTGAGCAGGGCGTCGACGCCGATGTCGGCTTGCTGGCCGATCAACGTTTCGGCCAGGACTCGCTGAATGCCGCCACCGGTCGCGGCTGGTGGGTGGCACGGCCGGTGGAAGTGCAGGGTTCGCGGCCATTGGCGTTCGAACACGGGCGTTCGATCGGCAGCAACCTGATCGCCTGGCCGCAGGAACAGATCATCAAGTGCCTGGTGCAATTCCATCCCGACGACGAGCCGCTGCTGCGTCTGGAGCAGGAAGCGCAGATCAAGGGCCTGTATCAGGCCTCGCAAGTCAGCGGGCATGAGTTGCTGCTGGAGATCATCCCGCCCAAGGATCACCCATCACCGCATCCAGACGTGCTCTATCGCGCCCTCAAGCGCCTCTACAACCTGGGCATCTACCCGGCGTGGTGGAAGATCGAAGCGCAAAGCGCCGAGGAGTGGAAACAACTCGACGAGCTGATCCAGGAACGCGACCCGTATTGCCGTGGCGTGGTGCTGCTGGGCCTGAATGCCCCGGCGGCGACCCTGGCCGAAGGGTTCCAACAGGCCAGCCAGAGCCAGACCTGCCGTGGTTTCGCCGTGGGCCGGACGATCTTCCAGGAACCGAGCCGCGCGTGGCTGGCCGGTGAAATCGACGACGAGGCGCTGATTCGCCAGGTGCAGGGCACCTTCGTCGAACTGATCGATGCCTGGCGCACGGCCCGAGCCTGAACAAAGTTATGTGGTCGATTGGGCTTTTTGTGGCGAGGGAGCTTGCTCCCGCTCGGCTGCGAAGCAGTCGCAAACCTGTGAATGCGGTTTACCTGATACACCGGGCTGATTGATTCGGGACTGCTTCGCAGTCCAGCGGGAGCAAGCTCCCTCGCCACAGGTGATCGGTTGAACATTTTTGAGAAAACAATAAAAGGTGCAGCCATGCCCGCTATCCGAATTGGCATCAACCCGATCTCCTGGAGCAACGACGACCTGCCGTCCCTCGGTGGCGAGACGCCGTTGAGCACCGCCCTCAGCGAAGGCAAGGACATCGGCTACGAGGGCTTCGAACTCAACGGCAAGTTTCCCAAGGACGCCAAGGGCGTCGGCGATGTGCTGCGGCCTTACGACCTGGCGCTGGTGTCGGGCTGGTATTCCAGCCGTCTGGCCCGCCGTTCCGTGGCCGAGGAAATCGACGCCATCGGCAGCCATGTCGAGCTGCTGGCGAAGAACGGCGCCAAGGTGCTGGTCTATGGCGAAGTCGCCGACTCCATTCAAGGCCAGCGCATTCCACTGGTCGAGCGCCCGCGTTTCCACACCGAGCAGGCCTGGCAAGAATACGCCGACAAACTCACCGAACTGGCGCGTTTCACCCTGTCCCAGGGTGTGCGTCTGGCGTATCACCATCACATGGGTGCCTACGTCGAATCCCCGGCCGACATCGACAAACTGATGGCATTGACCGGCAGCGAAGTCGGCCTGTTGTTCGATTCGGGCCACTGCTACATGGGCGGCGGCGAGCCGTTGCAGGTATTGCGCAAACACATCGAACGGGTCTGCCACGTGCATTTCAAGGACGTGCGCAAACCGGTGGTGCAACTGGCGCGCAACAATCTTTGGAGCTTCCCGGACTGCATCATCAACGGCACCTTCACCGTGCCTGGTGATGGCGACATCGACTTCGGCGCCTTGCTCGACGTGCTACTGGGCGCCGATTACCACGGCTGGCTGGTGGTGGAAGCTGAGCAGGATCCGGCGGTGGCACCGAGTTACGTCTACGCCAAAAAAGGCTACGACACCCTGCGGACCTTGCTCGACGAGAGGACCGCGCAATGAGCCTGTTGGTCAAGAGCAATGCCCGCGGTCGGACCATGGTCGAGCTGGGTCAGGGTGCGTTGGAATACGTCGGTTTTGCCGCTTACCGCCTGAGTCTTGGCGAAACCCTTCCGGTCAGCGCGGGCGACAAGGAATTGTGCCTGGTGCTGCTCAGCGGTCGGGTCGGCATCAAGGGTGAAGCACCGGGGCAGGGCGCGTTCGACTGGGACAACATCGGCGATCGTCAGTCGGTGTTCGAAGACAAATCGCCGTTCGCCGTGTATTTGCCACCCGGCAGCCAGGCCCAAGTGGTGGCGTTGAGCGACGTGCAAATCGCTGTCTGCGCGGCGCCCGGTTCCACCGCCGAAAACCTCGGCCCAAGGCTGATCAAGCCCGACAGCATGAAACGCAGCGTGCGCGGCAAGGGTGCCAACACCCGTTATGTCTGCGACATTTTGCCGGACACCGAGCCCGCCCATTCGCTGCTGGTGGTGGAAGTGCGTACGCCGTCCGGTCACTCGTCGAGCTACCCGCCGCACAAGCACGACACCGACGATCTGCCGCACCAGAGCTTTCTCGAAGAAACCTATTACCACCAGATCAACCCGCCCCAGGGCTTCGTGTTCCAGCGGGTCTACACCGACGATCGCAGTATCGATCAGGCCATGGCGGTGGAAAACAGCGATCTGGTTGTGGTGCCCAAGGGTTATCACCCGGTCAGCGTGCCCTACGGCTATGAGTCGTATTACCTGAACGTGATGGCCGGCCCGAAACGCGTCTGGCAGTTCCATAACGATCCGCAGCACAGCTGGCTTCTGGATCTCTGAATTACAACGCCTGCATTCCAATATTCGAACGGAGAACAAGAACAATGAGCGACGCCCCGGTCATAGGCCATTACATCGACGGTCAGGTGCAGGACAGTGGTAGCGAGCGGTTCAGCAATGTCTTCAATCCGGCCACCGGCAGCGTTCAGGCGCGGGTCGGGCTGGCCAGCCAGAAGACCGTGGACGAGGCCGTCGCTTCGGCCATGAAGGCGTTCCCGGCCTGGGCCGAGCAATCGTCCCTGCGCCGTTCGCGGGTGATGTTCAAGTTCAAGGAATTGCTCGATCGTCATCACAACGAACTGGCCGAAATCATCAGCCGCGAACACGGCAAGGTGTTCTCCGACGCCAAGGGCGAAGTGACCCGTGGCATCGAAATCGTCGAATACGCCTGCGGTGCGCCGAACCTGCTGAAAACCGATTTCAGCGACAACATCGGCGGTGGCATCGACAACTGGAACCTGCGCCAGCCATTGGGCGTCTGCGCGGGCGTTACGCCGTTCAACTTCCCGGTGATGGTGCCGCTGTGGATGATCCCGTTGGCGCTGGTCACCGGCAACTGCTTCATCCTCAAACCGTCTGAGCGTGATCCATCCGCCAGTTTGTTGATGGCTCGTTTGCTCACCGAAGCCGGGTTGCCGGACGGTGTGTTCAACGTGGTCCAGGGCGACAAGGCGGCGGTCGATGCCTTGCTGCAACACCCGGACATCGAGGCGATTTCCTTTGTTGGCTCGACGCCGATTGCCGAGTACATCCACCAGCAAGCCACCTCGCGCGGCAAACGCGTACAGGCGCTGGGCGGGGCGAAGAACCACATGATCGTCATGCCCGATGCCGATCTGGATCAAGCGGCGGACGCGCTGATCGGCGCGGCGTACGGCTCGGCCGGTGAGCGTTGCATGGCGATTTCGATTGCCGTGGCCGTCGGTGATGTCGGTGACCAGTTGATTGCCAAACTGTTGCCGCGTATCGATCAATTGAAGGTCGGCAATGGCATGCAAGGCGACAGCGACATGGGGCCGCTGGTGACCGCCGAACACAAGGCCAAGGTCGAGGGCTTTATCGGCGAAGGCGTGGCCCAGGGCGCGCAGCTGATTGTCGATGGGCGCAACTTCAAGGTGCCGGGTGCCGAGAACGGCTTCTTCGTCGGCGCCACGTTGTTCGACAAGGTCACGACCGAGATGAGCATTTACCAGCAAGAGATCTTTGGACCGGTGCTGGGCATCGTGCGCGTACCGGATTTCGCCAGCGCCGTGGCGCTGATCAACGCCCATGAATTCGGCAACGGCGTGTCCTGTTTCACCAGCGACGGCGGCATTGCCCGCTCGTTTGCCCGCAGCATCAAGGTCGGCATGGTCGGCATCAACGTACCGATTCCGGTGCCCATGGCCTGGCACTCCTTCGGCGGCTGGAAGCGCTCGCTGTTCGGTGACCACCACGCGTATGGCGAAGAAGGCATTCGCTTCTACAGCCGCTACAAAAGCGTGATGCAGCGCTGGCCCGACAGCATCGCCAAGGGCCCTGAATTCAGCATGCCGACAGCCAAATAATTCACGTGTGCGGAGAACAACAAAAAATGAGCAAACCCCTGCGTTTCGCCTTGAACCGTATGGTCGCCCCACGTTTGTCCCTGCCGGCGTTCATCGAGTTGGCGGTGACCCTCAAGGCCGAGGCTATCGAGATCCGCAATGACCTAAAAGGCATCGAGATTGAGGATGGCACCGCACCCGAGCACGTCCGTGAATTGTGTGCCGCCAAAGGCATCACTGTGCTGTCGATCAACGCGCTGTATCCGTTCGATGTCTGGAATGACGAGCGCCGCGCACACGCCCTGAAACTTGCCGCTTATGCCCGTGATTGTGGCGCACGGGGCTTGGTGATGTGCCCGTTGAACGACCGCGCCGATCCACGAACCGAAGCGCAGCGCGCGTCCGGCCTGCGCACGGCGTTGAGTGAACTGGCGCCGATCCTGCGCGATCACGGCATTCTCGGCTTCATCGAACCGCTGGGTTTCGAAGAGTGCTCGCTGCGGCGCAAACGCACGGCAGTCGATGCGATCAAGGCCATCGGTGGGCTGGATGTGTTCCGTCTGGTGCATGACACCTTCCACCATCACCTGGCCAGCGAGCATGAATTCTTCCCTGAGCTGACCGGGCTGGTGCACATCTCCGGCGTCGAAGATGCCGAGGCGCCACTGGCGACCATTCGTGATGGGCATCGGGTGCTGGTGGGCGAGGGCGACATCCTCGGCAACGCGGCGCAGATCGACACCTTGCTCAGTAGCGGCTATAGCGGCTACCTGTCGTTCGAACCGTTTGCCGACAGCGTCCATGGCCTGGCGGATATCCAGACAGCGATCGGCGCGAGTATGGATCACCTGCAGAAATCCCTGGGTTAATGGAGAACCCTGTGGGAGCGGGCTTGCCCGCGATGGCGGCAGCATATTCAACATTGATGTGTCAGGTAGATCGCTATCGCGGGCAAGTCGGATCGCCGCACCGCTGCTCCCACAGTGGATTGCATTCCACAGCACACACCGGATTTAGCTTCAAAGGAAGGTGCAAGCATGACCACAACAAGACTGACCATGGCCCAGGCTCTGGTGAAATTCCTCGATAACCAGTACATCGAGGTCGATGGGGTTCAGAGCAAATTCGTCGCCGGGATCTTTACCATTTTTGGCCACGGCAATGTGCTGGGTCTGGGGCAAGCCCTGGAACAGGACAGCGGCGACCTGATCGTCCATCAGGGTCGCAACGAACAAGGCATGGCCCACGCGGCGATCGGTTTTGCCAAGCAACACCTGCGGCGCAAGATCTACGCCTGTTCTTCATCGGTGGGCCCGGGCGCGGCGAACATGCTGACTGCTGCCGCGACGGCCACCGCCAACCGTATTCCCTTGCTGCTGTTGCCCGGCGACGTTTACGCCTGCCGCCAACCGGACCCGGTGTTGCAACAGATCGAGCAGTTCCACGACCTGAGCATCAGCACCAACGATGCGTTCAAGGCCGTGAGCAAATACTGGGACCGCATCAACCGTCCCGAGCAACTGATGACCGCGGCGATCCACGCCATGCGCGTGCTCACCGACCCCGCCGAAACCGGCGCCGTCACCCTGGCCCTGCCGCAAGACGTGCAGGCCGAGGCGTACGACTACCCTGATTACTTCCTGCAAAAACGCGTGCACCGCATCGAGCGCCGTCCGGCCACCGAAGCGATGCTCGGCGATGCCGTGGCGTTGTTCAAAGGCAAGCGCAAACCGCTGATCATCTGCGGCGGCGGGGTCAAGTATTCCGGTGCCAATGCAGCGTTGCAGGCCTTTGCCGAGCGCTTCGATATTCCTTTCGCCGAAACCCAGGCCGGCAAGAGCGCGGTGGTGTCCAGCCATCCGCTGAACGTCGGCGGGATCGGCGAAACCGGTTGTCTGGCGGCGAACCTGTTGGCCAGGGACGCTGATTTGATCATCGGCGTCGGCACCCGATACAGCGATTTCACCACCGCGTCGAAATCCTTGTTCAAACACCCGGATGTGCAATTCCTCAATCTCAACATCAGCCCCTGCGACGCCCTGAAACTCGATGGCGTGCAACTGCTGGCGGATGCCAAGACCGGTTTGCAAGCGTTGGCCGCTGTGTTGGGCGACTACCGCTCCAGCTGGGGCGATCAACCCCGACAGGCCCGGGCGCAGCTGGACGAGGAAGTCAACCGCATCTATCAGGTCGAATACCAGACTCAAGACTTCGTCCCGGAAATCAACGACCACCTGGACCCGGCGGTGCTGCGCGAATTCATCGAGCTGACCGGTTCCTGCCTGACCCAGAGCCGGGTGCTCGGTGTGCTCAATGAAACCCTGGCCGATGATGCGGTGATCGTCGCCGCCGCCGGCAGCCTGCCCGGCGACTTGCAGCGCAGCTGGCGCAGCAAGGGTGTGAACACCTACCACGTCGAGTACGGTTATTCGTGCATGGGTTATGAGGTGAACGCCGCACTGGGGGTGAAGCTCGCCGAGCCTGAGCGCGAGGTCTATGCGCTGGTGGGCGACGGCTCCTACATGATGCTGCACTCGGAGTTGGCGACCTCGATCCAGGAGCGACGCAAGATCAACGTGGTGCTGCTGGACAACATGACCTTCGGCTGCATCAACAACCTGCAAATGGAACACGGCATGGACAGCTTCGGCACCGAGTTCCGGTTCCGCAATCCTGAAACCAGCAAGCTCGATGGCGGTTTCGTGCCGGTGGATTTCGCCATGAGCGCGGCGGCTTACGGCTGCAAGACCTACAAGGTCAACACCGTCGAGGAGCTGCAAGCCGCGTTGGCCGATGCACGCTTGCAGACGGTGTCGACGCTGATCGACATCAAGGTCCTGCCCAAAACCATGATTCACAAATACCTGTCGTGGTGGCGGGTCGGCGTGGCGCAAGTCTCCACCAGCGCACGCACTGACGCAGTGGCCAAGACCCTCAACGAACGATTGGCCAAGGCCCGTCAATACTGATTGCCCTGAAACGAACAACAGGAGTGTTTATATGTCTTCGCTTTCCAATTCGTTGCGTATCGGCGTCATCGGCACCGGGGCCATCGGCCAGGACCATATCCGTCGTTGCAGCCAGACCTTGCTCAACAGTCAGGTTGTCGCGGTCACCGACATCAATTTGCAGCAAGCGGCCAAGGTCGTCTCCGACCTGAAACTGACCGCCGAGGTCTATCCCGACGGCCACGCGCTGATCAAGGCGCCGGACGTCGACGCAATCCTCGTCACCTCCTGGGGCCCGAGCCACGAAGAGTTCGTGCTGGCGGCCATTGCGGCGGGCAAACCGGTGTTCTGCGAGAAACCGCTGGCGGTCACCGCCGAAGGCTGCCGCAAGATCGTCGAGGCCGAAGTGGCCCACGGCAAGCGACTGGTGCAGGTTGGTTTCATGCGCCCGTACGATGAAGGTTATCGGGCATTGAAATCGGTGATTGACAGTGGCCAGATCGGCGAACCGCTGATGCTGCACTGCGCCCACCGTAACCCGACCGTAGGTGAAAACTACAAGACCGACATGGCGATCACCGACACGCTGATCCATGAGCTGGACGTATTGCGCTGGTTGCTCGACGACGACTATGTGTCGGTGCAAGTGGTGTTCCCGCGCAAGACCAGCAAGGCCCACGCCCATTTGAAAGACCCGCAGATCGTGTTGCTGGAAACCGCCAAGGGCACGCGCATCGACGTGGAAGTGTTCGTCAACTGCCAGTACGGCTACGACATCCAGTGCGAAGTGGTAGGGGAGACGGGCATCGCCAAACTGCCGGAGCCGTCGCAGGTTCAGCTGCGCAGCGGAGCGAAACTGTCCAATGCGATTCTGATGGACTGGAAGGATCGGTTCATCGCGGCGTACGACGTCGAGTTGCAGGCGTTCATCGATGGCGTGCGGGCCGGGCAGGTCGGCGGGCCATCGGCATGGGACGGTTTCGCCGCCGCCGTCGCTGCGGATGCCTGCATCGAGGCGCAGAACAGCGGCCAGATCGTCAAAGTCGGCCTACCGGATCGCCCACGCTTCTACGGCTAAAACCAACCCCGGCCCCGCTGACACTCACCCTGAAATCGGTGTCAGCTCCTACAGGGGACGGCGTCGACTCTGGTTAAGGAGAAAAAATGCGCATCGCACTAGACCCCTACATGTACCGCAACCTGTCCCTGGGCAAGATGGTCGACAAGGTCACCGAGCTCGGTTACGAACATATCGAGCTGTCGCCCCGGGAAGATTTTCTGCCGTTCTACAAAGCCCCGCGGGTCGACAAGGCGCGGATCAAGGAATTTCGCAAAGCCCTGAGCGACACCGGGGTCAAACTCTCTTCTTTATTACCGATGTACCACTGGGCCGCCGCCGATGAAGGTTTGCGCGTGGCCGCCGTGCGCAACTGGAAGCGGGCGATCCAGATTGCCGTGGAGATGGACTGCGAGCTGGTCAACACCGAGTTCACCGGCCAGTCGGACAACCCATTGGTCTGCGAGAACCAGTTCATGCGTTCCATGGACGAACTGATCCCCGAGTTCGAACGCGAAGGCATCAAGCTCGATATCCAGGCCCATCCTTATGATTTCTGCGAGCGCAACAACGAATCGGTGGACATCATTCGCGGTCTGGACCGCGACTGGATCAACTACCTCTACGCCGCGCCGCACACGTTTTTCTATGACGATGGCGTGGGTGATATCGCCTCGATGCTCAAGTACGCCGGCTCGAAACTGAGTCACTTGATCATCGCCGACACCTACAACCACAAGGCTTCCTCAGGCTTGCGCTACATCGTCAACCCGCCGGGCGTCACCGCCACCGTGCACCAGCATCTGGACATCGGCCAGGGCGAGGTGGACTGGGAAGCGTTTTTCGGCACCTTGCGCGAGATCAAGTTCGATGGCATCGCCACCGTCTCGGTATTCGCCTGGGAAGACCGGCCGGACGAGTCCAACCGAATGATGCTCGAACGCGTGACCCGCGAACTCTGCGGCTAACCGGCATACACAAAAAACCTGTGGGAGCGGGCTTGCCCGCGATGACGGCAGAACATTCGACATCTATGTGATTGACAGACCGCTATCGCGGGCAAGCCCGCTCCCACAGGGTTCGTGTTCTATAAGGAGAATACTTTCATGCGTATCGGACTTGTCGGTTACGGCCATGGCGGCCGGTTTTTCCATGCTCCGCTGATCAGCAGTTTGCCGGCGGCGACGTTTGTGGGCGTGGTCACCCGTTCCGCCGAGCGCCGACAACTGCTGGCCACGGAGCATCCCGGTGTGCCGGCCTTCGACAGCATTGGCCAACTGGTCGAAGCCGGGGTTGATGTGCTGGTGGTGTCCACGCCGCTCAAAGGTCGTCCGGCGTTGGTGCTCGACGCCATCGAGCACGGGGTGGCGGTGGTCAGCGACAAGCCGTTCGCCGCCGATACGCAACAGGCGCAAACCCTGATTACCATGGCCGAGCGTCAGGGCGTGCATTTGAGCGTCTATCAGAACCGACGCTGGGATTCGGATTTCCTCACCGTACGCAAACTCATCGAGTCCGGTGCCCTGGGCCAGGTCACACGTTTCGAGTCGCGGATCGAACGCTACTCGCCACAGTCGGTGAACAACGGCAGCGGCGGTGGTTTCCTGCGTGATCTGGGCAGCCATCTGGTGGATCAGGCGTTGCTGTTGTTCGGCCCCGTCACCCGGGTTTACGCCGAACTGGATTACCTCGAAAAAGGCCAGGTCTTCGACAACGGCTTCTTCATGTCCCTGACCCATGCCAGCGGTGTGATCTCGCACCTGAGTGGCAGTTGCCTGCAAAACACCCCCGGCCCGCGTTTTCGCGTAACCGGCACCCAGGGTTGCTACAGCGTCGAAGGTCTGGACGGGCAAGAGGCATCGACCCTGGCCGGTCTCACGCCCAAATCCGAGGGTGAGCGCTGGGGCGTCGAAGAGCATCGTCGCTGGGGCTGGTTCGAGCAAGGCGAGGTGCGTGAGCGGGTGCCGTCCGAGCGAGGCTGCTGGAACCAGTTCTATTTGCAGCTACAAACCGCGTTACAGAGCGGTGGCCCACTGCCGGTCGAGGCCCGTGATGCACTGGCGACCACCCGCGTGCTAGACGCTGCGCGGCTCAGTTTCGAGCGCCATCAAGTGGTGGCGTTGAGCGCATTTGAAAGCCATGGAACAAAATCAGAATAAAATTCTAAAATGAGTTGATATAGAAATTATTTTCCAATAAAGTCGTTTCCAGGTTGCCGACTATCAACGTCCGATCACGCTCAAGCAGGCCTTGAACGAGAGAAGGACGCACCAAAAACAAGAAGCAAAGCCAGGTACCGTCGATGAAAACCTTCAACTCTGCTCTGCATGCTTTACGTTCCGCGCTGTCCCTCTCTCGCGACCTGCCTCGCGTCTCGTTTCATTCCGTCTCTCGCTTGCTTTGCGTCGAACGCAAGGGCGCCCTGGTCTGCTGCATTCCGGGAGCGCCGATAGTCCGCTTGCCCGCTTACTGAAATCGTCACGCCTTATCCATAAAACCAACAAGAATGTGGAGAAAGACCGTTCATGAAGACCAAGATCCGTTTCGCCTCGCTCGCCTTGTCCCTGATGCTCGCCAGCGGTGCCGCACTCGCGGACATGAAAATCGGCGTCAGCATGGCGCAGTTCGATGACACCTGGCTGACCTACCTGCGCGAATCCATGGACACGAAAGCCAAGTCCTATCCCGATGGCGTCAAGCTGCAGTTCGAAGATGCGCGCAGCGACGTGGTCAGGCAGTTGAGCCAGGTAGAAAGCTTCATCAGCCAGAAAGTCGATGCCATTGTGGTCAATCCGGTGGATACCGCCGCCACCAAGAAAATTACCGAAGCGGCGGTCAAGGCCGGCATTCCGCTGGTGTACGTCAATCGCCGCCCCGATGACTTGAACCTGCCCAAAGGCGTGGTCACTGTCGCCTCCAACGATCTGGAGGCCGGTCAGATGCAGATGCAGTACCTGGCGGAAAAAATGGGCGGCAAGGGCGACATCGTGATTCTGCTCGGTGATTTGGCCAACAACTCCACCACTAACCGCACCAAGGGCGTAAAAGAGGTGCTGGCCAAGTACCCGAACATCAAGATCGAGCAAGAGCAGAGCGGCATCTGGTCGCGGGACAAGGGCATGACCCTGGTCAACGACTGGCTGACCCAGGGGCGCAAGTTCGACGCGGTCGTCTCCAACAACGACGAGATGGCGATTGGCGCGGCCATGGCCCTGCAACAGGCGGGTGTCGCCAAAGGCAGCGTGCTGATCGCCGGTGTCGACGGTACGCCAGACGGTTTGAACGCGGTGAAGAAGGGCTCTCTGCTGGTTTCGGTGTTCCAGGACGCCAAGGGTCAGGCAGACGGTTCGGTCGACACGGCGGTGAAAATGGCCAAGAACGAGCCGGTTGAGCAGGCCGTGTGGGTGCCGTATCGCTTGATCACGTTGCAAAACGTTGACCAGTTCAAATAGTCCGTCCGTTCGATAACAACAATAAGCACGCAAGGTTGCGACGCGACCTTGCTGATGGAGTACCTGATCATGTTCGCTTCAGCGACTGCTTCGAGCACCCCGTTGGTGGGTATCCAGCCAACCGCAACACCTGTCGATGAGCCGTACCTGCTGGAGATCATCAACGTCAGCAAGGGTTTTCCCGGTGTGGTGGCCTTGTCCGACGTACAGCTGCGGGTGCGTCCCGGTTCCGTGCTGGCGCTGATGGGCGAAAACGGCGCCGGAAAATCCACCCTGATGAAAATCATTGCCGGCATCTACCAGCCGGATGCCGGCGAGTTGCGCCTGCGGGGCAAGCCGGTGGTCTTCGAAACGCCACTGGCCGCGCTCCAGGCCGGGATCGCGATGATCCACCAGGAACTCAACCTGATGCCGCACATGAGCATCGCCGAGAACATCTGGATCGGTCGCGAGCAGCTCAACGGCCTTCACATGATCGATCACCGCGAAATGCACCGCTGCACCGCCAAGCTGCTGGAGCGTCTGCGGATCAATCTCGACCCTGAAGAGCAGGTGGGCAACCTGAGCATCGCCGAACGGCAGATGGTCGAGATCGCCAAGGCGGTGTCCTACGACTCCGACATCCTGATCATGGACGAACCGACTTCGGCCATCACCGATAAGGAAGTCGCCCACCTGTTCTCGATCATTGCCGACCTCAAGAGCCAGGGCAAAGGCATCATCTACATCACTCATAAAATGAACGAAGTGTTCAGCATCGCCGATGAAGTGGCGGTATTCCGCGACGGCGCCTACATCGGCCTGCAGCGGGCCGACAGCATGGACGGCGACAGCCTGATTTCGATGATGGTCGGCCGCGAACTGAGCCAGTTGTTCCCGGTGCGCGAGAAGCCGATCGGCGATCTGTTGCTGTCGGTACGCGACCTCAAGCTGGACGGCATCTTCAAGGATGTCTCCTTCGACCTGCATGCCGGGGAGATCCTGGGCATTGCCGGGTTGATGGGCTCGGGGCGGACCAATGTCGCCGAGGCGATTTTCGGCATCACTCCGAGTGACGGTGGCGAGATCCGGCTCGACGGCGAGGTGGTGCGCATTACCGATCCGCACATGGCCATCGAGAAGGGCTTCGCGCTGTTGACCGAAGACCGCAAGCTCAGCGGCCTGTTCCCGTGCCTGTCGGTGCTGGAAAACATGGAAATGGCGGTATTGCCCCATTACGTCGGCAACGGCTTCATCCAGCAGAAAGCCCTGCGCGCGTTGTGTGAAGACATGTGCAAGAAGCTGCGGGTGAAAACGCCGTCGCTGGAGCAGTGCATCGATACCTTGTCCGGCGGTAATCAGCAGAAGGCGTTGCTGGCGCGCTGGCTGATGACCAACCCGCGAATCCTGATTCTCGACGAGCCGACCCGGGGCATCGATGTCGGCGCCAAGGCCGAGATCTACCGGCTGATCTCGTACCTGGCCAGCGAAGGCATGGCGGTGATCATGATCTCCTCGGAACTGCCGGAAGTGCTGGGCATGAGCGACCGGGTCATGGTCATGCACGAGGGCGACCTGATGGGCACCCTCGACCGCAGCGAAGCGACCCAGGAACGAGTGATGCAACTGGCCTCGGGCATGTCCGCGGTTCACTAATGGATGCCGGCGGTGGCCATGGCTGCCGCCGATGACGCAATAGAAGGGTGAGTGGTTATGAACGCGATACTGGAAAACAAGCCTGCAATGGCACCGGTCAAGAGTCGCCGGCGCTTTCCGACCGAGTTGAGTATCTTCCTGGTGCTGATCGGCATTGGCCTGGTCTTCGAGCTGTTCGGCTGGATCGTGCGGGACCAGAGCTTCCTGATGAACTCTCAGCGTCTGGTGCTGATGATCCTGCAAGTGTCGATCATCGGCCTGCTGGCAATCGGGGTGACCCAGGTCATCATCACCACCGGTATCGACCTGTCCTCCGGTTCGGTGCTGGCGCTGTCGGCAATGATTGCCGCCAGCCTGGCCCAGACCTCGGACTTTGCCCGGGCGGTGTTTCCGTCCCTGACGGACTTGCCGGTGTGGATTCCAGTGATCACCGGGTTGGGGGTGGGATTGCTGGCGGGGGCGATCAACGGCAGCATCATTGCGATCACCGGGATTCCACCCTTTATTGCCACCCTCGGCATGATGGTCTCGGCGCGCGGTCTGGCGCGCTACTACACCGAAGGTCAGCCGGTGAGCATGCTCTCGGATTCCTACACGGCCATTGGACATGGCGCGATGCCGGTGATCATCTTTCTGGTGGTGGCAGTGATCTTTCACATTGCCCTGCGCTACACCAAGTACGGCAAATACACCTACGCCATCGGCGGCAACATGCAGGCGGCGCGCACCTCCGGGATCAACGTCAAGCGGCATCTGGTGATCGTTTATAGCATCGCCGGGCTGCTTGCAGGCCTGGCCGGGGTGGTGGCGTCGGCACGGGCCGCGACCGGACAGGCCGGGATGGGCATGTCTTATGAACTGGATGCGATTGCCGCGGCGGTCATCGGCGGCACCAGCCTGGCCGGTGGTGTAGGGCGCATCACCGGCACCGTGATCGGCGCGTTGATTCTCGGGGTGATGGCCAGCGGCTTTACCTTTGTCGGTGTTGATGCTTATATTCAAGACATTATCAAGGGGCTGATTATTGTGGTGGCGGTGGTCATCGACCAGTACCGCAACAAGCGCAAACTCAAGCGCTGAGCCACGCGAAACATGAAATTGCGCCACGCCTGACCCGCGTGGCGCAGCCGTTTGTCTTCTATATACAGCCGCTGGACTGAATTTCTTGCTATAAACGCACTCCGATAAGCGCCTCAAAGCTCGCTATAGAGCACTTTCAGGGCTTTGTCGGACAGATTTGCAGTCTTTTCAGTTGCTGAGGCCTCAAGTCGGCCTTAGACTGCCGCCCCTCGTAAATTGAGTGCCGGGTGGCGCTTGGAATAAACGGCGCCGTTCCAATGACCGCACAAGGCTCAACGGAACGCTCCCTAATTCGCCTTAATGCACGTTTTTTTATAGAGATATCAATGACAAAGGACAAGTTGCTGGCCATGCCGGCGGATGACTACATGAATGCCGAGCAACATGCTTTTTTCTCTGAGCTGTTGCAGAACATGAAAGTCGAAACCCATGAGCGCATCGAACAGAATCGCATCGCCATCGAGAGCCTGGACACCCCGGCCGATCCGGCTGACGCAGCTTCTGTCGAAGAAGAACGCACCTGGCTGGTGAACGCGATCGATCGCGACCAGCGCATGCTGCCTCAGTTGGAACAGGCCCTGGAACGCATCAAGGAAGACAGCTTCGGCTGGTGCGATGACAGCGGCGAGCCAATTGGCCTCAAGCGCCTGCTGATCAGCCCGACCACCAAGTACTGCATCGAAGCTCAAGAACGTCACGAGCAGATCGACAAGCACCAGCGTCAGGCCTGATTTCGTAGCGCCCCCATCGCGGGCAAGCCCGCTCCCACAGGTTCAGCACGGACTTTGTGGGAGCAGGCTTGCCCGCGATGCTTTTCGACGTCTGCGAAAAGCCGACGCACTTCTATTGATCTGCTGCAACCCCCCACTACTAACGGACCATAGATAATGGCCTTGTGGTGGCGTTTAATGCGGATACAACAATTAGAAGATGCCTGGGGTGACAAACGATGACGCGAGACGGGTCTCTGGCTGGGGCAGTGCCCGCAGCCGTACTTTTGCCTAAAAACCAGTGGATCACGCCGACCCTGCAAAGCATCGCCCTGATGCTCTTGCTGTGTGGCATGGCATTGGCTGGCTGGTCGCTTTACCTCGGCCTGCCGTTGGCCGTGCTGATTATCTGGCTGCCACGCCTGCGTTCGCGCACGCTGCCGCAGACAACCTCCGCCGACAGCCCCAGCGCCATCGCCGGTTTGACTCGCGATCTTTCCTATACCACCAGTCATAACGCCTTGTCCGCCGCCGGCGTGGCCTTTTCGGTCAAGCAACTGGCCGACAAGCTGCAATCGCAACTCGGCGCCGCAGCACAGATTGTCAGCAGCGCTGAAGTGATGATCGCCACCGAACAGGCTACCTCGACACTCAGCCGGGAAGCCTTGAGCGCGGCCAGCGAAGCCCATCAGAGCAGCGCGGCAGGGCGTACGGAACTGATCGAGTCCATCGCGCGCATGCATCAACTCAGTCAGCGTGCCAGCAGCAGCCGCGAGCTGATCGAAGCCCTGAGCCTGCGCAGTGACGATATCCAGCGGGTCACGCTGGTGATCCAGTCCATCGCCAGTCAGACCAATCTATTGGCGCTGAACGCGGCCATCGAAGCGGCGCGGGCCGGGGAACACGGTCGCGGGTTCGCGGTGGTGGCCGATGAGGTTCGTGGACTGGCCGCGCGCACGGCGACGGCGACTGGTGAAGTCGGAGAGATGGTCGCTGACATTCAACAACGCACGGCGCAAGTGGTGGAGCAGATTCGTCAGTTGGCCAGCGATCTGAATACCGGCGTCGCGCAGGTCGAGCACACGGGGCAGCACCTGGAAAACATCGCGCGCCTGGCTGCCGGTGTAGAAAGACAGGTCGGGGAAATCGCCCAGGGTGCGGACACCAACCGCGAACAACTCGACAGCCTGTTCCACGCCATCGAACAAATGCGCAGCGACCTGGCGATCAGTGACCAGCAAACCCAGCGCCTTGCCCAGGCGGCGGTGCAAATGGAAGGGCAGGCCGAAACCATCAGCGAACGCCTTGCCGAAGTCGGGCTGGATGACTATCACCAGCGGATTTACGACCTGGCCCGCGAAGGGGCGAGTCAGATTGCGGCGCGCTTCGAGGCGGACATCGACCAGGGCCGGATCAGCCTTGACGACCTGTTCGATCGCAATTACCAGGCGATCCCCAACACCAGCCCGGCCAAATACCAGACTCGCTTCGACCGCTACACCGATCAGGTCTTGCCGGCGATTCAGGAACCGTTGCTGCCGCGTCACGAAGGCCTGGTGTTCGCCATTGCCTGCACGCAGCAGGGGTATGTGCCGACCCACAACACTGTGTTCAGCCAGCCACTGACCGGCGACGTGCAGGTCGATACTCTGCAAAACCGCACCAAGCGCAAGTTCGCCGACCGCACCGGGATTCGCTGTGGCAGCCACCAGCAGGCCGTACTGTTGCAGACCTACACCCGCGACACCGGTGAATTGATGCACGACCTCTCGGTACCGATCATGCTCAAGGGCCGGCATTGGGGTGGTTTGCGCCTGGGTTACAAGCCGCAAAGTCTTCGCTGAGGCCGCTCTCCCTGTAGGAGCTGCCTCGTTGCACTCGACAGCTCCTACAGGGGAATGCGGGCTAGTGGATCTGGTGCATGCGCAGGTTCAGGTCATCGACCACGTGCGCCCAATCGGCGTCTTCACGCAGTTGTTCCTTGAGGAAGCCGGCTTGTTGCGGGGTCCAGAACTCGGCATCGATGAGTTTCTTGTCATCGGGCAACGGTGAATGCAGGGCAATGAAATCGTCGATGGCCTTTTCGCTGGAGTCCAGGCCGAGCTGGTCGAACAAGCCTTTCAAGTCATGTGTGGGTGAATCCATCTTCATCTCCTTGCAGATAATCAATCGTCTCGGGTGCGAGATCTGAGGTGCGGCTTCATTGCATCTGAGGTAGCCGCGCGCCAGGGAGTTCGATAACGATGTTCAAAGCAGAAATGAGCATAGACTGCAAACCCGATGATCAGGCCTTCAGCGCACCCTCATCGACGGCAAGCTTCAGGGCTTTGGCGGATTCCTGGGCGGCAATCGCCGCGACCTCCGCGGTCTTGAACCAGCGATCCTTTTCAACCTGGTGATACGACACCGTGGTCAACGGCGGTTTGGCGCGCATGATAATGACTGCCTGGAATTCGCCGTCGACCTCTCTGGCTTCGCCCCGGATAAAAAATTCACCGATATCAAATTCCGTCACGTAGCAGTCTTCCCTTTGAAATATTATGTTGTATTGAGCGCCGTCCGCCTTGGGGACGGGTTTCATGGGGCGGGCAGTATGGCAGTAGTTGCCTGCCGGCGGCTGAGATAAGTCGCCGGCGTGACGAAACGTCTATAGAAGTGAATGCGACAGGGTGCGTCAGTTGCGTGACTCGAGTGAGCGGGCAAGGGCGCAGGCTTCGTTATGGTCGGCGCGGAAACCTCTGACACGTCCGGTGGATATTTCCTTGATATGGAAAAAGGCGTTCCCGGCCAATACCACCTGAAAGCGCGGGAGAAGGCACTCCTCGGGGAGGAAATCCTGCTGGCGGATGACCATCGATTGCAGCAGTGACGAGCCGTTTGTGTGTGGTGTGTGAGGCTGGGCGAAGTGAGTCAGTGTGCACATATGAAGTCCTTTTCGTGGTTTTACCGACGTGTGTACGTTGTTTTGGGTAGTCTCGGTGAGCATGGCTGCTCTAGAATCGCTGTCACTGGTTGGCGATTGCTGCCCATATAAAGCAATTTTTTTCTGGCGATATGTCGGAAAAGTGCTTTTTTTAAAGAGATTTTTCCCTAAAGTTGGTAGTCCGGTTTTTCTGGCCGTCAGAAGGGCGTTTTCCTTCAACATCTGACGACCGCCAGGCAAGACGACGCGGGGGATGTTCCAGTAATCTTCCCAAACCTCGCGATGAATGAGCCCTCTGCTCGTTCCAGGATTTCGACCCGGGTCATTTGGCTAAACCTCGGCATTGCCGCTTTTTTCTGCTGTGCGCGTTTTCTGCGTGCGGCATCATTTTCAGATGTGGGGATGTTTCCTTGGCAGTAAGTAATCTCGATATGCATGCTTTGTTCGTACTGGGTGATTTGCGCGCAAAGCTGGTTAAACAGTTTCAGTCACGTTTCGTCTACATCACCGAACAAAACGCTGAAGGCATTTACATTGCCGAGATCGACACCGAATCGGCGCTGGTGGTGGACGACAAGCCCGGGCTGAAACTCAAGGTCGGCGATCATTTCAGCGCTTCCGTATTGCCGAGCCGCGAAGGCGGAAAACTGGACATCAAGTTCCGCGAAATCAAATTGACGGTGTACGGACTGGGGGATTACGCATTCGTGACCACCGCAGACGGCCACGGCATTGTGTTCAAGGAAGGTCATAGCGTGGTGATGGTGTTTGCGGCCCACCAGCAGTTGCAGGAAGGCCTGACCAAAACCCTGAAAGCCGTGACTGCCAAGGCCGCCAAGTGGCGCAAGGGTGAGCTGGTGACTTTCAAGGCCAGCGAGTAATGACCCAGACCCGCGCCGATTTCCATGAACAGAACCTGGCCAGTGCACACGCCGAGGCCCAGCGCCTGTTGGCTGCAAAGGCCGTTCTGCAGGGATCCTGGCTGAGTTGGGTGGCGTCACAGATTTATATGCTGCGTCCGGCGGCGTACGCCAGCATGGTCAGAAGAGAGCTTGCGCGCTTGCAGGAACCGTCCGAAAAATAATCCTCGTCCCTCGAAAGCAGAAACCTCTACTACAGTCAGTTGACTGAGTATTCAGAGGCTTGCGGTCTTCTTTGTCAGGCCATCCTGCTATTGCTGTGAACAGCACGAGGTGCAAGAGCATGAAGGGATTACGACGGTTACTGGCCGCTACCCTGGCCACGTTCGGCTTGTTGGTTTCACCCGTTCCGGTATTCGCTGCCCAGGCGCCGATCCACTTTGCCGACCTGAATTGGGAAAGTGGCAGCCTGATCACCGAGATTCTGCGGATCATCGTCGAGCAAGGCTACGGCTTGCCGACCGACACCTTGCCCGGAACGACCATTACCCTGGAAACCGCCTTGGCCAACAATGACATTCAGGTCATTGGCGAAGAGTGGGCGGGCCGCAGTCCGGTCTGGGTCAAGGCTGAGGCCGAGGGCAAAGTCGCGAGCCTGGGCGATACGGTCAAGGGCGCCACCGAGGGCTGGTGGGTGCCGGAATACGTGATCAAGGGCGACCCGGCCAAGGGCATCAAGCCGCTGGCGCCGGGGCTGCGCAGTGTCAGTGATCTGCCGCGCTACAAGGATGTGTTCAAAGACCCGGAAACCCCGAGCAAGGGGCGCTTCCTGAACAGCCCGATCGGCTGGACGTCGGAGGTGGTCAACAAGCAGAAGCTCAAGGCCTATGGGCTGAACGACAGCTACGTGAACTTTCGCAGTGGTTCGGGGGCGGCGCTGGACGCAGAGATCAGTTCGTCGATTCGTCGCGGCAAACCAGTCCTGTTCTATTACTGGTCACCGACGCCATTGCTCGGCCGTTTCAAGCTGATTCAACTGCAAGAGCCGCCATTCGACGCCGAAGCCTGGAAAACCCTGACCGAGGCCGACAACCCTAATCCGAAGCCGACTCGCTCACTGCCCTCGAAGCTGTCCATCGGTGTGTCCGCGCCGTTCCAGAAACAGTACCCGCAGCTCACCGAGTTCTTCAGCAAGGTCGACTTGCCAATCGACGCGTTGAACAAGGCCTTGGCGCAGATGAGCGAAAAACACACCCCGCCACGTCAAGCGGCACAGGCGTTCATGAGGGCGTACCCGCAGGTGTGGCAAGCCTGGGTGCCCAAGGATGTGGCGGATAAGGTCTCCGCGGCGCTGAAATAAACCGATGGACAGGCTCGGCTGCAGATAAATCCAGGGGCGCTTTTAAAATAGGGCAACGAGGTTCATCCTGCTGCAACATTTTCACACGGGACGTCTGAATATGAGCGTTTTGGTCGCGCAATGGATTGCTGCAATCTTTCTGATCATCAGCCTGATCCACTTGTACTGGGCGGCGGGTGGCAAGTTGGGCAGCGAGGCAGCGGTGCCCCGGATACCCGGCGAGGGTGGCGAGGCATCGAGGCCGGCATTCAAGCCGTCGGGTTTTGCCACGTTGCTGGTGGCGGTGGGTTTGCTGCTGATCGCGATGCTGGTGTGCCTGCGGGTCGGGCTGTATTTGCCCGCGGTGCATCACCGGTCGTTGCAGTGGGTGATCAGTGCGATCGCGCTATTGATGTTCGCCCGGGCGATCGGCGATTCGAATCTGGTGGGGTTTTTCAAGCAGGTCAAGGATTCGCAGTTCGCCCGGCTCGACACTTGGGCGTATTCGCCGTTGTGCGTGGTGTTAGGGGCCGGGTTGCTGGCAGTGGCCTGGGTCTGAAAAGCTTCGCGGGCAAGCCAATCAACACAAATCCTCGAACTAACTCCCGGTTTCCGTGCGCCGACTACTCACTTCCGCCGGCACATCATCCCCTGCCATGCGCTTGCGGAACAGCGCCGCCCGGGCGAGCAGCAGCGTGGTCACCGGCATCGTGATCGATAACAGAATCGGAATCAGCCAGGCGTGCAACACCGGCCCCGACTTGAGCGCCGAAAAGTAAATGATCGAAGCCAGTGCCACGCACCACGCACCCAATGTCGAGGCCAGCGCCGGCGGGTGCATGCGCTGGAAGTAATCCTTCATCCGCAGCAGCCCGACTGCGCCGATCAGCGCAAACAGACTGCCGGACACCAACAGAATCGCCACCGGTATTTCCACCCACAAAGACAGTTCAGCGCTCATTCGATCACCTCGCCGCGCAACAGGAATTTGGCCAGGGCAAACGAGCCGACGAAGCCGAACAGGGCGATCAGCAGCGCCGCCTCGAAGTAAGTGTCACTGGCATAACGAATGCCCAGCGCGAGCATCATCAGCATGGCGATGATGTACAGGTAATCCAGGGCCAGAACCCGGTCCTGGGCCGACGGGCCCTTGAACAGGCGGATCAGGGTCAGAATCATCGCCAGCGAAAAGATGAACAGGCTCAGCAGGATCGCGTTCGACAGCAGTTCGCTCATTCGAAGATCTCCATCAACGGGCGCTCGTAGGTCGCCTTGAAGTGCTGGATGAATGGGCCTTCGTCATCCAGATCGAAGACGTGCAGCAACAGAATGCTGCGATCCAGCGCCAGTTCCGACCAGACCGTACCGGGAATCACCGTGCAGATGATCGACAGCGCCGCCAGACCGTTGGCATCGCGCAAGTCCAGCGGCACCTTGATGAACCGCGAGCGAGGCGCACGCCGCCCGGCATTGAGCACGCCCCAGGCCACGGCGAGGTTGGACACCAGCAAATCGCGCCCGACCAGCAAGAACAAACGCAGGATCACTCCGGGGCGCCGAATACGGATCGGCAACGGTCGCAGCTTGCGCATCATCAGCGGAGCACAGAGGCCCAGTACCGCGCCCAACAGCACATTGCCGGGACTTATCGACAGGTTCAACACCAGCCACAGCAGCCACAGGGACAACGACAGCCACGGTGCAGGAAACAGGCGCTTCATGGTTGCACCTCCACCAGTGCTGCCCTGGCTTCAGGGCTCGGCACCGCACGGGTGCCAAGCACCGCCATCACGTATTGCTGAGGGTTATTCAATGCTTGAGCGGCGGCCTGTGTGTAGCGCAGCAATGGTTCAGCCTTGAACGTCAGCGCGATGCTCAGCCCCAGCAGCACAATGATCGGCACGCATTCCAGGCGACGCAGCAAGGGCGATGGCCGTTCTTGTGGGGTCCAGAAACGCTGGATGCCCAAACGTGAGAACGCGATCAGCGAGGCCAGTCCGGACAGGATCAGCAACGCCAGCAAGCCCCATGCGCCGTTCGATATCGGTTCGTCGCTGCCATGACCCAGGCCCAGCGGGTTGAGCAGGGCGCTGAGCAGGCTGAGTTTGCCAATAAACCCGGAGAGCGGTGGCATGCCGATGATCAACAAGGCGCAGGCGATGAAGCTCAGGCCGAGGAAGGCCATGGTCCAGGGAATCACCTGACCGACCACGGCTTTCTGGTCGTCATCGAGGTTGAAGCCTTTGGTTGGCTGCAAGGATTCCCGGGGCCGTGGCAGCAGCTCGCTGTCATCGTCCAGGGGCATTTCGATAGCTGAACGCGAACGCTCGATCAACTCCGCCAGCAGAAACAGCGCGCTCAACGCCAGGGTCGAGCTGACCAGATAAAACAGCGCCGCGCCGATCAGGTTTGGCTGGGCGAAACCGATGGCCGACAACAAAATACCTGCCGACACCAGAATGCTCAGGCTGGCCATGCGCTCCAGGCGTTGCGCGGCGAGGATCGCCACGGCGGCGCAGACGATGGTCGCCATGCCGCCATAGATCAGCCAGTCGCCACCGAAGTACGCGGAGGCCCCGGCCTGACCGGAGAACAGCAACGTCCACAGGCGTAGCAGGGTGTAGACGCCGACCTTGGTCATGATCGCGAACATCGCCGCTACCGGTGCGCTGGCCGCGGAATAGGCCGGCACCAGCCAGAAGTTCAGCGGCCACATCCCGGCCTTGGCCAGGAACGCCACTGCCAGAATCGCCGCGCCGGCATGCAGCAGGCCGCGATCGGCTTCCGGCACCAGCGGGATTTTCAGCGCCAGGTCGGCCATGTTCAGTGTGCCGGTAACGCCGTAGATCAGCGCCGCGCCAATCAGGAACAGCGACGAGGCCAGCAGGTTGATCGAGATGTAATGCAGCCCCGACGACACCCGCGCCCGACCCGAACCGTGCAGCATCAGCCCGTAAGAGGCGGCGAGCAGTACTTCGAAAAACACGAACAGGTTGAACAGGTCCGCCGTGAGGAAGGCGCCGTACAGGCCCATCAGCTGAATCTGGAACAGTGCGTGGAAACTCGAACCGGCGCCGTCCCAGCGGGCCATGGCGAACAGCAGGGCGCTGACGCCGATGATCCCGGTCAGCACCAGCATCAACGCCGACAGGCGATCGACCACCAGCACGATACCGAACGGCGCCTGCCAGTTGCCCGGCAGGTACACGCCAATGGAGCCAGGCACGCCGGTGGTTTGCGTCCATTGCAGCAACATCACGGCAATGCCCAGCCCCAACAGGCTGGAGAACAGATTGATCTTGGCCTTTAGCGGGCGGTGTTTCTCGCCCAGCATCAGCATCACGGCGGCGGTCAGCAGCGGCAGCAGAATCGGTGCAACGATCAGGTGAGTCATCGCCATCATTCTTTAGGCTCCCGGCCATCCACATGGTCAGTGCCGGTCAGGCCCCGGGAGGCGAGCAGCACCACCAGAAACAGCGCGGTCATGGCGAAACTGATGACGATTGCGGTCAGCACCAGCGCCTGCGGCAGCGGGTCGGTGTAGTGCAGCAAATCCTGAGGCACGCCGCCCTTGATGTTCGGCTCCTTGCCGATGAACAGGCTGCCCATGCTGAAGATGAACAGGTTGACGCCATAGGACAGCAGGCACAGGCCCATGACCACCTGGAACGTCCGTGGCCGCAGTATCAGCCATACGCCAGACGCGGCCAGCACACCGATGGCGATTGCGATGACTTCTTCCATCAGATGGCTCCTTGGGTGACAACGGCTTTGGCCGCGGGCTTGATTTGCGCGCTGGTTTTATGACCGCGTACCGATTGGTGGGCGAGGGCGGTGAGGATCAACAGCGTCGAACCGACCACCACGGCGTACACGCCAATGTCGAAGAACAGCGCGCTGGCGATGTGAATGTCGCCCAGCAGCGGCAGTTCGAAGTGCCAGGTGTGCGTGGTCAGGAATGGATACCCGGCTGCCATCGCGCCAAGCCCGGTGACGGTGGCGAACAGCAGCCCGGTGCCCATCCAGCGCAGCGGCCGCAAGCTCATTTGCGCCTCGACCCACTGGGTGCCGGCGACCATGTATTGCAGGATGAACGCCACCGACATCACCAGTCCGGCGACGAAACCGCCGCCCGGTTGGTTGTGCCCGCGCAGGAACAGATAGAAGGAGATCACCAGGGCGATCGGCAACAGCAGGCGCACCAGCACCGCCGGCACCATCATGAAACCGAGCGCGGTGTCGCTGGCGTGACGCGGGTTGACCAGATCGGTGACCACATCGGGCGCCAGCAGACGCTGTTGGGCCGGCAGTTGCAGGCTTTCTTTCGGAGGGCGGAAGCGTCGCAGCAGGGCGAACACCGCCAGGGCCACTGCCACTAGCACGGTGATTTCGCCGAGGGTGTCGAAGCCACGGAAGTCCACCAGCATCACGTTGACCACGTTGCTGCCGCCGCCTTCGGGCAGGGCGCGACTGAGGTAAAACGAGGAAATGTCGTTGGGCGTCTGGCGGGTCAGCATCGCGTAGGACAACAGCGCCATGCCGCCACCGACCGCTGTCGATAGCAGCAAGTCGCGAACCCGTCGTACCCGCGCCTTGCGCAAGCTGCTCGGCAATGGCGACACCTCTTCGATCCGTCGTGGCAACCAGCGCAGGCCGAGCAGGATCAGCACCGTGGTGACCACTTCGACCACCAGTTGCGTCAGGGCGAGGTCCGGCGCCGAGAACCAGACGAAGGTCACGCAGGTCATCAGGCCGCAGACACTGACCATGGTCAGGGCCGCTAGCCGGTGATACTTGGCTTGCCACGCCGCGCCGAGGGCACAGGCAATTGCCAGCAGCCAGAGGATCACGAACACGATCGAGCCCGGAATTTTCGCCCGGTCACCCCAGCTCAGGCTGCTGTGCAGCATCGGGATCACCCCGGCCAGTACGGCGGCGAGCACCACCAGAAACAGTTGGGTTTGCAGGCGCCGGGTGCTGATCCGCCGCTCCAGCCGTCGGGCCAGACGCATCATGACCACCAGGCTGCGCTCGAACAGTCGCTTGCCGTTGAAGCGGTTGATCACTGGCGGGTGCATGAAACGCCCGCGCTTGAGCTGATCGCGCAGCAGAAGATAGAGCACGATACCGCCGGACATGGCGATCAGGCTCATGATCATCGGTGCGTTCCAGCCGTGCCAGATCGCCAGGCTGTACTCGGGCAACGTGCCGCCCACCACCGGCAATGCCGCCGCCGCGAGCAGCGGGCCGACCACCTGAGCGGGGAAAATCCCCACGACAAGGCAGGTGAACACCAGCAACTCCACCGGCGCACGCATCCAGCGCGGCGGTTCGTGTGGAGTGTGCGGCAGGTCGGTGGCGGTCGGGCCGAAGAACACGTCGACGGTGAAACGCAGGGAGTAAGCGACGCTGAACGTCCCGGCGATGGTCGCGACGATCGGCAGGGTCATCTCGATCCAGGCGGTGGCGTTGATGAACACGGTTTCGGCGAAGAACATCTCTTTCGACAGGAAACCGTTGAGCAGCGGCACGCCGGCCATGGAGGCGCTGGCGACCATGGCCAGGGTGGCGGTGAACGGGATCAGTTTGACCAGGCCGCTGAGTTTGCGAATGTCTCGGGTGCCGCTTTCGTGGTCGATGATCCCGGCGGCCATGAACAGCGAGGCCTTGAACGTGGCGTGGTTGAGAATGTGGAACACCGCGGCCACGGCGGCCAGCGGACTGTTCAGGCCCAGCAGCAGGGTGATCAGGCCCAGGTGGCTGATGGTCGAGTAGGCCAGCAGGCCCTTGAGGTCATTCTGGAACATCGCGCAATACGCGCCGAGCAACAGGGTGCAGGCGCCGGCCCCGCTGACGATGTAGAACCATTCTTCACTGCCGGACAGCGACGGCCACAGGCGCGCGAGCAGGAACACCCCGGCCTTGACCATGGTTGCCGAGTGCAGATACGCCGAAACCGGTGTCGGCGCCGCCATCGCGTGGGGCAACCAGAAGTGGAAGGGAAATTGCGCACTTTTGCTCAGGGCGCCGATCAGGATCAGGGGCAGCAGAATAGGGTAGAGGGCATGCGCGCGAATCAGCTCGCCGGCGGCCAGGACCTTGTCCAGGTCATAGCTGCCGACCACATGGCCGAGCAGCATGACCCCCGCCAGCAAACACAAACCGCCCGCGCCGGTAACCATCAACGCCATGTACGCACCCCGGCGCGCATCGGCGCGGTGGTGCCAGTAGCCGATCAACAGGAACGAGAAGAGGCTGGTCAGCTCCCAGAAAAATACGATCTGGATCAGGTTGCCGGAAATCACCAGCCCCAGCATGGCGCCCATGAACGCCAGGAAAAACGCAAAGAAGCGCGGCACCGGATCGTCCGGTGACATGTAATAACGAGCGTACAACGAAACCAGCGTGCCGATGCCCAGCACCAGCATCGAGAACAGCCAGGCGAAACCGTCCATGCGCAGCACGAAGTTCAGGCCCAGGCTGGGGAGCCAGAAGAACTCTTCACGGATCACGCCGCCATGGGCGATTTGCGGGTACAAGAGGGCGACCTGGACGGTGCCGATCAAGGCAACCAGGCCAGCCAACAAAGATTCGGTATTACGCGCGTTGTGCGGCAGCAAGGCTGCCAGACAGCTGCCGATAAAAGGCAGAAGCAGTAGAACTATCAGGGACATAGGCTTCTAATCTGCGGAAGTTTGTGAAGCATCATACGTGCCAGCTCCCTGATCACCAAACGCCAAGCTGTCGCAGAATCCTACAAGGTAGACGCAGAAACCCTGATTCACATTGTTTCAGAGAGCCGGTTCGATCATTCCCACGCTATGCCTGGGAATGATCAGTGCTCGGCTTCGCTCTCCAGTGCTTCATCAACCTCGGCTGCCGCCTTACCCTTGGTCTTCAACTCACTGACAATCACCGCCGCCACAATCAATCCCGCACCCACCAACGCAATCGCCGGCAAGCGTTCCCCGGCGAGCCGCCCGGCAATCCCGGCCCACACCGGCTCCCCGGCATAGATCAACGTTGCCCGAGTCGGCGAAACACTCTTCTGTGCCCAGTTCATCGCCACCTGAATTGCCGCACTCGCCGCGCCCAAGCCCAACGCGCTGCACAACAGCAACCATGAAAAGTCCGGAATCACTTCCTGGGTTGGCACCACCATCAGGAACGACAGCACCGACGTCACCGCCAGTTGCACCACCGTCACCCGCCGCACGTCGACCTGGCCGGCGTAGGTGCTGATCAGAATGATTTCCGCGGCAATCGCCACGGCGCTGATCAATGTGGCGATTTCACCGGGGCTGAAATTGAACGAAGCGCCGGAAGGCCCCGACAGCAACATCAGCCCGGTAAAGGCCAGCATGATCCCGATGCTCGGCATCAACCCCGGACGACGTCCCAGCACCAGCCATTGCAGCAGCGGCACGAACGGCACATACAGCGCGGTAATAAACGCCGATTGGCTGCTGGGAATGCTCTGCAAACCCACGGTCTGCAAGCCGTAACCAAGCATGATCGCCACGCCGATAAACGCCCCGGCCTTGAGTTCGAACAGCGTCAGTTCACGCAGATGGCGCCAGGAGAACAGCGCCACAAGGCTCGCCGCCGCGGCAAAACGCAGCCCGACGAAGAACATTGGCCCGCTGACGGTCATCGCATGCTGCACCAGCAAAAAGGTCCCGCCCCAGACCATGGTAATCAGCACCAGCACGCACTCGGCCTTGCTGAACCGGGAGAAACGGGGGGAAGTATGAGAAGCGTTCATTGACGTCATGACCTTGCGCGCCATCTGAGGGAGACGCACAATGCGCCCGAAGTTGGGCAGTATACTGCGCAACGCCACCCAGTGAGCAATATAGTGCACAAAGATTCCACCCAACGGGCTTCGGTCCTCCAGCACGTCAGCCTGAACGTGCGACGTCTGCGCCACGCCGCCGACATGAGCCAGAGCGCCCTGGCCGAAAAGTCCGGGGTCAGCCGCCGGATGCTGGTGGCCATCGAGGCCGGCGAGAAGAACGTCAGCCTGACCACCCTCGACCGCGTGGCCGAAGCGCTGGACGTGGCCTTCAGCGACCTGATCCAGGCCCCCGACGCCCGCGACCCGAGCCGCATCAACGAACTGGCCTGGGCCGGTACGATCCCGGGCAGTAAAGCGGTGCTGCTGGCCAAAGCCACCGCCACCCGCGAAGTAGAACTCTGGGAATGGCGCCTGGAACCGGGCGAGCATTACCCCTCGGAGCCGGATGCCGAAGGCTACAGCGAACAGCTTTATGTGTTCGAAGGTTGCCTGACCCTGATGCTTGGCGGTCAGCCGCAGAAAATTGCGGCTGGCGAGTTCTTTATGTTTGCCAGTCATCAACCGCATTCTTATCGCAATGATGGGGACGTGGCGGCGCGGTTTGTGCGTAATGTGGTGATTTGACTGTTTACCGGCTAACACTGGATAAACACTTTGCTGTTTTAAAGCTGCAAGTGTTTCTTGAATAATTATTCAACCTATTGAAATAAAAGAAAATTATATTCGGGTTCGGCTCCTGGAAAACAGTGGGGATGGCATCGAGACGTGCAGGTGAGCTTCCTGATGGCCGAGCAAAATATTAACGTGGCACTCAAGCACGTTTCACAGGCTAGCGTCCGGTGAGTGACTGACACGGGGCGATCCGCACGACTTCCATTCAGGTAAACATTGATCAGTGAGAACGCCATGACTGAGACCCCACGCGCACAGGCGAGCGACGCCATCCGCCACGCGGACATCCTGATCATCGGCGGCGGCCTTAGCGGTGCGATGCTGGCGGCGCAGTTGTTGCGCTTGCCCGGTCAACGCCGGGTTCTGGTGATCGAGCCGCGAGCGGAGCTGGGCCGTGGCGAAGCCTATAGCGCGGTGGAACTGGGGCATACGCTCAATGGCAACGCGGCGCGGATGAGCGTCGACCCGGACAACGCCGATGACCTGACCCAATGGCTGACCGAACACATCGCCGCCGGTGGCTGGCCGGAGTCGGATCAGCAGCATGTGCCCATCAGTGAACTGTTTCCACCGCGCGGCCTGTTCGGCGTCTATGTGCAGCAGCGTCTGGCCGAAGCGAAGGCGGTGGGCGTGTTGAAGGGGTCGAGTGTCGAGCATGTGCGGGCCGAAGTGGTGGACCTGCAGACCTCTGCCGACTCTGTGCAACTGACCTTGAACGATGGCCAGCGTCTGCAAGGCGCATTTGCGGTGCTCGCTACCGGCATGTTCCCGGCTGCGCGCACACCGCAAACCGAATCCAGCGGCTTGAACGCAGCGGCGCTCGACCCGTGGGACGTAGCCGCCATGCGTCAACTCGATCCGCAGTCGACGGTACTGATCATCGGCTCGGGCCTGACCATGGTCGACGCCGTGGTGTCGCTGGAGCAGGCCGGGCATCGTGGGCCGATCGAAGTGTTCTCCCGTCATGGTTTGCTGCCGCATGTGCGCCGACAACCGCCGGCGTGGGTGGATTTTCTCGCCGAGGACCACAGTATTCGCACACCGCGTCAGTTGGTGCGGGAACTGCGTCGGCATTGTCGCGATGCCATCGCTCAAGGCATCGACTGGCAAGCGCCGCTGGACACGGTGCGGGCGCACATCGGGCGGTTGTGGAGTCAGGCGACGGATCGGCAACGCCGGCAATTTGTGCGGCATGTACGGCCATGGTGGGAAAGCCATCACCATCGCTCGCCGCCGTTGAGTGCCGAGTTGGTGGCGCGGCTGCACGGGGAAGGGCGGTTGCGGATTCAGGCCGCATCGTTCAAGGGGCTCGAGCCTGCGTCGGACGGCGAGGTCAGTATCCGCATTCGTCGTCGTGGCGAGGCGCAAACTTGCGTGGTGCATGGCGCGGCGCTGATCAACTCCAGCGGCATCGAATACGACTGGCGTCGGGTGGCGCGGCCGTTGCCCCAGCAGTTGCTCGCTCGCGGGCTGGTGCGTCCGGGGCCATTGGCGTTGGGCATTGCTGCGGCGGTGGATGGCGCGGTACTCAGCGCCGACGGGCAGGTCGCCAGCCGTTTGTTCGCCATGGGGCCGCCGTTGCGCGGCATGTGGTGGGAGAGTACGGCGGTGACCGATGTGGCGAGCCAGGCCAAGGCGTTGGCGGCGCGGTTGGCGGATTGACCGAAAGTGGGGGTGGGTTCTTTCGGGCCC
>NZ_JBYVYM010000019.1:0-129477 GCF_058148225.1 Pseudomonas sp. DF5
AATAAAAAGCCCCGCACTTCTTTCGAAGGCGGGGCTTTTGGTGTGGCGGCGATCAGAACAAATCGATCGGTGCCGCCTCGTCTGCTGGTAGCGGGCTACCCGGTACGTTGCCGTTACCCAGCTCATTGACTGACGGTGGCGTGTCTTCGGCCTTGAACAGTTCGAAGTAGGCGCCAGGCGTGCTTGGAGTGGCTGCACGACCGCTGACCGGGTCGACCCGCAGGCTGAGGATGCCTTCAGGTTCCGGCTGGGTATGAGGCGGCTTGCCTTTGAGGGCGGCGCCCATGTAGTTCATCCAGATCGGCAGGGCAACGGTGCCGCCGAACTCGCGCTTGCCCAGGCTTTCAGGCTGGTCGAAACCGGTCCAGACGGTGGTCACGTAATCGGCGTTGTAGCCGGAGAACCAGGCGTCCTTGGATTCGTTGGTGGTGCCGGTCTTGCCCGCGATGTCGCTGCGGCCCAAGGCTAGTGCACGGCGGCCGGTACCAAGTTTGATCACATCCTCGAGCATGCTGTTGAGAATGTAGGTAGTGCGGCCATCAATGATGCGTTCGGCCACCGCTGGCGCTTGTGATACTGGCTGGGCGCTCGGCGCTTCGCCTGGGGTGGCGTTGACGGTGAAGGTATTGGCGGCCGGCACGGCGATGCCGTCGCTGACTACGTTGCCTTTCGGAACGCTCGGCGGGTTGGCAACGAATAACGTATCGCCGTTGCGGCTTTCGATCTTGTCGATGATGTACGGGCTGATCTTGTAGCCGCCGTTGGCGAAGGTGCTCCAACCAGTGGCGATCTCCATTGGCGTCAGGGTCGCGGTACCCAGCGCCAGGGACAGGTTACGCGGCAGGTCCTGCTTGTTGAAGCCGAACTTGCTGATGTAGTCGATGGTGCGGTCGACGCCCAGCGCTTGCAGTAGGCGGATCGATACCAGGTTGCGCGACTTGTAGAGCGCTTCACGCATGCGGATCGGGCCGAGGAAGGTGTTGGTGTCGTTCTTCGGGCGCCAGACCTTGTCCAGGTACTCGTCGACGAACACGATCGGTGCGTCGTTCACCAGGCTCGCGGCGGTGTAGCCGTTGTCCAGGGCGGCGCTATAGACGAATGGCTTGAAGCTCGAGCCCGGCTGACGCTTGGCCTGCATGGCGCGGTTGTAGTTGCTCTGCTCAAAGGCGAAGCCGCCGACCAGCGAACGAATGGCACCGTTCTGCGGATCAAGGGACACCAGTGCGCCCTGGGCTTGTGGGATCTGGCTGAATTTGAGCGAGTTGTCTGGCTGGCGTTGTACGCGAATCAGATCGCCGACCTGTGCGACATCCGACGGCTGCTTCGGATTGGCGCCCGTGCTGTTGGTGTTCAGGAACGGACGGGCCCACTTCATGGTGTCCCAGGCAACGTGTTCTTCGCCGGTGCGGGTCAGCACCTGCACGCCGTTCTTGTCGACCTGGGTCACGATCGCCGGCTCCAGGCTGCTGATGGTCCGCTGCTTGGTCAGTTCCAGGGTCCAGGCCTCTCGGGTTTTACCCGGCAAGCGTGACTCGGGGCCGCGATAACCGTGCCGTTGATCGTAGGTCATCAAGCCTTCATGAACCGCGGTGTTGGCCATTTCCTGCAAATCGCTCGGCACCGTGGTGGTGACGCGGAAACCTTCGGTGTACGCGTCGCTGCCATAGCGACCGACCATTTCGGCGCGGGCCATTTCGGCGACGTACGGTGCGTTCACTTCCGGGGTCGGCACATGGTAGCTGGCGTTCAGCGGTTCGTTGATCGCCGCGGTGTAGTCGGCTTCGGTGATCTTGCCGAGCTTGTACATGCGCCCCAGGATCCAGTCGCGACGCTCCTTGCTGCGGGCCGGGTTGGCCAGCGGGTTGAAGCGCGACGGGGCTTTTGGCAGACCGGCGATCATCGCCATCTGCGCCAGGCTGACGTCACGAATCGACTTGCCGTAATACACCTGCGCCGCTGCCTCGATGCCATAGGCGCGGTTGCCCAGGTAAATCTTGTTGACGTACAGCTCGAGGATTTCGTCCTTGGTCAGCTGTCGTTCGATCTGCAGAGCCAGGAGGATTTCGGTGGTCTTGCGCGAGAAGCTGCGTTCGCTGCTCAGGAAGAAGTTCTTCGCCACCTGCATGGTGATGGTGCTGCCGCCGGACTGAATGTGTCCGCTCTTTACCAGCTGGGTGGCGGCACGCATCAGGCTGCTGGGATCGACGCCATAGTGGTTGGCGAAATTGTCGTCTTCAGCACTTAGTAACGCATTGATGAAATTGGGGGGAATGTCGGCGAAACGGATCGGCGTACGGCGCATTTCGCCAAATTCTGCGATCAACTTGTTGTCGCTGCTGTACACCCGCAAAGGAATCTGCAACTGAATACTTCTCAGCGCCTCCACGGATGGCAATCCAGGGCTAAGGTAAAGAAAGGCGCCGCTCAGACCCAGGAGCAGTCCGCAGAAAACGGCGACGATGGACCAACCGAAAAATTTCAGCAGACGAATCAAGGCTTTTGGATATCCAGGGCAAAGAATGAATTAGGCATCAGGGTTCAGGCTATAAAGAGAATGACCCGCGCTTGCAGTGAAAGCGGAAAAACGCTCGGCATTATAAGCATTTTTCCGCCGGGAGCGTCATTTGCGCTTCTGTCAAGACGGGGGGTATTGAACGCAATGGATATTACAGAGTCCGTAACTCACGGATAGTCATAGGGAATTGCTAGTGCTAGGACTCTTCAATAAAAAAACCAGTGCGCTTTTGGGGATCGACATCAGCTCTACGTCGGTGAAGCTGCTGGAATTAAGCCGCCAGGGCGATCGGTACCGGGTCGAGGCCTATGCGGTCGAACCGCTGCCCGCCAGTGCCGTGGTCGAAAAAAATATCGCCGAGCTTGAAGGCGTGGGGCAGGCTCTTGCGCGGGTGCTGCTCAAGGCCAAAACCAGCCAGAGGAATGTCGCTGTGGCGGTGGCCGGCTCGGCGGTGATCACCAAGACCATCGAGATGGACGCCGGTCTTTCCGACGACGAGATGGAAAACCAGCTGAAGATCGAGGCTGATCAGTACATCCCTTATCCGCTGGATGAAGTGGCGATCGACTTCGAGGTACAGGGCGCGTCAGTGCGCAACCCCGAGCGGGTCAATGTGCTGCTGGCCGCCTGTCGCAAGGAAAACGTCGAGGTTCGTGAAGCGGCCCTGGCCCTGGCCGGGCTGACCGCGCGAGTAGTCGATGTCGAAGCCTATGCCCTGGAGCGATCGTTCGGCTTGCTGGCAACCCAGCTGGCCGCCTCTCAGGAGCATCTGACCGTGGCGGTGGTCGATATCGGCGCCACCATGACCACCCTGAGCGTGTTGAACAATGGGCGGATCATCTACACCCGCGAACAATTGTTCGGCGGCCGACAACTGACGGAAGAAATCCAGCGCCGTTATGGCCTGACGGTCGAGCAGGCAGGGTTGGCGAAGAAACAGGGTGGTTTGCCGGACGATTACGTCAGTGAGGTCTTGCAGCCGTTTCGGGATGCGTTGGTGCAACAAGTATCGCGCTCATTGCAGTTTTTCTTTGCCTCCGGCCAATACAGCTCGGTCGATCACATTCTCCTGGCCGGCGGCACTGCCTCGGTCCCAGGGCTGGATCGGTTGATCGAGCAGCGCCTGGGTACGCCGACCCAGGTCGCCAATCCGTTCTCCAACATGACTCTTGGCAGCAAGGTCAACGCCGGTGCCCTGGCCAGCGATGCGCCAGCACTGATGATCGCCTGCGGGCTGGCCCTCAGGAGTTTCGACTGATGGCACGGATCAATCTTTTACCCTGGCGTGAAGAGTTGCGCGAAGCGCGTCGCAAACGCTTTTTGCTGGCGTTGGTCGGTGTGCTGGTGGGCTCGGTCGGGGCGTTGCTGATCACGGACCAGGTGATTAACGGCGCCATTGATCGGCAAGTTGCCCGCAACGATTACATTGCCAAACAGATTGCCGTGGTCGACGAGCGGATCAAACAGATCAGCGACCTCAAGGCGCGTCGCCAGCAACTCGTCGAGCGCATGCGCATCATCCAGGACCTGCAAGGCAATCGGCCTATCAGTGGGAGGATCTTCGACCAGTTGGCGCGCACTTTGCCGGACGGCGTGTACTTCACCGAAGTGAAGATGGTCGGCAAAACCTTATCCATCACCGGCGCGGCAGAGTCCAACAATCGCGTTTCGGATTTGATGCGCAATCTTGATGCGTCCGACTGGTTCGATGCGCCCAATCTCACCGAGGTCAAAGCGACCACCGCCGGTCAGCTGGATCAGGCCAATGTTTTCCAGTTGACCGTCCGTCAGACTCAGCCGGCAATTGTGGGGGTGGCTAAATGAAGCCGTCCGAATGGCTCGAAGGGTTGCGCCAGATCGACATCAACGATCTGGACACCAACAACATGGGTTCCTGGCCGGCGGCGATCAAGGTCCTGGCGAGTGTCCTGCTTATGGTTCTGGTGCTGGCCCTGGGCTACAGCTTCTTGATCAGCGACCTGCAAGACCACCTCGAACTCAAGCGAGAGGAGGAGTCGACGCTCAAGGAGCAGTTCGCGACCAAGGCCCACATGGCGGCCAATCTTGAGTTGTATACCCAGCAGATGAAGGAAATGGAGAACTCCTTCGGCATGCTATTACGGCAACTGCCCAGCGACACCGAAGTGCCCGGCCTGCTGGAGGACATCACCCGCACTGGCTTGGGCAGCGGCCTTGAGTTCGAAGAGATCAAGCTGCTCCCGGAGGTCACCCAGCAGTTCTACATCGAGCTCCCTATCCAGATCACCGTCACCGGCGCCTATCACGACCTGGCCACGTTCGTCAGTGGTGTGGCGGGGCTGCCGCGGATCGTCACCCTGCATGATTTCGACCTGGTGCCAGCCAATCGCGATGGCGGTCCGAAGTTGCGCATGAGCATCCTTGCCAAGACCTACCGCTACAACGACAAGGGGTTGCAGAAATGAGCCCGATTCGTTGCCTGTCGATGGTTATGTGTCTGGTCGTCCTGGCTGGTTGTGGCGGTGACAATGGTTTCAGCGATATCGACGCCTACCTGAACGAAGTGCGTCTGCGAGCGCCCGGCAAGATTGAGCCAACGCCGACGTTCCAGTCTTATCCGACATTCACCTACAGCGCTGCCAACCTGCGCAGCCCGTTCTCCCGTCAGGTCAGAGTCGATCTGGCCGGCCAGAAGCACGGCTCGCGCAACGTCAAGCCCGACCCCAACCGGGTCAAGCAGTACCTCGAAGGTTTCAACATCGAGCAATTTGAAATGGTCGGCACAATCTCCAATGCCTCTGGCTCCTTTGCGCTGCTGCGTGGGGCGGGTGGTGTGCATCGGCTGAAAGTCGGCGATTACCTGGGACGTAATGATGGGCGGATCGTCGCCATCAGCGCTTCGCAAGTCGATGTGGTCGAAATCGTTCCCGACGGCGAAGGCGCCTGGCTGGAGCGGCCGCGGACCATCCCTTTGAAAGAGCACTCATAGTGGAACTCGAACAATGAACAGGATTTTCTCAACCTTCGGTCTTTCGCTATGGATAGCGTTTCTGTCGCCGTTGGTACAGGCGGCCAACCTCAAAGCGCTGGATGTCGCGGCGCTGCCTGGTGACCGTGTCGAGCTGAAGTTGTCGTTCGACGGGCCACCACCGCAGCCGCATGGCTATACGACGGAGCAGCCTGCGCGGATTGCGCTGGACCTGCCGGGAGTTACCAGCCAGCTGGCGAACAAGAGTCGTGACCTGGGCGGCGGCAATGCTCGCAGCGCCACGGTGGTGGAAGCCAAGGACCGCACGCGGCTGATCATTGGTCTGACTCAACTGACTCCGTATAACGCACGTGTCGAAGGCAACAATCTGTTTGTGGTTGTCGGGCAGGCGGCCGGCAACAAGGCGTCCAAACCGATTGCCAGCGCACCACGCGCGGCCACGGCGGTACCCGCGCCCGCCAGAGCCAGTGCTCCCGTGGGCAAAGCCATCCGTGGCGTGGATTTCCAGCGTGGCACCCAGGGTGAAGGCAACGTGGTTATCGATCTGTCGGATCCCTCCATCGCCCCGGATATCCAGGAGCGCGATGGCAAGATCATCGTCGCCTTCACCAAGACCCAATTGCCTGAACGGTTGCGCGTACGCCTCGACGTCAAGGATTTCGCTACCCCGGTGCAGTTCGTCAATGCCAGCGCCACGGGCGATCGGGCTGTCATCAGCATCGAGCCCGGCGGCGCCTTCGATTATTCGACCTATCAGACCGATAACAAACTGACCATCAGCGTTCGGCCTATGACGGTCGATGACTTGCAAAAACGCAACGCCGAACGTTTTGCCTACAGCGGCGAAAAGCTCTCGCTAAATTTCCAGGACATTGATGTGCGCTCGGTGCTGCAGCTGATCGCCGATTTCACCAACCTCAATCTGGTGGCCAGTGACACCGTACAGGGCGGCATCACGTTGCGCCTGCAGAATGTGCCGTGGGATCAGGCGCTGGATCTGGTGCTGAAAACCAAAGGCCTGGATAAACGCAAGATCGGCAATGTGCTGCTGGTGGCGCCGGCCGATGAAATCGCCGCCCGGGAGCGTCAGGAGCTGGAGTCGCAGAAGCAAATCGCCGAACTGGCGCCTCTGCGTCGCGAGCTGTTGCAGGTCAACTACGCCAAGGCTGCCGATATCGCCAAGCTGTTCCAGTCGGTGACCAGTGCCGAGGCGAAAGTCGACGAGCGTGGTTCAATCACTGTTGATGAGCGGACCAACAACATCATTGCCTACCAGACCCAGGACCGCCTCGACGAACTGCGTCGCATCGTTGCACAGCTGGATATTCCGGTGCGTCAGGTGATGATCGAGGCGCGCATCGTTGAAGCCAACGTCGATTACGACAAAAGCCTCGGCGTGCGCTGGGGCGGTTCGGTGCAGAAGGGTAACTGGAACGGCTCCGGGGTTAACGGCTCTTCGACCACCGTTGGCACGCCGGGCAGCACCAGCACCAACTCGCCGTTCGTCGACCTGGGGGCCTCATCCAACACCTCGGGGATCGGCATCGCCTTCATTACCGACAATGTGCTGCTGGACCTTGAGCTGACGGCCATGGAAAAAACCGGCAACGGGGAAATCGTCTCGCAGCCCAAGGTGGTCACGTCTGACAAGGAAACCGCGAAAATCCTCAAGGGCACCGAAATCCCCTATCAGGAAGCCAGCTCCAGCGGTGCCACTTCAGTGTCGTTCAAGGAAGCCTCGCTGTCCCTGGAAGTGACGCCGCAGATCACCCCGGACAACCGCATCATCATGGAGGTCAAGGTCACCAAGGACGAACCGGACTACCTGAACAAAGTGCAGGATGTACCGCCGATCAAGAAAAACGAGGTCAACGCCAAGGTATTGGTCAACGACGGCGAGACCATCGTGATTGGTGGGGTTTTCTCAAATACTCAGAGCAAGGTTGTAGATAAGGTGCCATTTCTCGGTGATGTGCCGTATCTTGGCCGCCTTTTCCGGCGTGACGTGGTTTCGGAGAAAAAATCCGAGCTGCTGGTATTTCTCACTCCGCGTATCATGAACAATCAGGCGATTGCTGTGAGTCATTGATTCTGTGCGAAATTTGATTCTTGTTGGACCGATGGGGGCTGGAAAAAGCACCATCGGCCGGTTGCTGGCCAAAGAGCTGCGCCTGCCGTTCAAAGATTCCGATAAGGAAATTGAATTGCGCACGGGCGCCAATATCCCGTGGATTTTCGATAAGGAAGGCGAACCGGGCTTTCGTGACCGCGAGCAGGCGATGATTGCCGAGCTGTGCGCGTCCGACGGCGTGGTGTTGGCGACCGGTGGCGGAGCGGTAATGCGCGAGGCCAATCGTCGGGCGCTGCACGCCGGTGGTCGGGTGGTCTATCTGCACGCGTCTGTCGAGCAGCAAGTGGGCCGAACGGCTCGCGATCGCAATCGGCCACTGCTGCGTACCGCCGATCCGGCCAAGACCCTGCGGGACTTGCTGGCGATCCGTGACCCGCTGTATCGGGAAATCGCCGACCTGGTGGTGGAAACCGATGAGCGGCCGCCGCGGATGGTGGTGCTCGATATTCTCGAACGCTTGCAGCAACTGCCGCCCCGTTAATGCTCGAGGCGAAATGCGCTATCCTCGGCGTCCTGTCGCAGTCGCTCAAGGTTGTGGCGGATGGCTACCGGACGGCGTCACACCAGCAGACGCCATGGAATTCGTAAACTCAAGGCAGGACGCCTGATTCCATCTTCACTGTGGGGACACATGCAGACACTCAAGGTCGATCTAGGCGAGCGCAGCTACCCGATTCATATTGGCGAAGGTTTGTTGGATAAGCCTGAGCTGCTGGCCCCGCATATCCGCGGGCGGCAGGTGGCGATCATCTCCAACGAGACTGTCGCGCCGCTCTACCTCGAGCGTCTGACCCGCAGTCTGGCGCAGTTCTCGGTCATTTCCGTGGTGCTGCCCGACGGCGAAGCCTTCAAGACCTGGGAAACCCTGCAACTGATTTTCGATGGCCTGCTGACTGCTCGGCACGACCGCCGCACCACGGTGATCGCCCTCGGTGGCGGTGTGATCGGTGACATGGCCGGTTTTGCGGCCGCCTGCTACCAGCGGGGCGTCGATTTCATCCAGGTGCCGACCACGTTGCTGTCGCAAGTCGATTCTTCGGTGGGCGGCAAGACCGGGATCAATCATCCGCTGGGCAAGAACATGGTCGGCGCTTTCTATCAGCCCAACGTGGTGCTGATCGATACCGCCACCCTCAACACTCTGCCGGCCCGCGAACTGTCTGCCGGGCTGGCGGAAGTCATCAAGTACGGGCTGATCTGCGACGAACCATTCCTGACCTGGCTCGAAGAAAACGTCGATCGCCTGCGCGCCCTGGACCAGACCGCCCTGACTTACGCCATCGAACGCTCCTGCGCGGCCAAGGCTGCGGTGGTGGGTGCCGACGAGAAAGAGACCGGCGTGCGTGCCACGTTGAATCTGGGCCATACCTTTGGTCACGCGATCGAAACCCATATGGGCTATGGTGTCTGGTTGCATGGTGAAGCGGTCGCTGCTGGCACCGTAATGGCTCTGGAAATGTCAGCGCGCCTGGGCTGGATCAGCGAAGCGGAGCGTGATCGTGGTATTCGCCTGTTCCAGCGCGCCGGCTTGCCGGTCATCCCGCCGGAAGAGATGACCGAAGCCGATTTTCTCGAACACATGGCAATTGACAAGAAAGTGATCGACGGTCGTTTACGCCTGGTGCTGCTGCGCCACATGGGCGAAGCAGTGGTGACCGACGATTATCCGAAAGAGGTTTTACAGGCCACGCTGGGAGCGGATTACCGCGCCCTGGCTCAGCTTAAAGGTTAATAAGATCCCGATGACTAGTTTGCATGCCGACGAGGCTTTCCTCGGCCATTACCAGTTAAGTCATGACCCTTTTGCTCCACGGGTGCCTGGCTTCAAATTCTTTCCGGCCCAGCGCAAGCCGGTGCTGGGCCAGTTACACCACCTGGCTCGCTACAGCCAGTTGCTGCTGGTGGTCACCGGTCCGCAAGGCAGCGGTAAAACCCTGTTGCGCCAGGCCTTGGTGGCCAGCACCAACAAACAGTCAGTGCAGAGCGTGGTGGTTTCCGCCCGTGGCGCCGGCGATGCGGCTGGTGTGCTGAATCAAGTGGCTCAGGCGCTGGACGTTGCCCAGGCCGAGATCGGCGCGATCCTGGCTCAAGTGGTGCAGCTTGCACTTACGGGGCAGGAAGTCTATTTGCTGGTGGACGACGCCGAGCAACTTGACGAGTCCGCGCTGGAGGCTCTGCTGGCCCTGGCTGCCGGTGCCCCTGAAGGTCGTCCGCACGTATTCCTGTTCGGTGAGTCCTCGCTGATTGCTCAACTTGATGCGCTGAGCCTCGAGGAAGAGCGTTTTCACGTCATCGAATTGCAGCCCTACACCGAAGAAGAAACCCGCGAATATCTGGATCAGCGTCTCGAAGGTGCTGGCCGGGGAATCGAACTTTTCACCGCGGATCAGATCTCTGATATTCACGAAAGCTCCGACGGTTGGCCTGGCAACATCAACCAGGTCGCCCGCGATGCAATGATCGAAGCCATGATTGCCAGCCGCTCAGCGGTCAAGCGTCCAAGTATGGGGTTCAACATGCCGAAGAAACACGTATTGGCGATTTCCGCCGTCGTCGTGGTCGCGGTAGCCGCCGCCTGGTTGATGCCGGGTCGCAACAAAGCACCGACCACCGGCGCGCCTGCCAACGAACAGGCACAACTGCCGTTGGGCCAGGGCACGCCAAAACCTAACAGCGGAGGTGCTCCCGCCGTGGAGTTCGCCGGTAATACGCAGCCGATGCCATTACCGTTGGTCGGTAACTCGCAGCCAGTGATGCGCGGTCCGTTGGCCGAAGCGGCTGGTGGCATTACCGAAGGCGATGATGGCGTACCGGTCGAAGGCTCCAGCGCTACACCGCCGACCGTGACCACCACCGCGCCGCCGGCTGGCGTTCCAGCGGGGCCAGCGCCAACACCGGCCGCCAAACCGACGCCTGTCCCGACTCAGGTCGCGACTGCCAAGCCAGTAGCGCCTGTGGCTAAGCCAGCCCCTGCGCCGGCTGCCAAACCGGCTCCAGCGCCCGCCAAGCCGGCTGTCGTGGCCAAACCTGTCGAGAAGCCAGCCACCGTGGCCAAAGCCGCCGGTGGCAGCTGGTATGCAGGCCAGGCGCCGGGTAACTACGTGGTGCAGATCCTCGGCACCAGCTCCGAATCGGCCGCGCAAAGCTTCGTCAAAGAGCAGGGCGGCGAGTACCGTTATTTCAAGAAAGTGCTCAACGGCAAGCCGCTTTACGTCATCACCTACGGTAGCTTCGCCAACCGCGATGCAGCCGTTACTGCCATCAAGGCCTTGCCAGCGAAGGTTCAGGCTGGTAAACCTTGGCCTCGCACTGTCGCCAGCGTCCAACAGGAACTGGCAACAACTCGCTGAAGATTCGGCGGCCTTACCCAGGCCGCCTCTCCAAGCACCTCAAAATTTCTACAAGCGCATGCCGCCAACAGTCCCTGCGGCCGCGTGCCTTGTGGTGTCTGCGTCACAGTAGTCTTTGAGTCGCTGCGGTCAAAATTAAAAAAATTTTGACTAGCACAGCATATCGCTTTAAACCTTTCACAAATGCGACATAGATTTGCGACATTTCGTCGTCAAATTTGTGAGCCTCTGTGTCGGTGTGTACAATGACCTCCCTTTTGCCCCCGCAAAGCTGGCGTACGTTCGGCGCGGATGGTAACTGGTTGAATTGAAAAGAAATTTGCCTCGATAAGAGGCAGCCTGGTGAGAAAGTGTCTATGAAAGCAGGTCTGTACCAACCAGATGAATTCAAGGATAACTGCGGTTTTGGCCTGATAGCCCATATGCAGGGCGAGCCCAGTCATACCCTTTTGCAAACGGCCATTGAGGCCCTGACCTGCATGACCCACCGCGGTGGGATCAACGCCGACGGCAAGACCGGTGACGGTTGCGGTCTGCTGATTCAAAAGCCGGATGTGTTCCTGCGTGCCATCGCCCAGGAAACCTTCGGCGTCGAACTACCCAAGCAATATGCCGTGGGCATGGTCTTCTTCAACCAGGATCCGGTGAAAGCCGAAGCCGCTCGCGAGAACATGAACCGCGAAATCCTGGCCGAAGGCCTGACCCTGGTCGGCTGGCGCAAAGTGCCGATCGACACCAGCGTCCTCGGCCGCCTGGCCCTCGAGCGCCTGCCGCTGATCGAGCAAGTGTTCGTCGGTGGTGAAGGCCTGAGCGATCAGGACATGGCGATCAAGCTGTTCAGCGCCCGTCGTCGTTCGTCCGTGGCCAACGCCGCCGATGTCGATCACTACATCTGCAGTTTTTCCCACAAGACCATTATTTACAAAGGCCTGATGATGCCGGCGGATTTGACCGCCTTCTATCCAGACCTCAGCGACCAGCGCCTGCAAACTTCGATCTGCGTGTTCCACCAACGCTTTTCGACCAACACGCTGCCGAAATGGCCGCTGGCGCAGCCGTTCCGTTTCCTTGCCCACAACGGCGAGATCAACACCATCACCGGCAACCGCAACTGGGCCGTGGCCCGTCGCACCAAGTTCACCAATGATCTGATGGATCTGGATGAACTCGGCCCGCTGGTGAACCGTGTCGGTTCCGACTCCTCCAGCATGGACAACATGCTCGAGCTGATGGTCACCGGTGGCATCGACCTGTTCCGTGGCGTGCGGATGATCATTCCGCCTGCGTGGCAGAACGTTGAAACCATGGACCCGGATCTGCGTGCGTTCTACGAATACAACTCGATGCACATGGAACCGTGGGACGGCCCGGCTGGCGTGGTAATGACCGATGGTCGTTACGCGGTGTGCCTGCTCGACCGTAACGGCCTGCGTCCGGCGCGTTGGGTGACCACCAAGAACGGTTTCATCACCCTGGCCTCGGAAATCGGTGTCTGGAACTACCAGCCTGAAGACGTGATCGCCAAGGGGCGTGTCGGCCCGGGCCAGATCTTTGCCGTGGACACCGAAACCGGTCAGATCCTCGACACCGACGCCATCGACAACCGCTTGAAGTCCCGTCATCCGTACAAGCAATGGCTGCGCAAGAATGCCCTGCGCATTCAGGCGACCATGGAAGACAACGACCACGGATCAGCGTTCTACGACGTCGACCAGCTCAAGCAATACATGAAGATGTACCAGGTCACGTTCGAAGAGCGCGACCAGGTGCTGCGTCCGCTGGGCGAGCAAGGCTACGAAGCCGTCGGCTCGATGGGCGACGATACGCCGATGGCCGTGCTGTCCCAGCGCGTGCGTACGCCGTACGACTATTTCCGTCAGCAGTTCGCGCAGGTCACCAACCCGCCGATCGACCCGCTGCGCGAAGCCATCGTCATGTCGCTGGAAGTCTGCCTCGGTGCCGAGCGCAACATCTTCCAGGAGTCGCCGGAACACGCCTCGCGCGTGATCCTCAGCTCGCCGGTCATTTCTCCGGCCAAGTGGCGCTCGCTGATGAACCTCGATCGCCCAGGCTTCGAGCGTCAGATCATCGACCTCAACTATGACGAGAGCGTCGGTCTCGAAGCCGCGGTGCGTAACGTCGCCGATCAGGCCGAAGAAGCCGTTCGCGCCGGTCGCACCCAGGTCGTACTGAGTGACCGTCACATTGCTCCGGGCAAGTTGCCGATCCACGCTTCGCTGGCGACTGGTGCCGTGCACCACCGCCTGACCGAAAAAGGCCTGCGTTGCGACTCCAACATTCTGGTGGAAACCGCGACCGCTCGTGATCCGCACCACTTCGCGGTATTGATCGGTTTCGGCGCCTCGGCGGTCTACCCGTTCCTGGCCTATGAAGTGCTGGGCGACCTGATCCGCACCGGTGAAGTGCTGGGCGACCTCTATGAGGTGTTCAAGAACTACCGCAAAGGCATCACCAAGGGCCTGCTCAAGATCCTGTCGAAGATGGGCATCTCGACCATCACGTCGTATCGCGGTGCGCAGCTGTTCGAAGCCATCGGCCTGTCCGAAGAAGTCTGCGAACTGAGCTTCCGTGGCGTGCCAAGCCGCATCAAGGGTGCACGCTTCGTCGACATCGAAACCGAGCAGAAAGCCCTGGCGGCCGAAGCCTGGAGCCCGCGCAAGCCGATCCAGCAGGGCGGTCTGTTGAAGTTCGTCCACGGTGGCGAATATCACGCCTACAACCCGGACGTGGTCAACACCTTGCAAGCCGCAGTGCAGCAGGGCGACTACAGCAAGTTCAAGGAATACACGTCACTGGTGGATAACCGCCCGGTGTCGATGATCCGTGACCTGCTCAAGGTCAAGACCCTCGACACGCCGCTGGACATCAGCGAAGTCGAGCCTCTGGAGTCGGTGCTCAAGCGCTTCGACTCCGCTGGTATTTCGCTGGGCGCTCTGTCGCCGGAAGCTCACGAAGCCCTGGCCGAAGCCATGAACCGCCTCGGCGCGCGTTCGAACTCCGGCGAAGGCGGCGAAGACCCGGCACGTTACGGCACCATCAAGAGCTCGAAAATCAAGCAGGTCGCCACAGGCCGCTTTGGTGTGACCCCGGAATACCTGGTCAACGCTGAAGTGCTGCAGATCAAAGTCGCCCAGGGTGCCAAGCCCGGCGAAGGTGGTCAGCTGCCAGGCGGCAAGGTCAACGGTCTGATCGCCAAACTGCGTTATGCAGTGCCGGGCGTGACCCTGATTTCTCCACCGCCGCACCACGACATCTATTCGATCGAAGACTTGTCGCAGCTGATTTTCGACCTGAAACAAGTCAATCCGAAGGCATTGGTCTCGGTGAAACTGGTGGCGGAAGCGGGCGTCGGCACCATCGCGGCCGGTGTGGCCAAGGCCTACGCGGACTTGATCACCATCTCCGGCTACGACGGCGGCACCGGTGCATCGCCACTGACTTCGATCAAATACGCGGGCGCACCGTGGGAACTCGGCCTGGCCGAAACCCACCAGACCCTGCGTGGCAACGACCTGCGCGGCAAGGTACGGGTACAGACCGACGGCGGCCTGAAAACCGGCCTCGACGTTATCAAGGCTGCGATCCTCGGCGCTGAAAGCTTCGGCTTCGGCACCGCGCCAATGATCGCCCTGGGCTGCAAATACCTGCGCATCTGCCACCTGAACAACTGCGCCACCGGCGTCGCGACTCAGAACGAGAAGCTGCGCAAGGATCACTACATCGGGACCGTCGACATGGTGGTGAATTTCTTCACCTACGTCGCCGAAGAAACCCGTGAGTGGCTGGCCAAGCTGGGCGTGCGCTCCCTCGAAGAGCTGATCGGCCGTACCGATCTGCTGGAAGTCCTCGAAGGCCAGACCGCCAAGCAGAACCACCTGGACCTGACCCCGTTGCTCGGCAGCGATCACATCCCGGCAGACAAGCCTCAATTCTGCCAGGTCGACCGCAACCCGCCGTTCGACAAAGGCCTGCTGGCCGAGAAAATGGTCGACATGGCCACCTCGGCGATCAACGACCTGAGCGGTGCCGATTTCGCCCTGGATATCTGCAACTGCGACCGTTCCATCGGCGCGCGGATTTCCGGTGAAATCGCTCGCAAACACGGCAATCAGGGCATGGCCAACGCGCCGATCACCTTCCGCTTCAAAGGCACGGCGGGTCAGAGCTTTGGCGTTTGGAACGCCGGTGGCCTGAACATGTACCTGGAAGGCGATGCCAACGACTACGTCGGCAAAGGCATGACCGGCGGCAAACTGGTCATCGTTCCGCCGAAAGGCAGCCTCTACAAGACGCAGGACAGTGCCATCATCGGCAACACCTGCCTGTATGGCGCCACCGGCGGCAAGCTGTTCGCCGCCGGCACCGCGGGCGAGCGTTTCGCGGTGCGTAACTCCGGTGCTCACACTGTGGTGGAAGGCACAGGCGATCACTGCTGCGAGTACATGACGGGTGGTTTCGTCTGCGTTCTGGGCAAGACCGGTTACAACTTCGGCTCAGGCATGACCGGCGGTTTCGCCTACGTGCTCGACCAGGACAACACCTTCGTTGACCGGGTCAACCACGAACTGGTGGAAATCCAGCGGATCAGCGGTGAGGCGATGGAAGCCTATCGCAGCCACTTGCAACGCGTGCTGAACGAATACGTCGAGGAAACCGACAGCGAGTGGGGTCGTAACCTCGCTGAAAACCTCGATGACTATCTGCGTCGTTTCTGGCTGGTCAAGCCCAAGGCTGCCAACCTGAAATCGTTGCTTTCCAGCACCCGTGCCAACCCGCAGTGATATGCGCCTGAAGAGTTTGATGAGGTTTTAACTATGGCTGAACGTCTGAATAACGACTTCCAGTTCATCGATGTCGGGCGCAAGGATCCGAAGAAGAAACTGTTGCGTCAACGCAAGAAAGAGTTCGTGGAAATCTACGAACCGTTCAAACCCCAGCAGTCGGCCGATCAGGCCCACCGCTGCCTGGGTTGCGGTAACCCGTATTGCGAATGGAAGTGCCCGGTGCACAACTTCATTCCCAACTGGCTCAAATTGGTGGCCGAGGGCAACATCCTCCAGGCCGCCGAGCTGTCGCACCAGACCAACACCCTGCCGGAAGTCTGCGGCCGGGTGTGTCCTCAGGATCGTCTGTGCGAGGGGGCCTGCACCCTCAACGACGGTTTCGGTGCGGTGACCATCGGTTCGGTCGAGAAGTACATCACCGACACCGCGTTCGCCATGGGCTGGCGCCCGGACATGTCCAAGGTCAAGCCGACCGGCAAGCGTGTTGCGGTAATCGGTGCGGGCCCTGCGGGCCTGGGCTGTGCCGACGTGCTGGTGCGTGGCGGCGTGACGCCGGTGGTGTTCGACAAGAACCCGGAAATCGGCGGTCTGCTGACCTTCGGCATTCCCGAGTTCAAGCTGGAAAAGACCGTGCTGAGCAATCGCCGCGAAGTCTTCACCAGCATGGGCATCGAGTTCCGCCTGAACACCGAAGTGGGCAAGGACGTGACCATGGAACAACTGCTCGAAGAATTCGATGCGGTCTTCATGGGCATGGGCACCTACACCTACATGAAGGGCGGCTTCGCCGGCGAGGACCTGCCAGGCGTGCACGACGCGCTGGACTTCCTGATCGCCAACGTCAACCGCAACCTGGGCTTTGAAAAGTCGCCGGAAGATTTCGTCGACATGAAAGGCAAGAAGGTGGTGGTGCTGGGCGGCGGCGACACGGCGATGGACTGCAACCGTACCTCGATTCGTCAGGGCGCCAAGGCGGTGACCTGTGCCTATCGTCGTGACGAAGCGAACATGCCGGGTTCGCGCAAAGAGGTGAAGAACGCCAAGGAAGAAGGCGTGAAATTCCTCTACAACCGCCAGCCGATCGCAATCGTCGGTGAAGACAAGGTCGAAGGCGTGAAGGTGGTCGAGACCCGTCTCGGCGAGCCGGATGCCCGTGGCCGTCGCAGCCCCGAGCCGATCCCGGGTTCCGAAGAGATCATCCCGGCCGACGCCGTGGTCATCGCGTTCGGTTTCCGTCCAAGCCCGGCGTCGTGGTTCGATCAGTTCAGCATCCAGACCGACAGCCAGGGCCGCGTTGTGGCACCAGAACAAGGTCAGTACAAGCACCAGACCAGCAACCCGAAAATCTTCGCCGGTGGTGACATGGTGCGCGGTTCCGACCTGGTGGTAACGGCGATCTTCGAAGGCCGCAATGCCGCCGAAGGGATCCTCGATTACCTGGGCGTCTGATTACATTTCAACCTGAAATGCGATCAAAAATGTGGGAGCGAGCTTGCTCGCGAATGCTTTGTATCAGTCACCTGATGTATTGACTGACACACCGCTTTCGCGAGCAAGCCCGCTCCCACATTGGTTTCCGGTTGTTGCTGAAACCAACGAAATCATTGCGACAAATTGACCCGATAGACAAAAGGCTGACCTGCATTCGTGCCTTTTGCGTCGCGCTCTGAGAAAATGCCCGCACTTTTTTTCCGGATGCCGACATGACTGCCCTGAAGAACGACCGTTTCCTCCGCGCCCTGCTCAAGCAACCCGTAGACGTCACCCCCGTGTGGATGATGCGCCAGGCCGGCCGCTACCTGCCTGAATACCGCGCCAGCCGTGCCAAGGCCGGTGACTTCATGAGCCTGTGCATGAACCCGGCGTTCGCGTGCGAAGTCACGATGCAACCGCTCGACCGCTATCCGCAACTGGATGCGGCGATCCTGTTCTCCGATATCCTGACCATCCCCGATGCCATGGGCCAAGGCCTGTACTTCGAGACCGGCGAAGGTCCGCGCTTCAAGAAGGTCGTCAGCACCCTGGCTGACATCGAAGCCTTGCCGATTCCTGATCCACAGAAAGACCTCGGCTATGTGATGGACGCAGTCAGCACCATCCGCCGCGAACTGAACGGCCGCGTGCCGCTGATCGGTTTTTCCGGCAGCCCATGGACCCTGGCCACCTACATGGTCGAAGGCGGTTCGTCGAAAGACTTCCGCAAGACCAAGGCCATGCTCTACGACAACCCGCAAGCCATGCACCTGCTGCTGGACAAGCTCGCGCAGTCGGTCACCTCGTACCTCAATGGCCAGATCCTGGCCGGCGCGCAAGCGGTGCAGATCTTCGACACCTGGGGCGGCAATCTCTCGGCGGCGGCGTATCAGGAATTCTCCCTGGCCTACATGCGCAAAATCGTCAGTGGCCTGATCCGCGAGCACGAAGGCCGCAAAGTGCCGGTCATCCTGTTCACCAAGAATGGCGGCCTATGGCTGGAAAGCATCGCCGACGCCGGCGCTGATGCGCTGGGTCTGGACTGGACTTGCGACATCGGTGAGGCCCGTCAACGCGTCGGCAACAAAGTCGCCCTGCAAGGCAACATGGACCCGACCGTGCTTTACGCCAAGCCAGAAGCCATCCGCGCCGAAGTCGGCCGGATCCTCGCCAGCTACGGCAAGGGCAGTGGCCACGTGTTCAACCTCGGCCATGGCATTACGCCGGAAGTCGATCCGGAGCACGCAGGCGCTTTCTTGCGCGCGGTGCATGAGCTGTCGGCGCAGTATCACGAGTGATCGTCGCCCGATAAAAAACGCCCGGCATTTGCCGGGCGTTTTTGCATCAAGATCAAAAGATCGCAGCCTTAAGCTTTCAAATTCTCCAACGGCGGTAACTTCGCCAATTTCAACGCCACCAACAGCGCAATCACCAGCAATGCGCTGATGAACAGCCCGATCCCGTTCCAGCCACCCAGATGCCAGGCCATGCCGCCCGCCGTCCCCGCGATACTCGACCCGGCGTAATAGCTGAACAGGTACAACGACGTTGCCTGCCCCTTGGCCTTGGTCGCGCGACGACCGATCCAGCTGCTGGCCACCGAATGCGCGCCGAAGAAGCCGAAGGTGAAGACCAGCATGCCGAAGATCACTACTGGCAGGGGCGTAAACATCGTCAACGCAAGGCCCGCGAGCATCACCACAATGGTTGCCCAGAGCACTTTGCGCCGGCCGAGCTGGTCGGCCAGGGCGCCGATTTTCGCCGAGCTGTAGATGCCCGATAGGTACACCACCGAGAGTAGCCCGACGAGGGCCTGGTCCATGTGATACGGCTCGGCCAGCAGGCGATAGCCGATGTAGTTGAACAGGGTAACGAACGCGCCCATCAGCACGAACGCTTCGACAAACAGCAGCGGCAGGCCGGCGTCGCGAAAGTGCATGGTGAAGCCGTCGAGCAGGCTACGCGGGTGCAGCGAGCGGGCGTGGAAATTGCGCGACTCGGGCAGGATTTTCCAGAACACCGCGGCGGCAATCAGCGCCAGGCTGCCGATGACCAGCATTGCCGTGTGCCAGCTGACGAAGTCGATCAGCACCCCGACGATCAAGCGTCCACACATGCCGCCGATGGCGTTGCCACCGATGTACAAGCCCATGGCCAGGCCGATGTGCTGCGGGTGAATTTCTTCACTCAGGTAAGTCATTGCCACCGCCGCCAGACCGCTCAGCGACAGCCCGACCAGCGCCCGCATCACCAGCACGCCTTGCCAGCTCGGCATCATCGCACTGGCCATGGTGCAGAGTGCGGCGGCGAACAGTGCGGCGACCATCACCGGTTTACGCCCGATGCGATCGGAGATGGGGCCGGTGATCAGCAAGCCGATGGCGAGAAGGCCGGTGGCGACCGACAGGATCAGGCTGCTCTGGGCCGCATTGATGGAAAACTCGCGGGACAGCAGCGGCATCATCGGCTGCACGCAGTAGAGCAGGGCAAAGGTCGCGAAGCCGCCGGAGAACAGCGCCAGCACCGTGCGCATAAACATCGGTGTGCCTTTCTCGATGTAGATCTCGTTGCGTTCAGCGACGACATCATTCAGCGCGGCGGGCGGGATTTCATGGGCGAGTGGGGCGACAGCAGTTTTCACTTCGGACCTCGGAGGACGCAGCCGGTCAGGCAATGAAAAAATCATATAGCTGGCTAATGTTTCTATCCAATATATTGTTCGACCTGTTTGATAGGTTTAACGACCTAATGGAGTTTTCATGGAATTGCGTCACCTGCGCTACTTCATTGCCGTCGCCGAAGAGCTGCATTTTGGCCGCGCCGCCCAGGTGCTGGGCATCTCGCAGCCGCCGCTGAGCCAGCAGATTCAGGCGCTGGAGCAGGAAGTGGGGGCGCGTCTGTTCGAGCGGACCAATCGTCGGGTCGAGTTGAGTGAGGCCGGTCGGCTGTTTCTGGAAGAGGCGCGACTGGCGCTGGCTCAGGTCGACAAAGCGGCGGACGTGGCTCGGCGGGCACAACTCGGTGAATTGGGTGAACTGAAGATCGGCTTCACCTCGTCGGCGCCGTTCAACTCGACCATTCCCCAGGCGATTTTCTCATTTCGCCAGCGCTTCCCGGCGGTGCACCTGAACCTGCGGGAGATGAGCAGCACCCAAGTGGCCGATGCGCTGGTGGACGAGTCGATCGAGGTCGGCATCATGCGACCGCTGGGCTTGCCGGACTCGCTCAGCGTTGTGGAATTGATGCGTGAGCCGTTGGTGGCGGTGCTCAGCTCCAAGCATCCGCTGGTGGATGGCAGTGAAGAAGGTCTGTTCCTGTCCGCCCTGGCCCTCGAGCCGTTCGTATTTTTTCCGCGCAGCTATGGCAGCGGTCTGTACGCACAACTGCTCAGCCTGGCGCGGGACGCCGGCTTCAGCCCGCATTTTGCCCAGGAGGCTGGCGAGGCGATGACCATCATCGGGCTGGTAGCGGCGGGTTTGGGTGTGTCGGTGTTGCCGGCGTCTTATCAGCGGATGCGTATCGATGGTGTGGTGTATCGGCCGTTGCTCGATCCGGAGGCAATTTCGGCGGTGTGGCTGGTGCAGCGCAAGGATCAGAAGTCGCCGATGGCCAAGGCGTTTGTGGAGTTGTTGACGCGTAAGGTAGAGCCTTTGAAGCCGTAACTACGGGTGACCCCAGTGAGGTCACCCGTTTTTCTTTACCAGGCACTACACCGTGACCTGCACCTGCAATCGTCGACCAATGACATCCATCAAATTGCAGCCATCGCGCAATGAAGTCACCAACACCCGCGCCAGCTCACTGTAAACGCCCTCGCTAAACGCGAAACTTTCCAGCAGTTGGGTCGCGGTGCGAATGCGGTAGGCCGCGGTTTCGTGCAACACGTCCAGTGGCGCTTCGGTGTCGATCACCAACGATGCGATGGTGCAGTCGATGCCGGTAATAGGCATGTATCGATCCATGACAAAAAACCTCCATTTGGTAGCAGAACGGTACTTCTCAGCATTGGCTGTTTGACGGAGCTGCGGATGACCCATCGGACAGGTCCAGTTTGTCTAGCACCCGATTGACCAATAATTCCCCCAACACGGCCAGTTGCTGGATTGCCAACGCCACATTGCGGCGCGAGCCTTCCAGTTCGCCGGCCAGATCGGTGCTCATGACATTCAGCGAGGCAAGGGTTTCGCAGGCGTGACAGAGCAGGGATTCCGTGTCGGCACTCGGGACAATGGTGAAAACGTGGCTGACAGGGTCGGGGCGGTCTGGATGGCGCAGGCGGGCGCTGACGCGGCGTTCGGTGATTTCGGAGAGCTTGGGTAAATCGATAGTGTTGTCGGATGATGGATTTTGAGAACCCGAGGGGGTAGGGGGGATCTTTTTCATATTGGAATTTCCTTCAAGATTTAAGAAACCACTAACCCCATGCAGTAAGCCAAGATTGATTGGTGGCGTGCAAAGGAGAGTGGATCGATAGATTTATTACCAGAAAATTCTATTTAATTAATCAAATAAATGAACATCTGCGCAATTAAATGATTCATTTCTTGTCAGGCGAGTTATGTAGGAGTTTGCTGTAAGAAATGGATGTAAGACGTTTCGCCAAGTTGAGAGGTTGATAACAACAGAATGGCATTCAAAGAATCGGATTGAAATATTATTTAACGATTGTTTGTCATGTTCGCGGCATTAATTTTTGTGTAACTCCTAGAGGTGTAGGATGCTGGTGCCTCACAGCGGCGCCTCTGTAGTTTCAGCAAGGGTGCAGTTGGCTCAAGTAATAAGTGGTTGATATTTAATGTATAAGAAAGAAAAAACAGAAAATTTGAAGAATAATATTAAATATTTGATAAGGAGTCGTGGTGAAACGCAACTGTCTTTGTGCAATGCGAGTGGGTTAACCCGGACTACGATATATAACATTCTGGAAGGGAGGGTTGTGAATGTTCAGCAATCTACAATTCGCAAAATTTCTGATTTTTTTGGTGTCTCTTATAAGGAGATAGAGACTGTTGATTTTGAAGAAAGGGAAATCATAGAAAGTAGCGTATCTTTGCAGGGCAATATGAACCCCGCAGCCGTCCCTATCATTAAAGAGAGCTTGCTTGAGCGGAGTCTTGGTAAGAGGATTGGCGAGTTGGTCGCAACCCATCCGCTGACTTACTACTTCGGTACGGCCTGCAATTTAATCGGTGTGCTTCTGGAAAATGAAATTAGAGGTGTGAATGAGTCGGGGGATTTGTTAATAGTTAAGAAGGGCTTGCCGAGTGGCAGTAAAGAAAAGTTGGTGTACGACAAAACGACGAAACGGTTGTCCATAAGCAGTGAACCTTGCTGTTGCTCTGATGTTGTTCTTGTAATTGGGGAGGTAATGGAGGAGAGGTTCAATGGATAGTGTTTCGGAAAACAAAAGGTATAAGTTGTTAGGGTTCGAGAATAGTAAGGGTCTTGCCGTTGTCATGATTGTCTCAACGGGGAAGGTCATAAAAGTGAAGCTCGATGAGTTGTTAAAAAGTGAAATAGTGGATGATTTAAGCAGGTTAGAGATGAAGTCGGTGTACAGGAAGTTTTATTCTGGCGGGGCTGCGTTGACGGCGTATGAGGTAAATGATCGGCATGAAAGGTCGTGGATGGTTTATGTCGCTCTCAATCTACTGCTTTTTGCGCTATATATTTTCACTAACATTGCCGCGACAAAGCTTGTGTATGTCGAGTCGCTTGGTGTTGTCGTAACTCCCGGAGTTTTTCTGTATCCGCTGACATTTTTAATAGTCGATATGTTAAATGAGTTTTATGGCCTCAGATTGGCAAGAAAAGCCATTTTATTTGCTTTCGCAAGTAATTCGTTCATTACTATTCTGCTGAGTACGACCAGCTATCTTCCCGGCTTGTCAGGTTGGAAGCTTGATGCGCCTTACAGCGAAGTCATGACGCACGTGTCCTCGGTGTTGGTAGCGTCCTCTGTGTCTTTTATTTTTTCTGAGTATGTAAATTCTTTTTTACTGAGCAAAATAAAGGAGCTTACGAATGCAAGGCTATTATTTTTGCGTGTGTTTTTAAGTACGTTTTTTGCAGTGATAATAGACAGTTTTATTTTTTGTTTTATTGCGTTTTACGGCACGATGGCGAATGCGGAGATACTTAGTATCGTTTATGTCCAGGTCGCCATAAAAATGTGTTTCGCTATTTTTAACGTGTTGCCTGCGTATGGGGCAAGGTCCTTATTTAAGAGGTATGTGGCTGGAACATAGGCTGCGTAAAGGCAGGGGTGGGTTTCCCCTGCACTGCTAAACGCTATTTAATTTGCAGTTTTTCTTTCAGGCTTTTCATCACCGTTGATTTGTTTTCGAGATACTCATTCAAGCCTTTTGCTCGAAGATTGCAGGCGTCACAGTCACCACATCCACTGCCTTTTATTCCGTTGTAGCAAGTCAGTGTGTGGTGCTGAATCAATTCAAGCTTTCCATGAAGATCGGCCAAGGCCCAAGTTTCAGACTTGTTCAGCCACATGAGCGGTGTTTCAATTCGTAACTTATAGTTCATCCCCAATTCAACGGCTTTATTCATAGCCTTGATGAACTCATCCCTACAATCCGGATAGCCTGAAAAGTCGGTTTCACAAACGCCTGTGATTACAGTCGTGGCGCCAACTTGATATGCATAAATAGACGCCAGCGTTAAAAACAGAATATTTCGACCGGGAACGAAAGTGTTTGGCAGGCTCTCCCCTGAACTGGAAGAGGTTGGTACTGGGATGCTATCGCGAGTAAGGCTGCTGATCGCTAACTCATTTAATAATGAAGTGTCGAGCACCTTGTGCACCGTGACGCCAAGCTTCGCCGAAAGCTGTTGCGCAACTTCAATTTCCGCGCGATGACGCTGGCCGTAATCAAACGTAATACAGTGTATTTCATCATACATTTTCAATGCATGGATCAAGCAGGTTGTTGAGTCTTGTCCGCCACTGAAAACGATGACTGCCTTGTTATTCATGTTTTTTTCATCCTTGGGGTAATCCCGACCTGTCGTTGGGGAACATGGACCCTACCGGGAAGCTAAAACTCTGGCTGTGGGACGTTTCCGAAATGACATGCTCCGCTTTCCCTTTGTTTCATTTGTTTACTGAGAACGTAGGTGTGGGGAACCTGTAGCTTGATCGAGAAGTGTGGTGGTGCAGCGCGAGGATCAGAAGTTACCGATGGTCAAGGCGTTTGTTGAGTCGCTGACGCGCACGCTGACACCGTAGGACTTAAAGGTTTTATTGGATGCAGCCTAGATCTTTTTTCGTATCGGCCGATACCGTCTTGGATTCATCACAAACTAGGGAGATACAGGATGTTCAAGCAGTTAACGTTCACCGCATTGCTGGCATTGTTTGCTCTGACCGGTGGTTGTGCTTCAGTAAAAATGGCCGATGAAACCCAGGACGCTCAAGCGAAGACGTTCCAGGTGAGCCCCGACAAAGCCAATATCTACGTTTATCGCAACGAGAGCATGGGCGCCGGGGTGAAAATGCCGGTGACCCTCAATGGCAAGCCTGTAGGGCAGACAGTCGCCAAGTCCTATCTGATGTTGGCCGTCCCGGCTGGCCAGCAGACGCTGGTGTCTTCGGCGGAAAACGACTCGGAACTGAAACTCACCGCAGAAGCGGGCAAAAACTACTTTGTCTGGCAGGAAGTGAAAGTGGGTTTCATCAAGGCGCGTAACAACCTGCAAGTCGTCGACGACAAGACAGGCCGTGCTGGTGTCGCTGAAAGCAAGTTGATTCAAGCGCAGTAAGTGGCTGGGCGGCCCCTGCGCTGAGCGTGGGGGCAAGCCCCTTCACCACAAGTGTTGTTGCTGAACCTTCGCCAAATCCCCCTTCAATGCAACCCCGGCCATGATCGCCCCGGTGTGGCACTCATACGTCTTGGCATCCGCGCTCATTGCTCTTGTAGAAGCTGACGATGTTGGTCACGGCATTGGCGCCGGCATGCTGGTCTCCTTGACCCTGGTATTTCGTTTACGACCAGCGGCGGAAGATCAACGAGGTGTTGACCCCACCAAAAGCGAAGTTGTTGTTCATCACGTACTGGTTGCTCATCTGCCGGAATTCACCGCGCAGGTAATCGAGCTTTCCGCACTGCGGATCGACCTCATCGAGGTTGAAGGTGTGCACGTAGAGGTCGCGGTTCATCATTTCGATGCTGAACCAGGATTCCAGCGCGCCGCAGGCTCCCAGGGTGTGGCCGAGGAAACTCTTCTGCGAGCTGATCGGCATGTGTTCGCCGAACAAGCTGTTGGTCGCCAGTGTTTCGGCAATGTCACCCTGTTCTGTCGCCGTACCGTGACCATTTACATAGCCGATGGCGCTTGGGTCGAGCCCGGCGTCTTCCAAAGCCAGCTCCATGGCCCGGCGCATGGTGATCAGCTCGGGGCGGGTGGCATGCTGGCCGTCGGCGTTGCTGCCGAAACCGACGATCTCGGCGTGGATGCGGGCGCCACGCGCCAGGGCGTGTTCGAGCTCTTCGAGTACCAGCATGCCGCCGCCCTCACCGATGACCAGGCCATCGCGGCCGCTGTCGTAAGGGCGCGGGCTGGTTTGCGGGGCATCGTTTTTCAGGCTGGTGGCGTAGAGCGCATCGAACACCATGGCCTCGGTCGGGCACAGCTCTTCGGCGCCGCCGGCGAGCATCAGCGGCAGGCGGCCGAACTTGATCGACTCGTAGGCGTAACCGATGCCCTGGCTACCGCTGGTGCAGGCACTGGAGGTCGGGATCAGTCGGCCGGTGAGGCCGAAGAAGATGCTGATATTCGCTGCCGTGGTGTGCGGCATCATCCGCACGTAGGAGTTGGCGTTCAGGCCTTCGGCCACCGAGTTGAGCAACATTTTGCCGAACGCCTTGATCTCGTCGGTGCTGCCGGTGGACGAGCCGCAGGACACGCCCATGCGCCCGTCCTTGATCGACTCATCACCCAACAGCCCGGCGTCCGCCAGGGCCTGTTCTGCAGCGCCGACTGCCAGCCGCGATACCCGGCCCATGCTGCGCAACTGCTTGCGCGTCCAGTGGCCGGGCACCTGGAAGTCGTCTATCGGCCCGGCCAGGCGGGTATTGAGTTCGGTAAAGCGATCCCACTCGTGCATGCGACGAATGCCGCTGCGGTTGGCGGCGAAGTTGGCGGCGATGGTGTCCCAGTCGCTGCCCAGTGAGGTGATGCCGGCCATGCCGGTGACGACGACGCGCTTCATCAGCACAGGCCTCCGTTGACGGCCAGAACCTGCCGGGTGATGTACGAAGCTTCCGCCGACATCAGGAAATTCACTGCACTGGCCACCTCTTCCGGGGTGCCCATGCGTTGTGCGGGGATCATTTTCATCAGTTCTTCCACCGGCACGTTTTCATCGAGCATCGCCGTGTCGATCAGGCCGGGTGCGACACAGTTAACAGTGATCTTGCGCTTGCCCAGTTCAATCGCCAACGCCTTGGCCGCACCGATCAGCCCAGCCTTGGACGCGCTGTAATTGACCTGCCCGCGATTGCCGATCAGCCCGGACACCGAGGTAATGCAGACAATCCGCCCGGCGGCGCGACGACGGATCATCGGCATCATCACCGGGTGCAGCACATTGTAGAAACCGTCGAGGTTAGTGCGCATCACCATGTCCCAATCCTCCTCGCTCAGGGCCGGAAAGGCGCCGTCACGGGTCAGGCCGGCGTTGAGCACCACGCCGTAATAGGCGCCATGGGCTTCCACGTCGGCTTCGAGAATGGCTTTGCAGCTGGCGCGGTCGGACACGTCGAATTGCAGGACACGCGCATTACGGCCCATCGCCTCGACTTCGGCTTTGACGGCTTCGGCGTCCGCCAAGCCGCTGCGGCAGTGCAACACGATGTCATGTCCGGCCTGGGCCAGACGCAACGCGATAGCGCGGCCAATCCCACGGCTGGAGCCGGTGACCAGTACTGATTCAGTCATCACTCGACTCCTTGGGGTTCGTGCAGATATTGAGCGGCTTGAGGCGGGCGGAACACGTTCAGCCGGGCGGTGGCGTGGATGCCGGGAGCGGTGATGTGGCATTCGAACACGCCCATGCCGTTATCGTCTTCCAGCGAGCGTATGCCGTGGATGATCAGTTCGGTGCCGGCGGGAAAGTGTTCCACGTTGCATTCGAACTTACGGGTGCCAAGCAGGAATCCGAGTTCCACCGCATTGCCTTTCTGGCGTGCATGGCAACCGGCATAAGCGGCAACGCTCTGGGCCATCAGCTCGATGCCGACCCAGGCCGGCAGACTGCCGTCGGGGCGACTGAACAGACCGGGCTTGACGGTGAGTCGGGTATAGATCTGCTCGTCGTCGAACGACAGGATCTGATCGATGAGGATCATGTCGCCGGCATGGGGCAGCAGTTCGGCGAGCGGCCAGGTAATCATGGGGCGTCTCCGATAATCAGGCTGACGTTATTGCCACCAAAGGCAAAGGAATTACTCATCAGGTAGCGGGGTGCAATGGACGTCAGGTGGTCGGTCGGGGTCACCCAATGCAACGCCGGCAACTCGGGGTCGGGCTGGCCGTCCCAGATATGGGGGGGCAGGGCATGTTCGCAGTTATCCGCGCTCAGGCTCAACCAGCAGAACGCCGCTTCCAGGGCTCCGGCGGCACCGAGGGTGTGGCCGGTCATCGGTTTGGTCGATGAGCAGGGCACGCCTTGCGGAAACAGCGCCGTCACAGCCAGGCTTTCCATGGCGTCGTTGTGTTGGGTGGCGGTGCCGTGCAGGTTCAGATAACTGATCTGTTGGGGCAGCAGGCCTGCGCGGCTCAACGCCTTGCGCATCGCTTGCTGGGCGCCACGGCCGGTGGGTTCCGGTGCCGAAATATGGTGCGCATCGGAGCTGGCGCCACTGCCGAGCAGGGCAATCGGTCGGCTGCTGCCGGCGCTTTTACTCATCAGAAACAGCACCGCAGCTTCGCCGATGTTGATGCCGTTGCGGTTGGCCGAGAACGGGTTGCAGCGCTGTTCGGACACCGCTTCCAGGGCTGAGAAACCATTGAGAGTCAGCTTGCACAAACTGTCGACACCACCGCACAACACAGCATCGCACATGCCCAGGTCGAGCAGCCGTTGAGCACTCATCAGTGCGCGGGCGCTGGAGGTGCAGGCGGTGGAGATCACATAGGCCGGGCCGCTCAATTGCAGCCAGTCGGCGAGAAACGTCGCCGGTGCGCCGAGCTCTTGCTGCTGATAGTCATAATCGGCGGGGAAGTGATGTTCACGGATGTAGTGGGCCAGACCGCGGCTGGCCTCGTCGATGCCTGAGGTGCTGGTGCCCAGAATGACGCCGATACGGTCGCGGCCGTAGGTCCGGATTGCCTGCTCGATGTCTTGGCGAATTTGCAGCGCTGCCTCCAGCAGCAGTTGATTGTTGCGACTGCTTTGATGAGCCAGCTCAGGCGGAATCGGTGCCAGATCACCACGCACCGCCGCCACTGGCAACGAGCGCTCAGCGACCCGGCCGGCCTCGCTGCGCATGCCCGAGCAATCGCCGGCAAACAGATTTCGGGCAACTTCCTGCTTGTCGCGGCCGAGGGCGCAGATTACCCCGAGGGCGTTCAGGTAAGCGGTCATGGCGTGCTCCCGCTCAACGGGGTGACGCGATAGTGCGGGCCTTGGGACACGTTCAATTCAAAGCTCGGTGGTTGTGAAAAGCTTGGTTGCGAAAGACTTGGTTGTGAGTAGCGGATGTTCCAGCGCGGTGCCAGCGACCGTTGTCCGTCATGCTGGCGGGCCGCGGGATAGTTGCCGTGCAACTCGCCTTCAGGGGTCAATGCAAACAACAGGGCGGCGAACAGCTCCCGGGCTTCCGGATTGGGCGGCAGCAGCCCGTCGGTTTGCCATTGGCCATCGATCAGTTTCTGCCGTGCCACGGGAATCCCCAACGGGTCCATCATCGACCAGCGAATGCTCGGGCCTTCACGCTGGATCACCAGCAGCCAGTCCTGACGCTGCTCGGCCATCTGCCGTTCGATGTGCAGTTGCAGCGGCAATGTCAGGCTTGGGCTTTGCTCGGGCAGCGGTGCCTGGCTGGCGCAGGCGCTCAGCAGCAGGACACAACCCAGAAGCAGGAAACGGATCATCAGGCACACTCTTCAAGGGGCTTGCGCGCAACCACATTGACCAGGGTTTCTTCCCGTTGGCCGAAGGGTTTTGGCTGGCGCAAGCCGAAGCGTTCGAGCAGGCCGAAATCCTTGGCGCGACTCCACCACAAGTAAGGGTAAGACACATTTTGCGGGCCGAATTCAAAACCCTGCCGACGAATCATCTCCAGGTAGCCGGCGGCGCTCTTTTGTACGTGCATCGGGTGGCGGAATAACCAGCGAATTACCCATGTATCAATGTAAGCCTCGGTGGACTCGGCGAACAGCAGATAACCGCCCGGCTTGAGCACCCGATAGAACTCGGCCATGGCCTGATCCTGCTCGACCAGGTGATGGAAGGTCTGGTGACAGAACAGCAGATCGACACTGGCATCCGGCACTTTAATGCTCGCGCAGTCACTGCCGATCAGCTCTACCTCCATGCCCTGGCGGGCCGCTTCTTCTCCGCTCAGGTTCAGGCTGTGAGGGTCGGCATCCAGCCCGATCAGGCGTTTGGGTGCGAAGGTCTGGCGCAGGTACTGGAACGACTTGCCCTGGCCGCAGCCGGCGTCGAGCAAGACCGGTTTGTTGGGCAATGGCTCGCTGAACAGGCTGCGCAAATCGTTGATCGCCACTCGCAATACATGGTGCTGCCAGGTGTGGCTGCGCAGGAACCAGAAGCCGAAACGGGTTTCTTCGACGTAGCTGTCGCTCCAATAACTCATGTCGCATCCTTTGCGCACAGGTCCGAGATCATCCGCAGTCGACGTTTGGCTTCGCTGACGAATGGGTTGCGTTCATCCCAGGCGTAACCGGCGAGGATCGAGCTGATCATGCGGCGAATTTCCTCGGTGCCGCCCTGATAGAAAATCACGTCCTGAAAGGTCCCGGCGTACCAGCCTTCGACGTAGCAGCGGAAAGTGTCGACGCCACGCTTGAGCGGTTCGGCGAATTCGGTCTGCCAGTCGACGCTTTCACCTTGCAGTTGGCGGTGCAGCACCCCGGCAGCCATGCTCGCCGAACGCATGGCGATGGTCACGCCGGAGGAGAACACCGGGTCGAGAAATTCTGCGGCATTGCCCAACAAGGCGAAGCCTGGGCCGTGCAGGGTTTTGACGTTGGCCGAATAGCCGCCGATGGTCCGAGCGGGGGTATCCCACACTGCGTTGTTAAGCACCCCGGCCAGGCTTGGAGTTTCAGCGATAAAGCCACGCAGGCAATCGTCGAGATTCTCGGTGCGGCCTGCGAAGTGTTCGGCGGCCGCCACCACGCCCACCGAGCAACGGCCATTGCTGAACGGGATGGTCCAGAACCAGATGTCGCGCTGGGTTGGATGGGTGGTAATGAGGATTTTTTCCCGCTCGAAAGCCGGGCTGTCGATACAGTCTTCGACGTGGGTGAACACCGCCTGGCGCACCGGAAAGTTCGATGGTGCCTCAAGGTCCAGCAAGCGAGGCAGTACGCGACCGTAGCCGCTGGCATCGAGCACGAAATCGGCCTCGACGCGGTATTGGCTGCCATCTTCGCGAAGCACATCGAGCTGCGGTTTCGCCAAGCTGAAATCAACGCTGACGATGGCTTCGCCGTATCGGACGTCGACTCCCTGCAGTTCAGCCTGGTCGGCCAGCAGCTTGTCAAAGTCGGCGCGCTGGACCTGGAAGGTCGTCGGCTTGCCATTGCTGAACGTCTCGCCGAAATCGAAAGTGCTGTACTGATCGCCCCAGGCGAACGCCGCACCGTTCTTCAACTGGAAACCGGCCGCATTGACCGCGTCGAGCATGCCGGCTTCTTCGACGAAATCCAGGCAGTGGGACAGCAGGCTTTCACCGATGGAAAACCGTGGGAAATGCTGGCGTTCGATCATCAGCACATCATGGCCTTTGCGCTTGAGCAGCGCGGCGGCGATAGCGCCCGAGGGGCCGGCACCGATCACCACCACCTGACGATGTTCCATTTCAACTGTTGGCACGGGAGCTCCTTGCCGAGGCGGCGATGTTCAAAGGGATTCGGTGCATACCGGCGAATGCCGGCAGCAGGGTTGCGATCAGGCCCATCAACATCAGCGCGAAATATAGCTCGGGGCTGATGAGTTGTTGTTGCAGCAGCAGGTTGAGAAAGACGATTTCGCTCAAGCCGCGGATATTCAGTAAAAGGCTTTCCCGCCAGCGGCTGGCACCTTCAAACGAGACGCCGGCCCAGCCGAGGCCCAGCCAGTTGCCCAACAATTTGCTGGCAATCGGCAACAGGACAAGCGCGGCCAGTTGCACCGCGCCGAGACTGTCGATGGCGCTGTGCACGTTGATCTGCACGATGCCGAACGTGAGGATCAACGGGATGGCGATCCAGGTCTGCAAACGACTCATCCACACCGTCGGCAATGGCAGCACCAACGGCACCTTGAGCGCGGCCATGCACAGCAGGTAACCAATGCCGAAAATCAGCGCATTGAGCTTGAAGTGTTCGGCGACTACCAATAGGGCAAAGAAGCAGCCGCTATGCAGCAACGGTTGGCGCAAGCCGAGCAGTCGCAGCAGCAACGGCAGACAGGCGCCGGCCAGCGGCAGCAACAGGCTGCTCAAGTGCAGGCTGCCCTGTGCGAGCGCGAACAGGGTCCAGCAGGTCAGGTCGATCAATATCGCGGTCTGCACCAGGCGTCGGGTGGCGGCGGGCGGGTAGTTGATGTGTCGCAGGTACAGGTACAGCACCGGAATCGCTGTGATGGCGAACAACAGACCGACCGCCAGCGAGCTGATCCACGGCTGTGGCGGCAGTAGCCAGACCGCTGTCGCCAGCCCGCAGGCAAACGGAATGCAGAAACTCGGCAGGGCGATTTTCAGGCTCTGGCGATCCAGTTGCAGGTCGATCACGTCGCTGAGGATGTGCCCCAGCAGCAAGGCAAAGCTCAGGCTGTAGAGGTTCTTCAGCCAACCCGGCGAGATCAGGTCGGCACCGCTCAGTTGCCAGCCCGGTTCGATCCAGAAATACATCAGCAGCGGCAGGCCGAAGGTTGCCAGCAACAACTGGCTGACGATCGGAATCAGACCGAAACGTCTACCGACATGGGTGGCCATGGCGAACAACACCAGGGCCATGACCCAGAACGCCGCGACCATCATGCTGCTGGCTCCGCAACCGGGGCGGTGTGGACTTGGCGTCCGGCCCACGGCGCCAGGATGAAGCTGTACGCCAGGCCGAGGCTCACCGACAGGCCGAAGTTGCTCACAGCCGGTGTGCTGGACACCGCCAGCAGGCCAAACGATAGCCATGTGGTTGCGGCTGCCAGCATGGTGCCCAACAGGCTCGCGGCGGCGCCGCCGATCTGTTCGCGCATGAGGATCGCGTAGTCGACGCTGATGGCTGTCACCAGCAGCAGGCCGAACAGGCTGAACAGCGTCAGCGGCTGCCCGAGCCAGCCGAGGCTTGCCAGGCTGCACAGGGCCGCCAGTAGTGGCAGGGAGACAATTCGCAGTGCGCCACCGAGACCGAATGGCAGGATCAGCACCAGCACGATCAACACGCAGGAGGCGAGTTTCAATTCAGCGGCGCTGATTTGAGTTGCGGCGAATACCTTGTTCAGGTCGCCGAGGCGGTCGACCAGTTGCACACCCGGCAAGTCCAGCGCCTGGACCCGCAACAACGCCGGATTGTTCAAGCCTTGCAGGCTGACCATCGCGGCCACGCCGTTATCGGTCGGCCCCAGCCACAGGGTGCGGTAGGGCTCGGCCAATGGGCCGGCCAGCGCCGCATCGATATCTTCGGTGGGCAGCGCCTGTAGCTTCGCCAACTCGGCTTGCAGCGCGTCAGCAGGCACGCCAAGGTCGAGCAATGGTTGCCAGAACTGCGACAGCTTGCCCAGTGCATCACGCACTTTGCGTTGTTCGCTCGGCGGGCTGACCAGTTGGTTGAGTGACAGGTAGCCCTGGAGTTTCTCCAGGTTGACCAACTGATCCAGGCGCTCGCTCAGTGCCGTCTGGCGTTCGAGCAACTCCTGCTGATTGGCTGCGCGTACCAGGAAGAACTGGCTGGTGGGTTGATAGCCGGTGATGCGCGCGATGGCCTGGGCTTCGTCGGTCAATTGCTGTGGCGTGCCGACCCATTGGCGGATGTCGTTTTTGGTCTGCAGCTGCAATAGCCCGCCGACACAGAAGGCGATCAGCAGCGCCAGCAATACCGGCGTGCGTACGTATTTGAGCAACGACTGACGCAGCGCCAGCAAAGACTCGGCGATACGCATCGGCCATTGCGCCGGACGCAACTGCGCGCCCTTGAGCAGCGCCGGCAGCAGGCACACCGCCGACAGATAAGCGCCCAGCAGACCAGCGGCGGAGAACACGGCAATCTGGGTCAGGGCCGGGAACGGCGTCCAGGCCAGGGCCAGGTAGCCGATGCAACTGGTGATCAGGCTCAGCGTCAGCCCCGGCAGGGTCAGGCGCAAGGCCGGCCAACTGTGCCAGGGTTTCAGGCTCCAGCTTTTGGACAGGTAATGCAGCGGATAATCCACCGCCACGCCGATCAGGCTTGAGCCCAGTACCAGCGTCATCACATGCATCTGACCAAACAGCGCCACGCAGGCCACCGCGCCGAACAGCATGCCCACCAGCACCGGGACGAACGCCAGCACCACCCGCCAACGCCGGAAGGCCAGCAACAGCAGCAACAGAATCCCCATCGTGGCGCCGCCGCCGACCCAGGTGATCTCGCGCGCGGCTTGCCGTTGACCGCTGGCGGCATACAGCAGGCCGCTGGCGGCGAGCAGTTGCACATCCGCCTGGGCGGCTTCTTCGCGACTGTGCTGGAGCAGGTCGGCCACTTGCAGCGGCAGGTTCATGTCGAATGCGTTGCCGACGGTTCGCGCCCGCAGCATCACCCAGCTCTTGCCGTCGGCATCGGCGACCAGCACGCCGCTGCCGATGTCCAACTGCACCGAGCCGCGCTGTGGCTGGCTGTTCTGGATGCGCCCGGTCAGGCCGAGCCAGTCATCCTGGCTCGGCACCAGGCTGAACCCGGTGAAGGGGTCGAACAGGGCTTGCACCCGTTGCTGGATAAAGGCGTCGGGGTGCTCGATGAGTTGCTGGCGGTCGGCCGCGGACAGCATCGCCAGTCGGCCTTGCAGCAATTGTGTGCGCAGCGCTGGCAAGTCGGCTTGCAGGTTCCACTGGACCTTTTCGAACACGCCGCTGGCCTGCCACTGCTCACCGATTTTTTGCGCCATGGCGATGGCTTGCTGACGGTTTTTATGGCCGACCAGCACCAGCATTTCCCGGTTCAGCGGTTCTTGCATGCGTTGTTCGGCGCGCAGTTCCAGCGCGTCCGGCGCGGTACCTGGCACCAGTTCCATCAGGTTGGCGGACAGTGGAGCGCCATCGCGCCACTGCCAACCGGCAAGCGCGAGCACCGCCAGCAGCAGGATCAGAAACAGCCGTGGCAGCGTCCGTTCACTCGGCAAAGTCATGTTGCTCCGCATCGCTCAAAGGTTGGGCGCTGGTGCTGTCCTGCATGCGCAACAGGGTTCGGTCACCCTGGGTTTCGAGCAGTTCGATGTTGTGCACCAGTTCGCCACCGTCAATGTTGATCTGATTGAACACCTGCTTGAGCAGCATCGAGCGCGGGGTCAGGGTCAGCTTCCAGTTCTGCGCATCGCCGCTCAGCGACAACTCGAAATCCCGTTGCAGGCCACTGCTGTCGCCTTGCAGCACGGCGAGGAACAAACGGTTCTGTTCGGCGCCGGCACTCTTGTTCGGCAGCATTTGCCAGCCGCTGGCATCCCGCCGGGCAATGCCCTTGTCGCTGATGCGGTAGTCCTGTTGCAGCGGCGTTTTCAGCAGCCAGAGCAGGCCATGATTTTTCGCCAGAACGAAGGTGCCCTTGCTGGTCAGCGGCTGGGGCAGGGCGCGCAGGTGTTTTTCCTGGATGAAGTTGCCGTGGATCACATCGGGTTTGGCCAGTTGATCGCTCAGTTGCTGCAGATCGAAGGCCTGGGCCAACGAAGAAAAGCCCAGCATCAATATCAAGCTCACACCAATCCCGTAGCAGCTGCCGAGCCTGCGAGGCTGCGTCCGGCGGCGAAGCCGTCGTTCAGGCATATCCGGTGGCGACTGCTGCGCAGTCGAACGCAGGCTTCGCCAGCTGCTACAAAGGAATCGCAAATTCATGGCAGCACCCTTTCAACCGCGTCGGTAAACACCTTGGGCGAAGCCAACTGCATTTCGCGGCTGCTCATGTCGACGGCAACCTGCACTGAAACAGCGCGGGTAAAACGTTCGCCGGTTGCAAGGTCGCTGATCAGGTAATTGATCTTCAGTCGGTTCTCCCATTCCACCAGGCTGGCGCGCACATTCAGCTTCTGGCCGAACACGGCGCCGCGCACATAGCGCAACTGCAAGTCGATCACCGGCCAGGCGTAACCCGACGCAACCATGGCGTCGTAGTTGTGGCCGATCCTGTCCAGCAGCGCACAGCGGGCGACCTCCAGGTATTTGACGTAATGGCCGTGCCAGACCACGTTCATGGTGTCGACGTCAAAGAACGGGACGAGGATTTCCGTGTCGGTGTGAAGCACTCCCTTGCTACGCATGCAGCCTCCAGTGTTGCTCGGCGATGCGTTGCAGGCACAAGCGCAATTCGCCTTCCAGGGCACGGTCTTCAATGACCGGCGGGAAGTCTTTGGCCAGCTCTTCGTGCATCGCGGCCAGGGCCGGTGGCAGTGGGCGCGCGTCTTCAGCCTGGCCGCGCAGCCACACGCCTTGATTGGCCGCCAGCAGCGTGGCGGCGGCGACCTGTTCGGTCAGCTCCAGCACACGGATGGCGTCGCGGGCGGCGATGGTGCCCATGCTGACTTTGTCCTGATTGTGGCACTCGGTCGAGCGCGAGAAGACGCTGGCCGGCATGGTGTTTTTCAGGGCTTCGGCGGTCCAGGCGCTGGTGCCGATCTGCACCGCCTTGAAGCCGTGGTTGAGCATCGCGCGGTCGGCGGGGGCGCCGGACAGGTTGCTCGGCAAACCATGGTTGTAGCGTTCGTCCACCAGCAGCGCGAGTTGCCGGTCGAGCAAGTCGGCGACGTTCGCCACCAGGTTTTTCAGGCTGTCCATGGCGAACGCAATGTGGCCGCCGTAGAAGTGCCCGCCGTGCAGCACGCGTTCGGCTTCGGCGTCGATGATCGGGTTGTCGTTGGCGCTGTTGAGTTCGATCTCGATGAACGAGCGCAGCCAGTTCAGGCTGTCGGCCAGCACACCGAGCACGTGTGGCGCGCAACGCAGGGAGTAACGGTCTTGCAGGCGATGCAGCGGCGCGGTCGGCGCATCGATTGCCAGATCCTTGCGCAACCACGCGGCAACTTGCATCTGCCCTGGATGGGGTTTGGCGGCGAACAGGCGCTCGTCGAAGTGCTCCGGGTTGCCCTGCAAAGCGACCACGTTCAGCGCGGTGATGCGCGTGGCCAGTTGCAGCAGGTAATCGGCACGGGCGTAAGCCAGGCAGGCGAGGCCGGTCATGACGGCGGTACCGTTCATCAGGGCCAGGGCTTCCTTGGGGCGCAATACCAGCGGTTGCCAACCCAGTTCCTTGTGCACATCAGCCGCTTGCCGGCGTTCGCCGCGGAACATCACTTCGCGCTCGCCGGACAAGGTTGCGGCGACGTAGGACAGCGGCGTCAGATCACCGCTGGCGCCCACCGAACCTTCTTCCGGAATCAGCGGCAGGATGTCGTGTTCGAGGAAGGCTTGAAGACGTTCCAGCAGCTCCACGCGCACTCCGGACACGCCGTGGCACAACGACTGCAAACGGGCCGCCAACACCGCACGGGTGGCTTGGGCGTCGAGCAATTTGCCCAGGCCGCAGCCATGGAACGTGTACAGATGACGAGGCAACGCCTCGACGTGGTGCAGCGGCACCGCGACGACGCAGGAATCGCCATAACCGGTGGTCACGCCATAGATCACGCCTTCCTTGTCCAGCAGGGAATCAAGGAATTGCGGACCCTTGGCGATGCGCTGGCGAAACTCGGGGTCGCCCTGCAACTGCGTTGGCACCTGACGGTTGGCCAGGGCCAGCACATCTTCGATGCGCAAAGGGAGTTCGCCGAAGGTTACCGGCTCAAGCGTTGGCGTCGTCATCGGTCTTCCAGAAAGGGTAAAAGTTGAACCATTGTTGGGGCGCTTCAAGGCAATAGTGACCCAGGCGTTCGGCGTAGCGGGAGGCCCACTGATGAATGACCTGTTCGCGTTCGCTGCGTTTCCACACCACCGCCTCGGTAAACGGTTCGAGGGTCAGTCGATAGTCGCCCGTGGGTTTCTTCAGGCACAGCAGCAGATTGACCGGGCATTTCAGCAAACCGGCCAGCAGCCACGGGCCTTGCGGGAATGCTGCCTGGTGACCGAGAAAATCCACCGTCACGCTGCGCCCGCCATGCAGCGGCACACGGTCGCCGGCAATCGCCAGCCACTCGCCGCGCTCCAGGCGTTCATGCAGTTGCAACATGATCACCGGGTCCAGTTCGCTGACCTGAATCAGCCGCAGATTAGTGGCCCCGGCTTCGCCCAGCAGGCGGTTGAACTGTTCGGCATGCTTGGTGTGCACCAGCACGTTCATGGTGACTTTCTCGCCGATCTCGGCCAGTGCCCGGCAGACCTCGAGATTGCCCAGGTGCGCGCCCACCAGCATCTGCCCGCGGGTGCCACGCAGTTTGTTGCGCAGCAGCGCCGGGTCGATGATTTCGATCTGTTCGATGCTCAGCTTGCCGTTCCACACGTCGAGTTTGTCGAGCATGGAGTCGGCGAAGGCCATGAACTGGCCGAACACCCGCCAATGAGTCGGACGCAATTCGCTGCGCCCGCTCCAGTCGGCGAGCCGCTGCTGGTATTGCCAGGCGCTTTGGCGGGCGCTGCGTCCGAACAGGAAAAAGTACAGCACGATGCCGTAGAGCAGCGGGCTCAGCAGCCTTCGGCCCAGGACTTTTGCGCAGAATGCGGTGAACTTCATCAGCCAGAAACTGCCGCGTTCCTGGCGATCGGCCCAGTGCTGTTTGTCTACATTGCCGTTCATGCCCGCCACCGTCGCCAGAGGATCACCGGTGCTCGCAGCAACATGCCGAAGAACAGCCGGGTGTGCATGCTCGTAATCAGTACGTTGTCGTAGAACAGCCGGAAATGCGAAACGCCGTCCAGCGGGTAATGAACCCTGGTTTTCAGCCATTGCATCGGTTGATTGCGCCAGGCCAGGCGCACCAGAATGTCGGAGTCGAAGTCCATGCGCTTGCCGATCCTGGCCGAGTCGATCAGTGCCAGGGTTGGCGGTAATGGATAGACACGGAAGCCGCACATCGAGTCGCGAATCTGCAGCGACAGGGTGTTGATCCAGACCATGACGTGAGTCAGGTAGCGCGCGTACAAACGACCTTTCGGCACGCTGGCGTCGTATTGCGGATAGCCACAGATCACCGCTTCGGGATGGTTGCGTGAGTATTCGATGAAGACTTTGACGTCTTGCAGGTCGTGCTGGCCGTCGGCGTCCACCTGCAAGGCATGGCTGAAGCCCAGGCGCGAAGCCTCCCGCAGACCGGTCATCACTGCACCGCCCTTGCCCTGATTGACGGTGAGCCGGATCAGATAAACCCTGTCGCGCTGGGCCAGTTGGTCGAGCACCTTGGCACAGGCGAGGCTGCTGGCATCGTCCACCAGAATGCAGGGCAGGCCGCAGGCAAGCAGCGCATCGACCACGGCAGTGATTGCGGTTTCGTGGTTGTAGACCGGGATTACGGCACAGGGGTTATGCATCCGAAACCTCCACAGAACCCTGATTGTGCAGAGACTGGCTGTGGCGAGGGAGCTTGCTCCCGTTCGAGCGCGAAGCGCTCGCCATTAAGTCTGCGCCGGATGGTTTTGGGGCCGCTTCGCAGCCCAGCGGGAGCAAGCTCCCTCGCCACAGGTTATGCATCGCTGGCAGCCTCCAGCAAAATCCGCCCGCTGGAGCAGGTGGCGGTTTCGTTGCGATAGGCGAAATACAATTTGCCGCGCGCCGGGTCGAAGCGCAGGTGCAACTGGATTTCATCGCCGGGGCGCACCAGTTGCTGGAATTTCAGCACTTCCATGCCGGCGAATTTTGCCGGCAGGCCCATCAATTGCTGGCCCAGTTTCAATGCCCACTCCACCTGCACCACACCGGGCAATACCGGCGCCCGGGGAAAGTGCCCGCTGAAGTACGCCAGGTCTGGCGGGACGGCCAGTTGCAGGCTCCACTCGCCATCGACTTCGATCTGCTCCAGCACTTGCGGCGCCTTTGGACGGGGCGCCAGCAGCAAGGCTTCAACTTCGGCCTGGGGCAGTTTGCCTTGCGCGTTCAGCGGCAATTGCCGCAACAGGCGCCAGCGTCGTGGCAGGGCCAGGGTTTCACAATGCTGACTCAAATGCTGACGCAAGGCTTGAGTAAGGCTGCGTCGACCCTGATTGCGCAACGCATGCATGCCTCGCTCGCTGAGTACCAGCAGCGCACCCAATGAGGCGCGGTTTTCCTGAACCACGCCCAGGCGCGCTTCGGCGACCCAGGCGTGCGCCATCAGCGCGTGTTCGAGCATTGGTAGCGAGATACGTTTTTCTTCCAGTTTGACGATCCGGTCCAGCCGCCCCAGCAACTCGAAACGGCCGTCGGCGGCGATGCGCGCGGCATCGGCGGTGTGTTCGATATGACCTGCCGGCAGGTATGGCGATGCGATAAGCAGGGCGCCGTCGCTGTCCTGGCTCAGCTCTACGCCGGCAAAGGGCTGCCAGAGGTTCTGACCCTGACGCCAGGCGATGCCGCCGGTTTCCGAGCTGCCGAAGATCTCGGTCGGCCATTGTTGCAGGCGTTCGTGCAGGCTCTGCGCCGCTTCGGCGGGCAACGCACCACCGGAGGAGAACACTCGGCGCACTGCACTCAGCGCTGGCCAGTCGAGGTTGTCGCCCATGCGCTTGAGCAGCGCCGGGCTGGCGACCCAGGCGAAGGCCGGGTGTTCACGGCTGGCGCGTTGCAAGTCTTCGGGGAAAGCCAGTTGCTTGCGCACGAACGAACGCCCGGCACACAGCGGCCACAACACCCGAAACAGCAGCCCGTAGATGTGCTGGGTGGCGACGCTGCCGATGATGCAGGCTTCGCCCAGATCTGCGCCCCACAAGTGCTCCAGCGCTTCGACTTCATTGGCCAGTTGGCGCAGGGTTTTGTCGATGCGCTTGGGTTCACCGCTGGAACCGGAGGTGCACAGGCTCAGCTGACAACGATCCAGGTCCAGCGAGTGGGCCGGCAGCGGCGGATGCCGATAATCGCTCAGGTGGGCATCGTCGGCCTGATCGGTCAGCCACAGATCGACCTCGGTCGACCAGCGCTGGCGCGTCTGCACTTGCAGGTCGGCTGGCAGCAGTACGCTGACTCCGGCACGCCAGGCACCGAGGAGGGCAATGGCCAGGTCGGCGGCGTCTTCAAGATGCACGGCGATGCGCTGCACGCCCTGAGCTTGCAGACCGGCAGCCAGGCTCAGGGCCCGGTTGCACAATTGCGCGTGATTCAACGCCGGTTCGGCCGTCACGGCACGCTCCGGCTGAGCCTTGAGCAACAGTTGCTCAAGTTTTATCCAATTCATGGGTGGCCTCGTACCCGTTGTCGTATGAGCCATTCAATGGCGAACATCAGGCCGATCAATCCGTATGAGATCAGGCCGGTGTACAACATCCACCAGCTCAGCGGCGCCCAAAGGGTCAGGGCGGCGGCGCACAAACCGTTGCAGAGAAAAAACACGCTCCAGGCAATGGTCACCTGGCGGGTGTAGCGAATGGCCCTGGGCGGTAAATCCGGTTCTCGCAGGCGGGCAAGACGTTCGACCATCGGCGGGCCGTACTTCAGGCTGAGACCGAACAGCACCAGCATGAACGCGCTGATCAACACCGGATACCAGCGCAGCAGCACCGGGCTGTCGAACACTGCCAGCAGCAGGCAAAACCCGATGGCGACCGCGGCCATCCACAGGCTGCCGGGGCGTCGTTCGCCGGTCAGCGCTCGCGCCAGCCACAGGCTGCCCAGCAGCAGACCGAACTGCCACGGGGCGAAATGTTCCATGCCGAAATACACCGCAAAGGGGTACAGCAGGCCTGCCAGCAGCAGGCCAAGGCCGATCAGTCGGCTCATGCGGCGGGTTGAACCAGACGGTAGACCGCCTCGACTACGTCGCTGACGGTGCGCACCGATTTGAATTCTTCGGCGGCGATTTTCTTGCCGGTCTGGCGTTTGATGTGATCGATCAGGTCGACCGCATCAATGCTGTCAATCTCCAGATCCTGATACAGGTTGGATTGCAGACTGATGCGCTCGGGGTCCAGCTCGAAGAGTTCGACCAGAGCATCGCGCAGGGTGTTGAAAATGTCGTCACGAGTTTGCATGGTCCGGTCTCAAGCTGCCTGTTTTGCAGTGACGAACGCCGCAAGGCTCGCCACGTTGCTGAAGTGATTACGGGTGTCCTTGGCGTCGGCATCGATTTTGATGCCGTATTTTTTCTGGATCGCCAGGCCGAGTTCCAGCGCGTCTACCGAGTCCAGGCCCAGGCCTTCGCCGAACAGCGTCTGGTCGTCGCCGATGTCGTCGACGCTGATGTCTTCGAGGCCCAGGGCTTCGATGATCAGCTCTTTGATTTCCAGCATCAGGCTAACGGTGTTCTGATCGCTCATCTTCGGCGAGCTCCTTGATAAAGTAAGAGTGCAAATAGTCATTGAGCTTGCGCGAGGCCTGGGGTGCAGGGCCTTGCGTAGCGAAGGCCTGTGGGTCTATATCGGCCCCGACGCGGAAACTGAAGTGCACGCGGCGTTTGGGTATCCGATACCAGGGTTCGGCCTTGGTCAATGTGCTCGGGTTGACCTTGATAATCACAGGCGTGAGGATTCTCGCACCGCGCAGGGCGATTGCCGCTGCCCCCCGATGAAAGGCCGGCGGTTGGCCGGGTCGGGTCCGGGTGCCCTCGGGAAAGATAATGAGAGTCTGGCCGCTTTTCAGCGCGTCGGCAGCGGCGTCGAGCATGTCCATGCTGCCATCGTTGCTGATGTATTCGGTACAGCGTAGCGGACCGCGAGTGAACGGGTTTTCCCAGAGGCTTTTCTTGACCACGCAATTGGCGTGACGCACCAGACCGATCAAAAACACCACATCGATCAGTGAGGGGTGGTTGGCGACGATCATCTGGCCTGGTCGTCCGAGCTTCTCCGCCCCCTGAATGTCGTAGGTCAGCACGCCACTGCGCGCCATGAACCGAATGAAAAACCAGAAACACCGGCTGACCGTATGTCGCGCACGCTGACGATGGACCTGAGCGTCTCCCGGCAGGCAGTTCAACAGCGGGAACACCACCAGTCGCAGGCACAGGCTGCTCAACCCGAACAGGGTGAAGCTTGCAGCGGTGGCCAGCAGACGCCAGTAGTAGGCGTCGCGGTTCTTGTCGGTTACGGGTTGCGTTGCCAGGTCCATACACGATTTTTCCAGGCATGTTGGCAGATAGTCTGCTGGCCGAGCAGCGTACGTAACAGATTCAGGGCATGCGGCCAGTGGGCTTTGGACAACGTTTGCGAGGTGCTGTTCAGCGACAGCTGCCACTGATTGCCGGGGGTGATCAACAGGCCGACTGCATAAGGGAAAGGCACATCATCGATCCAGGCCGAGTAGGCGGCGGGCGGTTGCTCTTCGGTGACGATCAGCAGTACCGCGGGCGCGCCTTCCTCAAGCAGCGCCGCGGCCTCTAACATGCCGTGTTCAAGGCCATCGCCGGCGGCGGCGAGGGCGGTCATTTCGCTGGTTTCGCCACGCATGATCGACCAAAGACCGATGACCGCGTTGTGCACCGACAGGCTGAACTGGGTGGGCGACAACGGTTGGTCGGTCGCCAGGTCGCTGAGAATTTCGAAGGTGCGCGGGGTTTCGCCGTGGCGAGAAATAAAGACCAACGGTAGGTCCTGGCGACCATCGGCCAAGGGCCAGCCCACACTGAACGCCATCCGCGCCAGACGGCTGAGTCGCCGGCGCTGCATGGCCGGCAGAAACGACACGTCGGGGGCGGCATCGCTGGGCTCGAGCACGACCGGTTGTCGGCTCCAGGCCTGCCAATCATCCACGCTTTCAAGCCCAGGGGCCCACGCGCGCCATTGGGCGATGTTGAAGTTGATCACAGACATTCATCTCGCCCCTGTGGGCTTCCTTTAGCGCAGTGAGTCGCAAAAACCGCAGCTGACCTGACGTGGCGCTTAACGCCGAGTGGCGCGCATTATCCCGGTGCTGCGGGCGTGTAGCAAATACTGGTTACATTTTGCGCAGCGAAATGTACCGTTCGGTTCGCGAAAAGATGTCGTTTGGCCATTATTTGCAATACAGCAGACATGTCTGTCGGCTGTATCGGCTATCGATGGACGAGTTGTCAGCTTTTCCGGCCGGAGATTTGCCCATGACTGTGTAGTCTAGTTGCTGGCGAGGTAGCTAAGCAGTGTTGTGGACTACTACACTCGGTCATTCTTTGATACACGGAGGTTTTGACATGCGGCGCGTGGTGTTCAATCAGAAAGGTGGCGTGGGTAAATCAAGTATTGCCTGCAATCTGGCGGCGGTCAGCGCCAGCGAAGGCTATCGCACGCTGTTGGTGGATCTCGATGCCCAGGCCAACTCCACTCAATACCTGACGGGGCTCACCGGTGATGATATCCCGATGGGTATCGCCGACTTCTTCAAGCAGACCCTGTCCTCCGGGCCGTTCTCGAAGAAAGGTCAGGTCGACATCTACGAAACTCCGTTCGACAACCTTCACGTCATCACTGCCACCGCCGAGCTGGCAGACTTGCAGCCCAAGCTTGAGGCCAAACACAAGATCAACAAGCTGCGTAAATTGCTCGAGGAGCTGGACGGTGATTACGACCGGATCTACCTCGACACCCCGCCAGCGCTGAACTTCTATGCCGTCTCGGCCTTGATTGCCGCTGATCGTGTGCTGATCCCCTTCGACTGCGACAGCTTCTCGCGCCAGGCGCTGTATGGTCTGCTGGCGGAAATCGAAGAGTTGAAGGACGACCATAACGAAGGGCTGGAGGTCGAAGGCATCGTCGTCAACCAATTCCAGGCCCGCGCCAGTCTGCCTCAGCAAATTCTCGACGAACTGATCGCCGAAGGGTTGCCGGTGCTGCCGGTTTACCTGGCCAGTTCGGTGCGCATGCGTGAATCCCATCAAGCCAACACGCCGCTGATCCACCTCGACCCGCGGCACAAACTGACCCAGCAATTCGTCGAACTGCACAACCTGTTGGAAAATGCCTGAAAGGCAGTCAGATCCCCTGACTGCGCAACCAGCTCATCAACTGCGGTAACGGGAAGGCCCCGCTTTGGCGAGCCACTTCCCGGCCGTTCTTGAACAGAATCAGGCTCGGGATCGAGCGAATCCCCAACTGCGCCGACAACTGCTGATTCGCCTCGCTGTCCAGCTTGGCCAGCCGACACTTGCCCGCCAATTGCCCCGCCGCCTGCTCGAACACCGGCGCAAACGACTTGCACGGCCCGCACCAATCCGCCCACACATCCACCAGCAACGGCAGGTCACCCTTGATCTGACTGGCGTAATCGCCTTGCTTCAATTCGAACGGCTTGTTCAGCAGGACATCAGCCTTGCAGCGGCCGCACTTTGGATGATCGTTGAGGCGCTCGGCGGGGATGCGGTTCAGGCCGTTGCAGTGGGGGCAGGGGATGAGGAGTGGGTCGGTCATGAGGGAGGTCCTGTTAAGAAGCCGATCACTCCTATGTGGAGACGTTTGCTCATATTTTCAATCGTGCAGCGTATAGCGATGAAACTAGGCTGAATCGTACTGAGCGAGACCGTTGGTCTGCTGAGAAATATCGCAACTTGCGATATTTTGGATCTGTGATTAACTCCCCATAGCAGAATGCGATAAGGATGTTGCATGCATGTGTTCACCGAAAAACCGATCCGTGAGGCCAAGGAAAAGTGGCCGCGGGCAGCCAATGCATTGGAGCAGTGGTATCGACTCGCCAAAGGGAGTAACCCGGGAGACTTCGCGGCGATGAAGTCTATTTTTCCCGCAACCGACAAAGTCGGCGAGTTTCATGTGTTCGATATCGGTGGCAACAAATTGCGGCTAATCGCTTTTGTCAGGTATCGGTCTCAAAAGCTGTATATCAAGCATGTGCTGGATCACAGCGAATATGAGCGAGGTAAATGGAAGGAGGGAAGGGTATGAGTGTTCTAATCAAAAAAGCTGCTGAGCATTGGGAGTTCGTCTCGCCATTGCTTCGAAAACCGAAAAACGAAGACGACTATGACATGTTGGCGCGGGCACTCGATGAATTGCTTGAGATGACCGGCGATGATGAGTCGCATCCGTTGATGAGCTTGGTGGACATCATCGGTGACTGGATTGCGGAGTGGGATCGCAATCATCACCCCATGCGCGAAGCCTCTGGTGCAGAGGTTCTTGGCTATATGATGCGCGAACACGGCCTGAGCCAGAGCGAACTGCCCGGTGTGGGCACACAATCGGTAGTCTCGGAGATCTTAAGCGGCAAGCGCCAGCTCAACCTGCGGCAGGTTCGCTGGTTGGCCGAGCGCTTTGGTGTGTCCGTAGAGACCTTTATCTGACAAGCCTCACGACGAACAACTGATCTCCAGATGCTTGCCCCATTCCGGTGGCCGCTCGGCGTAGCTCTCCATCCCCGGCTGCTCCTCGAACGGATTGCTCAGTACCGCGTGCAGTCGACGAACTTCTGAATAGTCGCCGCTTTCCGCCGCATCGATGGCTTTCTGCGCCAGGTAATTGCGCAGGATGTACAGCGGATTCACCGCATGCATCCGTTCGCGGCGCAGCGCCTGATCAGCTTCACCTTCACGGGCAACCCGGGCGATGTAGCGCTCACCCCAGGCATCGAAGCCCTTGATGTCGACGAAGTCATCACGCAGGCGGGCGACGGCCAGTTCGGGTGATTCATCGCCCAGGCGGCGGAAGAACAGGCTGTAATCGACACCGCTGTTCTGCATCAGTTGCAGCAGCTGCTCCAGCAGTTTCTGGTCGTCGTTTTCAGCGGTAGTAAGGCCGAGGCGGCGGCGCATCAGGTCCAGGTAGTGAGCCTGGAACAGTGGCAGGTACAGGCCGAGGGTCTCGCGCAGGGCTTCGACGCTGATGAACGGTGTCAGGGCCTGGGCGAGGGCGCTGAGGTTCCACTGGCCAATCGGTACCTGGTTGCTGAAGGAGTAGCGGCCCTGGTCATCGGAGTGGTTGCAGATGAAGTGGGCGTCGAAGTCGTCGAGGAAGGCGAACGGGCCGAAGTCGAAGGTGATGCCGAGGATCGACATGTTGTCGGTGTTCATCACGCCGTGGCAGAACCCATAGGCCTGCCATTTGGCGATCAGTTCGGCATTACGCTCGACGATTTCGCGGAACATCGCCAGATACGGTTCCGGCTGTTCCAGGCAGGGTGGGAAGTGCATGGCCAGCACGTGCTCGCCGAGCTCTTTCTGCTGCTCGGGGCGTTTGGTGTAGTAGAAAAATTCGAAGTGCCCGAAACGCACATGGCTCGGCGACAGGCGCAGGACCATGGCCGCGCGTTCCTGTTTCTCGCGCCAGACCGGCGTGTCGGAGCCGATCACGCACAGTGCGCGCGTGGTGGGGATGTTCAGGGCATGCAGGGCTTCGGAGGCAAGGAACTCGCGGATCGAGGAGCGCAGCACCGCCCGTCCATCGCCCATGCGTGAGTAAGGCGTCTGACCGGCACCCTTGAGGTGCAGGTCCCAATGCTCGCCGGCTTCGTTATAGACCTCGCCCAGCAACAGGCCGCGCCCGTCGCCCAACTGCGGGTTGTAGGAGCCGAATTGATGCCCGGAATAGACCATCGCCCGCGGCTCGGCTTCAGCCCACAGCTTGTGGCCGCCGAACAGCTCGGCGAACACTGGCGTTTCGGCCTCGGCCGGGTCCAGGTCCAGCAGCGCCATGGCGGCGGGGCTGGCGACCACCAGTCGCGGAGCCGCAATGGGCTCGGGCAGGACGTGGGTTGAGAACGCATCGCCCAGGCGGGCGAAGCGATTGTCGAAGGTCAGTTCGTCGAGGGCTTTCAACGGCCATCTCCAGCAGAATGTCCGAGCATTCTGCTAGGGATAGCGCGCTTAGTCGAGTTCGACAGGCGGCGGCTCTTGCCGCGGTTTGCTGGTGGGTGCCGGAACAACGGTTTTGGCTTCCGGTTCGATCGGCACCATCTTGTACTCCTGGCCCTGAAGGTTCTTGAGATAGACCTCCATCTGCCGGAACGAGATGTTGATGTGCTGCTTCTTGAACTCGCGATTGATGAAGCGGTTGACCTCATCGAGCACCGGGTTGCGGTCACCGAGGTCACGCACATGCATGCGCAACTCGTGGTCGAGGGTGCTTTCGCCGAAGTTCAGGAAGTACACCTGGGGTTCCGGGTCCTTCAGCACGCGCGGGTTATTGCGGGCTGCCTTGAGCAGCAGCTCTTTGACCAGGTCCAGGTCCGAGCCGTAGTCGACGCCGAGCTTGAGGGTCACTCGGGTGATGGTGTCGGTCAGCGACCAGTTGATCAGTTGCCCGGTGATGAACGTCTTGTTCGGGACGATGATGTCCTTGCGGTCAAAGTCGGTGATGGTCGTGGCACGGATGCGGATCTTGCTCACGGTGCCCGACAGGTTGCCGATGGTGATGGTGTCGCCGATCCGCACCGGGCGTTCGAACAGGATCATGATGCCGGAGATGAAGTTGGCGAAGATTTCCTGCATCCCGAAACCGAGACCCACCGACAGCGCCGCCACCAGCCATTGCAACTTGTCCCAGCTCACGCCGAGCGTGGACAGGGTCGAGACGAAACCGACACCGGCGATCACATAGGACAGCAACGTGGTCGTGGCGTAGGAACTGCCCTGGGCCAGGTTGAGCTTGGACAGCACAAACACTTCCAGCAGACCCGGCAAGTTGCGCGCCAGCGCGAAGGTGATGCCGATGATGATCAGCGCGCCAAGCATGTCGCCGATGCTGATCGGCACCATGCTCATGTTGGCGCCGGTGCCGCTGGTGTATTCGTAGAGGGTGATGTTGTCCAGGTACGAGAACACCGAGATCAGGTCTGACCAGACCCAGTACAGCGCCGCGATGAAACCGCCGAGCAGGGCCAGGCGGATCAGTCGCAGGGACTGCTCGTTGACCTTCTCGATGTCCAGGGTCGGCTCTTCGATCACCGCTTCGCCGTCGCCAGCCTCTTTCGCAGCCTGGCGTTTGGCCAGGGCGCGCTGATAGGCCAGGCGGCGTGCCGCAACGCTGAGGCCGCGCACGAAGGTGGCTTCGATCACCAGCCAGAACATCAAGAGGTACAGGGTGTTGATCAACCGGTCGCTGAGTTTCAGCGCGGTGTAGTAGTAGCCGAAGCACACCGCGACGAACAACGCGATCGGCAGGACGGTGAACATGACTCCCACGGCCTTGCGGAACAGCGAGGCGTTTTCGTGGGTCGGGCTGCTGACCAATAGCCGGCTGAGCAGCCAGGCCATCAAGGCGTAGCAGGTCAGTACCACCGGCATGCCGAGCACGTCATCAGCCAGCGTCGCCGGTTGCAGTTCGGCGACCGCCACCACGGTCACCAGAGCCATCACCACCAGCCCGAGCCGGCGAATCCAGCCTTGAAGGAATTCGACCTGGGGTTTTTCCCAGCGAAAATGCAGTTCGGCCACGCCACCCGGTGCGAGGATGCGGTAGGCGGTGTAGAACACCAGCCAGGCCTGGGCCATCTGCAACAGCGCCGCGCCCATATTGGCGTTCTGCCCGCGGGCGTCGATCTGCAAGGCCAGGCCGCACAACGCCAGGCCTAGTGAAACCGGCATCGCCAGCAGGATGTTGATCAGAATCGCTTGCGGGGTATGCCACTGACTGTCGCGTTTGAAATGGCCGATGTCCTGGTGAACTTTGTTCAGACGGGCATAGAGATTTTTGCGGCGCCACAGCAGCGCGCCGATCAGCAAGGCCAGCGGCAGGAACAGTAGCGGTCGTTGCGTCAGGCCATCGGTCAATTCGCTCAGGCTCGAGGCCCATGGCAGGGTCGTGACCTGGCGTTGCAGGCGTTCCGGTACGCTGTGTATCCACTCAAGATCCAGCGGCTTGTTGCTGGGAATCCAGAACATCTGCTCGTCCAGCGTAGCCCGCAGATTTTGCGCGGTGCTGAGCAGTTGTTTCTGATTGAGTTGCAGCGTGATGGATTCGTTGAGCACCGCGCTCAGTTCGCGATTCAAGCGCTCCAACAGGTCCGCGCGGGTGTTGGCCAGGTCCAGCAGGCTCTTGCGCAGTTGCGGGGTGACCTGCTCGGGTGGTTGAGTCGCCAGCAGGTTATCGACGTAGGTGATCGGGTTGCTGAGCAGTTCCCGTTGCTGGCTGACTTCGAATTGATACAGGCGAATGTCGGCAATCTGGTCGGCCAGATCGCGGTCGAGCCTGAGACGCGGCAGAGACTGTTTCTGTTTGTAGAGAATCTTGGAGAGCAGCAGGCTGCCCTTGAGCACGTTGATCTGTTCGTCCAGCGCCGAATCGCTCTGGGTCACGCTGTCCAGCTGCTGCTTGGTCTGCAGGTTCTGTTGGGTGACTTCGTTGAGGCGGTCGGTGCTTTTGAGCAAGTAGTCGGAGAGCTTCAGGTTGGCCGCGCTTTCTGTGGCCAGCAGGCTACTGCCACCGGCCTTCTGCGCCTCGATGGACTGCTGGGTCACGGTCTCTTGCGACTGGGCCAGGCGTTTCTGGTTGATCAGGGTTTGCAGGTCCTGGATCTCCTGATCCAGGCGATCGGATTTCTCCGACAGCAAGTCGTGCTGGCTGTTGCCCAAGTCCTGCAACAGGCTGTTGCCGGCCAGTTCCTGGCGACGCAACGGGATCAAGGCGTTCAGTGCCGCGAGTTCGGCATTGAGTTGATCGCGTTGCTCGGCGGTCAGGGTCTTGCCGCTGTCCTTGCCAAGTTTGAGGATGTTGTTGATCTGCTGGATGCGGGTCTGGCTGGCAGAAATCTCGGCCTGAGCGCGCTCGGGGCGGGTCTGGGCGGTAATGATCAGGCTGTTCGCTTCGGCCAGGGCCTTCTGCAGATCGCTTTGCTGAGTGGAGCGCTCGGTCAGCAGTTGCTCAAGCTGCTGAATCGTCTCTTTGGTATAGCGTTGCCCCACTGGTACCACTTTGGTGGCCTTGAGGCGGGTCAGTTCGCGCTGGTTCTCGATGTTCTGTCTTGGTGCGTTGGCCAACTGCTGCTTGAGGTCGATCAGTTTCTGGTCGTAATCACGCCGGTTGTTGAGCTGGGTGAGCGTGCTCTGCAGAACCGCTTGCAGGGCTTTCTGATCGGCCTCCGGCAGTTTGCGGTCGGCGATCTTGTCCAGGCTCGCTTGCACGGCTTCGCTGGACGGCGGCTCGGCGGCTTGCAGCGTGTTGATGGAAAGACTCAAGCCCAGCAGGGCCATGATGAAAAAGGTACGCAGAGTTGACATAGAGACCGATCGAAAACGAGGCGAAGTGTGGAGTTTAGAGGAACAGGCCGGGGCCGGGGCGACTTCCTTCGGGGAATCTGACGCCCACTTTCCCAATCTTGTTCCCTTCCATGACCGCGACGGTCCAGAGGGTGTTGTTCCACTCCACCTGGTCACCGACGACTGGAGCGCCGCCCACTTTCTGGGCAATGAAGTGGCCCAGGGACATGTTCGGATCGATGCCCTCGACTTTCAACCCGTACAGGGCAGCAACCGCGCCCAGCTGGGCGTCTCCTTCGAGTACGAAGTCGCCGAAGAAGCGCAAATCCAGCCCCCGTTGCGGTGCCTGGCTGAAGAGTTTTCCGAGGGCCGGAAGGTTGTGTTCATGGCCGATCACGCAGAGCAAATCATCAACTTCGAGCACCGTACTACCCGACGGATGGAGCAGTTGCTGGCCACGAAACAGGGCCGCGATACGTGTGCCTTCGGGCATTTTCAGTTCGCGAAGGGGTGAACCGATGCACCATTTCTCGGCACCGAGGCGATACACGAACAGCTCCCACTCGCTGGTGACATGCACTTCCAGCGCCGATCGGGAAATCGGGAGGGGTTCCGGCGGGACGGTCACTTTCAAAAGCCTGGCAACCCACGGCAGGCTCGTGCCCTGCACCAACAGCGACACCAGCACGATAAAGAACGCCAGATTGAAATACAGCTGAGCGTTGGGCAGCCCCGCCATCAACGGGAACACCGCCAGAATGATCGGTACGGCGCCACGCAGGCCAACCCAGGAAATGAATGCTTTCTCGCGTCCATGGAATGCCTTGAAAGGCAGCAGGCCAGCCAGCACCGACAGCGGACGGGCAAACAGAATCATCCACAGCGCCAGGCCCAGCGCCGGCAAAGCAATCGGCAGCAGGTCATGAGGCGTGACCAGCAGCCCCAGCACCAGGAACATGCCGATCTGGGCCAGCCAGGCCATGCCGTCGAGCATATGCAAAATGCCGTGACGGCTGCGCACCGGGCGGTTGCCGATCACCAGGCCGCACAGGTACACCGCCAAAAAGCCACTGCCGTGCAGGGCGTTGGTCAGGGCAAACACCACCAGGCCGCCGGCAATGACCAGAATCGGATAAAGGCCGGTGGCCAGGTGGATGCGGTTGACCAGTTGCAGCATCAGCCAACCACCGCCGAGACCGATGACGCCGCCGATACCGAACTCACGCAGCAAGTGCCCGAGCAGGCTCCAGTGCAGGCCGGTCTGGCCGCTGGCGAGCATGTCGATCAGGGTGACGGTGAGAAACACTGCCATCGGGTCGTTGCTACCGGATTCGATCTCCAGGCTGGCGGTCACCCGTTCGTTGAGGCCTTTGCCGCCGAGCAGCGAGAACACGGCAGCGGCATCGGTGGAGCCGACGATGGCGCCGATCAGCAGGCCCTGAATCAGGTTCAGGTCGAACAACCACGCCGCCGCCATGCCGGTCAGGCCGGTGGTGATCAACACCCCGACCGTGGCCAGCGACAGCGCCGGCCACAACGCCACGCGAAAACTCGCCACCCGGGTGCGCAAGCCGCCGTCGAGCAGGATCACCGCCAGGGCGAGGTTGCCGACCAGATAAGCGGTGGGGTAGTTATCGAAAATAATGCCGGCGCCGTCGACACCGGCCGACATGCCCACCGCGAGGATGATCACCAGAATCGGGATCCCGAGGCGCGATGAAAGTGAGCTCACCAGAATGCTCGCACCTACCAGCAACGCGCCGATCAAGAACAGGCTGTTGATGGTTGTCGCATTCAAAGGCAGTACTCCAGAAGCATAAAGGCGGGCGCAAACTGACCATGCAGTCCGCGTGCCAGCGATTCTAACCTGTTGAAATGTGATGCTGTCAAAAAGCTTTTGACGGCAATCATCCCCTGTGGCGAGGGGGCTTGCCCCCGCTGGGCCGCGTAGCGACCCCCAAACCGGCGCTGCGGTGCGCCAGGTTCAACGCGTGGGTCAATTGCGACTGCTTCGCAGCCGAGCGGGAGCAAGCTCCCTCGCCACAGGGAGCGGCCGTTACAGGCTAAACCGCCCAACCATGTTGTTCAGGTCCAGCGCCAGGCGCGACAGTTCGTTGCTGGCCGCACTCGTCTGGTTGGCACCGGTAGCCGATTGCACCGACAGGTCACGAATGTTCACCAGATTGCGGTCCACTTCACGGGCCACTTGCGCCTGTTCTTCGGCAGCGCTGGCGATCACCAGGTTGCGCTCGTTGATTTCGACGATGGCGCTGTTGATGGTATCCAGCGACAGGCCGGCACCACGCGCGATGTTCAAGGTCGATTCGGCGCGCTCGGTGCTGTTGCGCATCGAGTCCACGGCGTGTTCGGTGCCACTCTGAATGCTGCCGATCATGCGTTCGATTTCGCTGGTCGACTGCTGGGTGCGATGGGCCAGGGCGCGCACTTCGTCGGCAACCACCGCAAAACCACGACCGGCTTCACCGGCACGGGCCGCTTCGATGGCGGCGTTCAACGCCAACAGGTTGGTCTGGTCAGCCAGGCCGCGAATCACGTCCAGCACTTTGCCGATGTCTCGCGACTCGTTGGCCAGATCGCCGATCAGAGTGGCGGTGCTCTGCACGTCGGCGCTCATGCGTTCGATGGCGCTGACGGTTTCCTGCACCAGGTCACGACCATCGCCCGCCGAAGTGGTGGCGTTTTTCGAGGCTTCGGAAGTGCTCACGGCATTGCGCGCGACTTCTTCCACGGCGCTGGTCATTTCGTTGACGGCGGTGGCGGCCTGTTCGATTTCGTTGTTTTGCTGGGTCAGGCCGCGGGCGCTTTCGTCGGTGACACTGTTCAGTTCTTCCGCTGCGGACGCCAGTTGGGTGGCCGAACCGGAAATCCGTTGCAGGGTGTCGCGCAGTTTGTCCTGCATCTTCGCCATGGCGGCCAATAGACGACCGGCTTCATCTTCGCCATCGACCGTGATCGGGCGCGTCAGATTGCCTTCGGCGATTTCTTCGGCGGCGCTCAGGGCGTTGGCGATCGGTTTGGTGATGCTGTTGGTCAGCAGCCAGGCGAACAGCAGGGTCAGGCCGGTGGCGATGACCAGCAGGGTCACCACCAGGTTGAAGGCCGAAGAATACTGGTCGGCGGCTTGCTGGTTGGTGTCGATGGTCTGCTGGGTGTTGATCTCCAGCAAGCGATTGAGCACGGTGTTCATGGCTTCAGAGTTGTTCAGCAAATCGGTATTGACCAGTGTGCGCTGTTCGTCGATCTGATTGTTGCGCGACAGGCTCTTCATCCGGTCTTCGATCTGGCGGTACTGCCCCAGCAACTGCACATACTGATCATAGGCTGCACGTTCCTGTGGGCTGGCTATCAACTTTTCGTAGGATGCCTGAGCCGCTCGGATCTGCTGGTTTCGGGTTTCCAGCAGCTCGATGGTTTTCTGCTGGACGTCCGGCTCACGATTCACGAGCAGACGATAGGCCAGCACACGCAGGCGCAGGGTCAGCTGAGTGAATTCGTCGAGGCTTTTAATGCTCGGTACGCTGTTTGAGGTGATCTCCTCGGCGGCGCCGCGAATCTTGCTCATCTGGTTCAGGGCGAACACCCCCAGGATCAGCATCATGGCGCCAATCAGGGTGAAACCGAGGAACGCCCGCGGTGCGATATTCATATTTCTTAGGGACATGGTGTTCACCGAAAAAAGCGCCTCCGTGCGAGGCTGAGACTGTTGTATGGATGACTTATCGGTCATACGACTAAAGTCTTGAGGCGCTGCGCGTATTTGTCGCATAAAGGTCGCGGCGACGAAGTGCAGGAACCAGATTCGCCAATCACAGTCTTTAAAGTTCGCGAGGAAGGTCGCCCGCCAGGAAAATCAAGGCCTTGCGCCTGCATAAGCCTGGCATCCACGGTGACTTTTCTTTATCGTACGCGCCCCTTGAAAACGCCCGGAAATCAAAATGTTGGAAGCATCCCTAAGTCAATTGGAACAACTGGTCAGCGACCTGGTACAGCAGAACCAGACTTTGCTCGGCACCAACCAATCCCTGAGTGCGGAACTGGCCCAGGTCAAGGATGAAAACGAAAGCCTGCAACTGAGCCTGATGGAACAGGAAGAGAAGCAAGGCGCCACCGTTGCACGCATTCAGGCCTTGGTTGAGCGCGTCAGCGCCGGCCCTGTCAGCGCATGAGTTACGGCGCCGCAGGGGTAAAAGTCGTCTCGATTCTGGGTGATGACTATTCAATCAAGGCGCCGGCCGGGGAAGAGCAGACCCTGCTGGACGCCGCATTAATGTTGAAAGCCGCCCTGGCCGAGACCAAAAAGAAATACCCGACGCTGATCGGTGACCGCTTGCTGGTGTTGGCGGCGATGAATCTGTGCTCGCAGCAGATCGAAATGCAAAAGCGTCACCAGCAGGAACTCGACCGTTACCAAGAGCAAGTCAGCGCCACGGTTGAAGTGATCGCCAAGACGATCAATCAGGCCTGATCGGCTTTGCGCACAACCAAGGAATAATTTGTCGCTTGGGTTGTATACAATCGGCATGGCTGTTGCAGTGTTTCAGCCTCTTATTCTTTGGGGGTGCTCCATGCAGTTCTGGCGACGCAGTATTCAATGGCAGTTGATCCTGAGCATGGGCACTGCCCTGCTGGTCAGTATTCTGATCGTGGTTGGCATTTATACCCTCGTGGTCAACCGCCTCGCCCAGCGCTATCTGGTCGAGCAGGCGTTGCCGTCGAGCATCGAAGCGATGCGCAACGACATCGAGCGCATCCTCGTTCAACCCCTCACCGCCGCCAAGGACATCGCCAGTAACAGCATGGTGCGCGACTGGTTGGCCGGAGGCGAAAACACTGCCCAGACCGCGGCCTTCGTCAGTTACCTGGAAGGCATCCGGACCGAGCACAAAGCCTTTACCGCGTTGATCATCGGCACCGCTTCAAACCATTACTTCACCGAAAAGGGCCTGGACCGTACGCTAAGCCGCTCCAATCCCAATGACGCCTGGTTCTATTCGTTCCTCGACAGCAATCAACCGCGCACCCTCAATATCGACAATGACACCGCCACCGGCGAGTTGGCGCTGTTCATCGACCTCAAGGTCGAACAGGCCGACAAAGTCGTGGGCGTCGCCGGGCTGGGCCTGAGCATGAAAGAGCTGTCGGAGCTGATCCACAACTTCAACTTCGGTGAGCGCGGCAAGGTCTATCTGGTGCGCTCCGACGGGTTGATCCAGGTTCACCCCGAGGCGCAGTTCAGCGGCAAACGCACGCTGGTCGAACAAATCGGTGCCTCGGCGGCGCAAGCGGTGATGACCTCCACCGCGTCTGGCAGCAGCAGTTTTACCCGCGATGGCGAAGAGTTTCTGGCCTTGAGCCTGCCGCTGCGTGAGCTGGGCTGGACCCTGGTGGCCGAAGTGCCGCAGTCGCAGATCTACGCCGAAGCTCGCCGGGCGATGTGGATGAGCGGCGGCATTGGTCTGGCGGTGGCGTTGGTTTGTCTTTTATTGGTGGTGTTGCTGGCTCGTGGATTGGTGCGACCGATTCGTCAGGTAACAGCGGCGTTGGTTGCCATCGGTAGCGGTGGTGGAGATTTGACCCACAGGTTAGATTCAAGCCGCGCCGATGAGCTGGGTGACCTGGCTCGCGGCTTCAATCGGTTCCTGGAAAGTCAGCGCGAGATGATCGGCGAAGTGCTGGCCACCAGTGAGCGTTTGCGCACGGCGGTCGGCCAGGTGGCGCGGGTGGTGGAAAACACCGCTGAACGTTCCGGACGTCAGCAGGAAATGACCGACATGGTTGCCACAGCCGTTCATGAGATGGGGCTGACCGTGCAGGAAATCGCCCAGAACGCCGGCAATGCGGCGGTCGCTTCGCAAACCGCGCGGGATGAAGCGCTGCAGGCGCGGGAAGTGGTGGGTGGGTCGATTCGGCATATAGAAAGTATGTCTGACGAAATTGGCGTCGCCGCCGGAGCGGTGGGTGAGTTGGCCCAACAGGTGGCGTCCATCGATCAAGTGCTGGCGGTGATTCGCGGGATTTCCGAGCAGACCAATTTGCTCGCGCTCAACGCCGCCATCGAAGCGGCGCGGGCCGGGGACATGGGGCGCGGCTTTGCGGTGGTGGCCGATGAAGTGCGGACCCTGGCGCGACGGACGCAGTCGTCCACCGACGAAATTCAGCAGATGATCGGCAGCCTCAAGCAGGGCGCGGAGCATGCAGTGTCTTCTATGCACGCCGGGCAAGCGGCGACCGGCACGGGGGTTGAGTCAAGCCAGCGCACCGGGGTGTCGTTGACGGCGATTACCGGGCAGGTCGAGCACATCAGCGACATGAACCATCAGGTGGCCACAGCGACGGAAGAGCAATCGGCGGTGACGGAAGAGATCAACCGCAACGTGCAGGGGATTTCCGATTTGGCGCGGGCGACGGCGGGGGAGGTCAGGGCTTGTCGTGAAGACTGTCAGACGTTGCAGCGCCTGGCCGATGATTTGGCGCGGCAGATGGGCAGTTTCAAACTCACCTAACCGATCGTTCCCACGCTCCGCGTGGGAATGCAGCCCGGGACGCTCCGCGTCCCATTGGAACGCGGAGCGTCCCCTGAGGCATTCCCACGCGGAGCGTGGGAACGATCAGTGTGAGGGGGTCAGAACCACTCATCCTGCATGTTCAGGCACACATTATCCCGCGCCTCAAGAATCGCCAGTTCATGGTGGCAACCCGGCACTTCCCACGTCAGGAAATACCGCGCCGCCTGTAACTTGCCTTTATAGAAGCTCACATCCGCCGCATTAGCCTTGGCCAACCCTTCCTCGGCACGAATCGCCTGTTCCAGCCAGCGCCAGCCGATCACCGTATGACCGAACACTTTCAGGTACAGCGCCGAGTTCGCCAGGCTGCTGTTGACCTTGCCCTGAGCCAGATCGGTCAACAGACCGATGGTCACGGTTTGCAGGCGTGCCACCAGTTTCTCCAGAGGCTCACGCAACGCGGTCAACGATTCATGGGCTTGTGCCCGCTCGGCGGTGTCGGCGATCAGACGGATCAATTGCTTGAGCCCCGCGCCACCGTTTTGCGCCAGTTTGCGCCCCAGCAAGTCCAGCGACTGAATGCCGTGGGTGCCTTCATGGATCGGGTTCAGGCGGTTGTCGCGGTAATACTGCTCCACCGGATATTCGCGGGTGTAGCCGTGACCGCCGAGAATCTGGATCGCCAGTTCGTTGGCCTTCAGGCAAAACTCCGACGGCCAGGATTTGACGATCGGCGTCAGCAGATCCAATAGCTCGTGGGCCTGTTTGCGCTCGGCTTCGCCTTCAAGCGTCGTGGTGTCGTCGAACAGCCGCGCCGCGTACAACCCGAGGTCGAACGCGCCTTCGACGTAGGCTTTCTGGGTCAGCAGCATGCGTTTGACGTCGGCGTGCTGAATGATTGCCACCGGTGCGGTGGTCGGATCCTTGCTGTCCGGCACCCGACCTTGCGGACGCTCGCGGGCGTATTCCAGGGAATACAGATACCCGGCGTAGCCCAGCATCACCGCGCCCATGCCGACACCGATCCGCGCCTCGTTCATCATCTGGAACATGTAGCTCAAGCCATGGTGCGGCTTGCCCACCAGATAGCCGACACACTCACCGTTGTCGCCGAAGTTCAGCGCGGTGGAGGTGGTGCCGCGCCAGCCCATCTTGTGGAACAAACCGGCCAGCAGCACATCGTTGCGCTTGCCGAGACTGCCGTCATCGTTGACCAAAAACTTGGGCACGATAAACAGCGAGATCCCCTTCACCCCAGCCGGTGCGTCCGGCAACTTGGCCAACACCATGTGCACGATGTTTTCCGACAGCGGGTGGTCACCGCCGGAGATGAAGATCTTGTTGCCCTTGAGTCGATAGGTACCGTCGGACGCCGGCTCGGCGCGGGTACGAATATCCGACAGTGATGAGCCAGCGTGGGGCTCGGTCAGTGCCATGGTGCCGAAGAAGCGACCGTCGATCATCGGTTGCAGAAAACGCTGCTTCTGCTCATCGGTGCCGAAGCTTTCAATCAGGTTGGCCGCGCCCATAGTCAAGAACGGGTAGGAGGTCGACGCCGCGTTGGCCGATTGAAAGTGCGCGAAGCAAGCCTGGGAAAGCAGCGTAGGAAGTTGCATGCCGCCGGCATCGAAACTGCGCGCGGCGTTGAGGAAACCGGCTTCGAGGAAGGCATCCACTGCCGGTTTCACTTCTGGAATCAGAATCGCCTGACCGTCCTCATAGCGCGGCTCGTTCTCATCGCCCTTGCGGTTGTGCGGGGCGAAGAACTTCTCGGCGATGTTGCGGGCGGTGCCGATGGCGGCATCGAAGGTCTCGCGATTGTGCTCGGCGAAACGCTCACGTTGGGTCAGGCCCTCGGCATCAAGGACTTCATACAGCTCGAAAGCCAGATTGCGGGAACTGAGCAACGTCTCGGACATGGCGGCCTACCTTTATTTGGGATGGTCCGAGTCTAGGCGTGGGAATAGAGGCTGAACAGGATGATTGATCTTGGTGATGGAGAAGCAAAAGATCTTGCTTGAAAAACCGGACGCCCATTGCAGGCGCCCGGCTTTATTACGGTTTAACCGATAGTCATCAAGCTGGCATTACCACCCGCCGCAGCGGTGTTTACGCTCAACGCCCGCTCGATTACCAGACGCTCCAGCGCAATGTTGGTTTCACCCTGGGACAAACCATGAACCCCGACAATCGCCCCCGCCCGCTTGGCCACTTGCTGGCACACCGCACGCAGCTGATCGGAATGGCCATGATGCAGAACGGCATCAATCACCACTTCGTCCTTGGTCCAGTCGGCTACCCGCTTGATCCGTGCCTGCACTTCTTTCGGCAGACGTGCGAACAAGGCCTTGCCCGGTTCCGCGTCCGGCCACACCGCCGAGCCGCCGACGGCCAATACTGCGGCCAGTTGAGTCAGCAGATCGCCTTCGACGTCCGCCAGGCACAGTACGTGTTCGCGCGGCAGGATGGCGTAGCTGTTGCGTTCGCCGGTCGGGCCGGCCAGCACGCGGGTGATCCCGCTTTGCGATTGCGCCGCGAACTGCACGCACAGGGCGCTCAGGTCCGTGAGCTTGTTGCTGTCGGCCCAGGCTTGCAGCGCGGTCAGCGGTTTGCTCATGGCGTCACGCAGACGCACGTCCGGCGCGGCGATGGCGTCGCCGCGAGCGAAGGATTGTTCGATCGCATCGGTAGGACGCGTCGACAGCAAACGGTACAGGTACAGCGGACCACCGGCTTTCGGACCGGTCCCCGACAGGCCTTCGCCGCCGAACGGTTGCACGCCGACCACGGCACCAACGATGTTGCGGTTGACGTAGACGTTACCGGCGTTGACGTTGTCGATCACCTTGGCGATGGTCTCGTCGATGCGCGTGTGTACACCCAGGGTCAGGCCGTAACCGGACGCGTTGATCTGGCCGATCAGTTGGTCGATGTCTTTGCGCTTGTAGCGCACCACGTGCAGCACCGGGCCAAAGATCTCCCGCTGCAGTTCGTCGAAGCTTTCCAGCTCGATCAGGGTCGGCATCACGAAGGTGCCGCGTTTGACTTCTTCGCTGTTGGCGATCGCCACTTGGTACACGTTGCGACCTTTGTCGCGCATGGCCTGGATGTGCTTCTCGATGCCGGCCTTGGCTTCGGCGTCGATCACCGGGCCGATGTCCACGGACAGGCGCTCTGGATTGCCAAGACGGCATTCCGCCATGGCGCCCTTGAGCATTTCGATGACACGATCAGCGGAATCTTCCTGCAAGCACAGCACCCGCAGCGCCGAGCAGCGTTGACCTGCACTGTCGAAGGCTGACGACACCACATCGATGACGACTTGTTCGGTCAGTGCCGAGGAGTCGACGATCATCGCGTTCTGGCCGCCGGTTTCGGCGATCAGCGGAATCGGACGGCCCTGGGCATCCAGACGACCGGCGATGTTGCGTTGCAGCAGGCGCGCGACTTCGGTGGAGCCGGTGAACATCACGCCTTTGACCCGATCGTCACCGACCAGGCGGGCACCGACGGTTTCGCCGCGGCCCGGCAGCAGTTGCAGCACGCCTTCCGGAATCCCGGCTTCGAGCAGCAGGCGCACGGCTTGAGCAGCGACCAGTGGGGTTTGTTCGGCAGGCTTGGCCAGCACCGGGTTACCGGCGGCCAAAGCAGCAGCCACTTGGCCGCTGAAGATTGCCAGCGGGAAGTTCCACGGGCTGATGCACACCACTGGGCCCAACGGGCGGTGGGCGTCGTTGGTGAAATCGTTGCGCGCCTGCACCGCGTAATAACGCAGGAAGTCCACCGCTTCACGCACTTCGGCGATGGCGTTGGCGAATGTCTTGCCGGCTTCGCGAGCCAACAGGCCCATCAGCGGCTGGATCTCGCCTTCCATCAAATCGGCGGCACGTTCCAGGATCGCGGCGCGTTCGGCCGGCGGCGTGGCCTGCCAGATCGGCGCAGCATTCAAGGCGCATTGGATCGCGTTGTCGACGTCTTCGACGGTGGCTTCCTGCACATGGCCCACCACGTCACGCAGATCGGAAGGGTTCAGGACTGGCGCAGGGCTTTCAGTGCTGGAGGCGCAACCGAGCATCGGCGCGGCTTTCCAGTTGTTGTGAGCGGTGGCGAGCAGGGCGCACGACAGGGATGCCAAACGATGTTCGTTGGCCATGTCGATGCCGCTGGAGTTGGCGCGCTCGGCACCGTACAGGTCACGTGGCAGCGGGATGCGTGGGTGCGGCAGGCCGAAACCGCCTTCCAGCGTGGCCATCTGCTCGATGCTGGCCACTGGATCGGCCACCAGTTCCTGAATCGAGATCGACTGGTCGGCAATGCGGTTAACGAATGAGGTGTTCGCGCCGTTTTCCAGCAGACGACGCACCAGGTACGCCAGCAATGTTTCGTGGGTGCCGACCGGAGCGTACACGCGGCACGGACGGTTCAGCTTGCCTTCGGAGACTTTGCCTACAACCTGTTCGTACAGTGGTTCACCCATGCCGTGCAGGCACTGGAACTCGTACTGACCGGGGTAATAGTTCTGACCAGCGATGTGGTAAATGGCCGACAGCGTATGGGCGTTGTGCGTGGCGAATTGCGGGTAGATGACTTCCGGTACCGACAGCAGTTTGCGCGCGCAGGCGATGTAGGAAACGTCGGTGTACACCTTGCGGGTGTAGACCGGATAGCCCTCCAGGCCTTCGACCTGGGCGCGTTTGATTTCGCTGTCCCAGTAAGCGCCTTTCACCAGGCGGATCATCAGGCGATGACGGCTGCGGCGAGCCAGATCGATCACGTAGTCGATCACGTAAGGGCAGCGCTTCTGGTAAGCCTGGATCACGAAACCGATACCGTTCCAGCCGGTCAGTTGCGGCTCGAAGCACAGGCGCTCCAGCAGATCCAGCGACAACTCGAGGCGGTCGGCTTCTTCGGCGTCGATGTTCAGGCCGATATCGTATTGCTTGGCCAACAGGGTCAGCGATAGCAGGCGCGGGTACAGCTCGTCCATCACGCGCTCGTACTGGGCGCGGCTGTAGCGCGGGTGCAAGGCGGACAGCTTGATCGAAATGCCCGGGCCTTCGTAAATCCCACGGCCGTGAGAGGCTTTGCCGATCGCATGGATGGCTTGTTCGTACGAGGCCAGGTACTTCTGGGCGTCATGTTCGGTGAGGGCTGCTTCGCCCAGCATGTCGTAGGAATAGCGGAAGCCTTTGGCTTCGAACTTGCTGGCGTTGGCCAGGGCTTCGGCGATGGTTTCGCCGGTGACGAACTGCTCGCCCATCAGGCGCATGGCCATGTCGACGCCCTTGCGGATCATCGGCTCGCCGCTCTTGCCGATGATGCGGCTCAGGGACGAGGTCAGGCCGGCTTCGTTATGGGTGGCGACCAGTTTGCCGGTCAGCAGCAAGCCCCAAGTGGCGGCGTTGACGAACAGCGACGGGCTATTGCCCAGGTGCGGTTGCCAGTTGCCGGTGCTGATCTTGTCGCGGATCAGCGCGTCGCGGGTGCCTTTGTCCGGGATGCGCAGCAGCGCTTCGGCCAGGCACATCAGCGCCACGCCTTCCTGGGAGGATAGGGAAAATTCCTGCAACAGGCCCTGAACAATTCCGGCACGGCCGCCGGCGCTCTTCTGATTGCGCAGTTTCTCGGCAATCGAGGCGGCGAGCTTGTTGGTGGCGTCGGCCATCGGTGCCGGCAAGCGAGCCTGTTCGATCAGCATCGGCACCACTTCAGGTTCCGGGCGACGGTAAGCGGCAGTGATCGAGGCGCGCAGCACCGATTGCGGCAGGATGCTTTCGGCGAATTCCAGGAAGCACTGGTGCGCGTGATCGACGTGGACCTCGCCGGCTTCATCGACTTCCTTGCCATTCAAACCGTTCAGCTCGGACAGGGTTGCACCACCCTCGAGTTTTTCCAGGTAATTGAAAATTGCCTGCTTGATCAGCCAGTGCGGCGTGCGATCAATCGAGGTCGCGGCGGCCTTGAGACGTTCGCGGGTCGGGTCGTCAAGTTTGACCCCAAGGGTGGTGGTAGCCATATTTTTATCCTCATGTTTGCCACGACCGCGTGGCATCAGCTGGCGGCAAGATTAGCCCTGCTCTGGTCGAGGTGCAACCGGGTGCAACCCTTTTTTGTCGGAATAATAAGCAGCTCGTCAGGAAATAAATTCTGGTACACAAGTCCTGTGCCTGCTTGGTGCTTTTACTTCTAGTGCAACCTGAAAAACGCCCTAAAAGGGAGCAAAAACCGACCCTTCTCAAGAAAATCCGACTAGGTGCAACTTATTCGAACGAAACTGGTTGCACCTTATTTGCTTTGTTGAATAGCATTCGCGGCCAAGGTGCAACCGGTCAAAAAGATCGGTGCACCGGCTGATGGCTTTCCTGGGGAAACATCAGTCATAAATGCGCGGGCCCCCGAATCGTCTGTCAAACGTCATCGTTTGCGAGCGGTTCACCAGCCGCCGCTACATAAAAACAATGCCAGGGCGTAACTCAATGAGCGTAAGCAATCCAACCCTGATCACGTTCGTGATCTACATCGCAGCAATGGTGCTGATCGGCTTCATGGCCTATCGCTCCACCAACAACCTTTCTGACTACATTCTGGGCGGCCGTAGCCTGGGCAGCGTCGTGACCGCACTCTCTGCCGGTGCTTCCGACATGAGCGGCTGGTTGTTGATGGGCCTGCCGGGCGCTATCTACATGTCCGGTCTTTCCGAAAGCTGGATCGCCATCGGCCTGATCGTCGGTGCTTACCTGAACTGGCTGTTCGTCGCCGGCCGTCTGCGTGTGCAGACCGAGCACAACGGCGATGCGCTGACCCTGCCGGACTACTTCTCCAGCCGTTTCGAAGATAAAAGCGGCCTGCTGCGGATCATCTCCGCGGTCGTGATCCTGGTGTTCTTCACCATCTACTGCGCTTCCGGCATCGTGGCCGGTGCCCGTCTGTTCGAAAGCACCTTCGGCATGTCCTACGAGACCGCGCTGTGGGCCGGTGCTGCGGCGACGATTGCCTACACCTTCGTTGGTGGTTTCCTGGCAGTGAGCTGGACCGACACCGTACAAGCCACGTTGATGATCTTCGCCCTGTTGCTGACGCCGATCATCGTGCTGCTGGCCACTGGCGGCATCGACACCACGTTCCTGGCCATTGAAGCGCAAGATCCAAGCAACTTCGACATGCTGAAAAACACCACCTTCATCGGCGTGATTTCGCTGATGGGCTGGGGCCTGGGCTACTTCGGCCAGCCGCACATCCTGGCGCGTTTCATGGCGGCGGACTCGGTCAAGTCGATCGCTAACGCCCGTCGCATCTCCATGACCTGGATGATCCTGTGCCTGGGCGGCACCGTCGCGGTAGGTTTCTTCGGCATCGCTTACTTCTCGGCCAACCCTGCCCTGGCCTTGCCGGTGAGCGAAAACCACGAACGTGTGTTCATCGAACTGGCGAAAATCCTGTTCAACCCGTGGGTTGCCGGTGTGTTGCTGTCGGCCATTCTGGCGGCGGTGATGAGTACGCTGAGCTGCCAACTGCTGGTGTGCTCGAGCGCCCTGACCGAAGACTTCTACAAAACTTTCCTGCGTAAAAGTGCTTCCCAGGTTGAGCTGGTCTGGGTCGGCCGTGCCATGGTGCTGCTGGTTGCGCTGATCGCTATCGCTCTGGCGGCTAACCCGCAAAACCGTGTACTGGGCCTGGTCAGCTACGCTTGGGCAGGTTTCGGTGCTGCGTTCGGTCCAGTTGTCCTGATCTCCGTGATCTGGAAAAACATGACCCGCAACGGCGCACTGGCCGGCATCCTGGTCGGCGCGATCACTGTGATCGTCTGGAAACACTTCGAACTGCTGGGCCTGTACGAAATCATCCCTGGTTTCATCTTCGCCAGCCTGGCGATCTACATCGTCAGCAAAATGGGCGCGCCGACCAGCGGCATGCTTTCGCGCTTCGCCGCGGCCGAAAAGGATTTCCGCCTGAACCAGTGAGGGGGATGAGCTGATGCTCTGACCTTTCGCCGAACATGAAAACGGCCCGCTTCCTTTTGGAGGCGGGCCGTTTTTTTTTGTGCTCCCACATTTGTTCGGCGGTGCTTCTGACAGGAATGTCTGTAGTGCCTTATCCAGTTTTTTGAAGGAAAAATCCCTAAAAAAGCAGGGTAAATCTGATTTCCTTGTCCCTCCATCAACACCCCTTGTCGCTCATGCAGAATCGCCCGCCTTCATTCTGCAGAGACACATCGGATGTTCGCGCCTGCCAATCAACCGCGTTTCACGTTGACCCTCGACGGCGTCCAGAATGAGCTCAAGGTGCTTGAGTTCACGGGCAAGGAAGCCATCAGCCAACCCTACCGTTTTGACCTGGAACTGGTCAGCGAGCGACCCGACATAGAGCTCGAAAGCCTGCTGCATCGTCAGGCGTTTCTGAGTTTCGATACGCAAGGTTCCGGTATTCATGGTCAGATTCTTCGCGTCGGCCAAAGCGATTCCGGGCACCGTCTGACGGGGTACCAGATCAGTCTCGTACCGCGTCTGGCGTATCTCGACCGGCGTATCAATCAGCGGATCTTCCAGCACAAAAGTGTGCCGACGATCGTCGCGCAAATCCTCAAAGACCACGGCATCCAGCGCGACGCCTTCGAGTTCCGGCTCGGCAGTGATTACCCCCAGCGCGAGTACTGCGTGCAATACGCTGAAAGCGATCTGGCGTTCATCCAGCGCCTGTGTGCCGAGGTCGGTATTCACTACCACTTCCAGCACAGCCCCGACGGCCATCTGCTGGTGTTCGGCGACGATCAGACAGTTTTCCCTCGCTTGCCCGAACCGACGCTGTACCTGCCGGGCAGCGGGATGGCAGCGGATGCACCGGCCATCAAGCGTTTCAATGTACGGCTGGAAACCCGCACCACCGCCGTCACCCGTCGTGACTACGACTTCCAGAAGCCGCGATTGCAACTCGAGAGCCGCCTCGACAGCGAGCAGCGACCGGTGCTGGAGGACTACCACTTCCCCGGCCAATTTACTGATCGGGAACATGGCAAGCATCTGACTCAACGAGCGCTGGAACGGCACAACGCGGATTACCGTCAGGCCGAAGGTCGTGGCGACGAATCCGCATTGGTCAGCGGGCATTTCCTATACCTGGCCGAACACCCGCGTCAGGCGTGGAATGACCTGTGGTTGATCACCGAAATTGAACACCGCGGCCGTCAACCGCAGGTGCTGGAGGAGTCAGCCACCAGCGACAGCCCAGATGATTTCCAGGGTTATCGCAATACCTTTCTGGCGACGCCGTGGGACGTTTCTTTTCGCCCACCGCTGGGGCCTGAAAAGCCACGGATGCTCGGCTATCAACCCGCAGTGGTCACCGGTCCGACGGACAGCGAAATCCATTGCGACGAGTACGGTCGGGTCAAGGTTCAGCTCGCCTGGGACCGTGACGGTCAGCTCAACGAGCACTCCAGTTGTTGGTTGCGCGTAGCCACTGGCTGGGCTCACGACCGTTACGGCAGCGTGATGATTCCGCGCGTCGGCATGGAAGTGCTGGTGGGGTTTATCGATGCCGATGCCGACAAACCGCTGGTAATGGGTTGCCTGCCCAACGCCGCGACGCCTGTGCCCCTCGATCTGCCGGCGGACAAGACCCGCAGTATTTTCCGCAGCCATAGCAGTCCCGGTGGCGGCGGTTACAACGAATTGCGCATCGAGGATCGCAAAGGCGCCGAGGAAATCTACCTGCGCGCCCAGCGCAACTGGACTCAGCACGTCCTCAACGATCAACAGGTGCAGGTCGATAATCAGCGCAGCATCGTCGTCACCGGCACCGCCCGCCATGAGCTGAAGGCCGACGAAAAACGCATCACCCACGGCCAGCGCCAGACCGAAGTGCGGTTGGACGATCACCTGGTGGTGGTCGGCGACCGGCACATTCGCGTGAGCAATCAAGCCCTCAATGCCAGTCAGCAATTCCACGTCAGCGCCGGCCAGCAAGTGGTCATCGACGGCGGCGCCAGCGCGACCATTCAGGCGGGCGGGCAGTGGATCAACATCGGCCCCGGCGGGATTTTCAGCAGCGTGCCGATTCAGGTCGGTGGTGCTCTGATGGCGGCCATGGCTTCTGCGCCGAGCTTGCCGGATGTGCCGTTGAAACTTGCAGCAGCCCCGGCGGCGCTGCTCAGTGCCGCGCAGATTCTCAGCCTGCAAAGCGATGCGCCGTTCTGCGAAGAGTGTGAGCGCTGCAAGGACGGTGTCTGTGCCGCCTGATGTTTTGTCGCCTCGCGCCTGGTTGGAGCGCCAGCCACTGCAACCGTCGGAGCAACTATTCGCGATTTTCAGCAGCGCCAGTGCAGCTGAACCGTTCAAAGCCTGGCAATGCTCGATCACGTCTCAAGCGCCGAGCCCGATCTGGGCTGGTACTGCCTACGCCGAGTGGGAAGCGGTGATGCCCTATGTCGGAATCGTCGCTGCTGACAGTGAGTTTCTGGATTGGGTCGCCACCACTGAGTCTCGCGATTGGGGGTGGCTGGCGGTGTCTTGCGCCACTCAAGAGGCATTGGTCGAGCATTTGCGCAGCCTCACACACGTTCTGATGCCCAACGGCAACGCAGTGTTTTTCCGCTATTGGGATGGGCGCTATGTGCTGCCGATTCTGCAGTCTGCCGAGGTTAACGCTGCGCAACTGATGCCGGTGATCGGGCGCTGCCTGATCAATGGCCAACCGCTGGATATCGGTGGCAGCGCGCTGAAGAGCGCCAGGGTTTTCCCCTGGTGGGAAGTATCTGAATCGCTGCTCAACCACCTCGCCACCGAGTCTGCGACAACGCATATCAACAACCTGCTGAAGTGGTTGAGCGAGGACCGTCCTGATCTTTATGAGGCGTTCTCCGAAAGCGTGTTGCGGCACAAAGTCGCGAGTTTTCTTGAGACGCCAGACCTGCCTCAAGCGCCGAAATCAGCGTTGGTGGATTACCTGATGACGGAGCTGGACTGATGGATCAGATCGTACGGATCGAGCAGGAGCTCGACGGTTTCAAAGACACACTGGTTTTGTATCGCCAACAGCTTGGCAACTTCTTGAGCCGGAATGCGGACAGGGTCAGCCGGGCGATGGACATGCCTTCGCTGTTGGACATGGAGCGGGTGATAAAACTCGGCGATACCACGACTGCGGTGAGCAGTGGCGACGATGATTTTATCTCGGGTCTTGCGCAGTGTCCGGCTAGTGGAATTCTGCAGATCGAGAGCAAGTTCGAATCGGTCTACGACATTCCGTTGGGGAGCATTCAGGTCGATGTGATTGCCAATGATGGCGGCGAAAGTACACCTGTCACACTCGATGAAAACGGTCAGGGGCAGTTCAAAGGCACGCCCGGCAAGTTCTACCGCGTTCATGTCCACACTGAAGTCACCCCGACTCAAATCGATGATCTTTTCTCCTCCTACGACGGCCTGACCCAGGAGCTGGAAAGCTGGCTGCGCAAGGAATGGGAAGGGTTCAAGCCACAGTGGTCGCAGCAATCGGCATCCGCTTCGTTGGCGGCGGTGGGCAACGGAGTGCTCGCGGGAGGTTGGGCGGCGATTCAGGCGGTTTGGGATGGCATGGGTGAACTCGCCGACATCCTGAAAGACCCCAACGCCTATGCCGAGAAGCTGGGTGAAAGCGCCGGCAGACTTGCCGATCTGGCCGTAACCGCTCCAGACAAGATGGAAAAGGCCATGTTGCTGGCCAGCGACGAGGCGGCGCTGTGCTTGCTGATGCGCACTGCGACCTTGTGGCTGGAAGCATTGCCACCTTCGCAACTGGCCGGGTCTTCGGCTGAAGCGATTTCCAAGGTCGTGGTTGGGTTGGTCATCGACCTGTTGATTGGTTTGGTACTGAGTGTGGTCGGGGTTGGCATTGCCTGGCTGACCGTGCGCCTGGCCAAGTACAGCGCACAGATTTTTCAGGCCGCCATGGGCTTCGTGAAGTCGATGGTTGCGATCATCAACAACTTCATGGAGTACGTTGATCGCTACAAAAAGGTCGCCGCGCGCGGTGTTGCGGCGGGCCTGAAAAAAGGCCGGATGCAACTGCGCTGGGATGCCAAACGCAACACCACGCTCAAGCAAAACGAACACCACGACGACTCCCCGGATCAGGCGAAAAACCCCAACGGCGACAGCGCCGACTCAGTCGACAAAACCGCGACCAACCAATGCCCGGTGTCGATGGTCACTGGCGAAGAACTGCTGACCCTCACCGACGGTACGCTGAACGGCATCCTGCCATTCGACTTCACCCGGCTCTATCGCACCAGCGCCGCCGAGATCGACTGCGGCCTCGGCTTTGGCTGGAGCCATTCGCTCGCCCATCGACTGGAGATCGACGGCGACCAGGTCATCTGGATCGACCACGAAAACCGCCGCACCACGTTCCCGCTGCCGAATCACGAACGCCCGGCCATCCACAACAGCCTGTCGCGCGCGGCGATTTACCTCGGCAATGACCCCGAAGAACTGATCCTCGCCCAGGCCGGCGACGACACACGGTTCTACCACTTTCACCACGGTCGGCTGACGGCGATCAGCGACGCCTACGATAACCGCCTGCGCATCACCCGCGACCGTCAGGAACGCATCCAGCGCCTCGACAACGGAGCCGGTCGTGCCTTGCTGTTGCGCTACGACCGCGCCCACCTGATCGCTGTCGACTACCAAAGTTTTCGCCCGGCCCAGACCCTTGCCGAGGCCTGGTACACCGAACAAACCTTGGTCAGTTACCACTACGACGAACGCGATCAACTGATCGAAGCGAGCAACGCCGCCGGCGAAAGCGAGCGTTACGACTACGACGATCAACATGTGATCCTGCAGCGGCAACTGGCCGGTGGCGCGAGTTTCTTCTGGGAGTGGGAACGGTCTGGCAAGTCGGCGCGCTGCGTGCGGCATTGGGCGTCGTTTGCGCAGATGGACACGCGTTATGTCTGGGACGACCAGGGCAGCGTCACCGTCCGGAACATCGACGGCAGCGAAGAGGTTTACGTCCATGACGACCGGGCGCGGCTGGTGCGCCGGGTTGGGCTGGATGGCGGCGAACAGCTCAAGGCCTACGACGAGCAGGGTCGATTGATTGCCGAGCAGGATCCGCTCGGCGCTGTCACCGAATACCGTTACGACGACGTCGGACGCTTGGTGGCGCTGATTCCACCGCAAGACGAACCGACGGCCTACGAGTATCGCAACGGTTTCCTGCATGCGCGCTATCGCGGTCAGGCGGTGTGGAAATACCAGCGCAATGCCCAGGGTGATGTCACCGAGGCGACCGATCCCGACGGTCAGGTCACCCATTACCACTACGACCCTCAGGGCCGGTTGCTGTCGGTCCGCTACCCGGACACCAGTCGGCATGTCTTTGTCTGGAATGCCTTGGGTCAGTTGCTTGAGGAAACACTGCCAGATGGTGGGCAGCGAACGTTTTCCTACGATGCGCTGGGACGGCAGACGACTCGTCAGGACGAACACGGTGCGCTCACCCAGTATCAATGGGATGCCGTCGGCCGACTGGTCCAGGCGACATTGCCGACCGGCGCCACCCGTGGGTTCAGCTACAACGCCTACGGCAAGATCACCGCCGAACGCGACGAACTGGGCCGCATCACCCGCTACGAATACGTCGACGATTTGCACCTGGTCAGCCGCCGGATCAATCCCGACGGCACCCAGCTCCAGTACCGCTATGACAATGCGCAGCTGCTGCTCACGGAAATCGAAAACGAATCCGGCGAACACTATCGGCTGGACTACACACCCAACGGCTTGATCCGACAGGAAACCGGTTTCGACGGCCGCCGCACCGCCTACGTCTACGACCTCAACGGCCATCTGCTGGAGAAAACCGAATTCGGCGATGACGGCTCGCAGCTGGTTACCGGGTACGAGCGGGATGCGGAAGGACGGCTGTTAGTCAAAACCTTGCCCGACGGCATCAAGGTCGAATACCGCTACGACAGCCTCGGCCGATTGGTCAGCGTCGACGACGGTCACGATCATCCGCAGGAGTTCGAGTACGACCAACAGGACCGGCTGATCACCGAGCATCAGGGCTGGGGAACGCTGCGCTATGGCTACGACGCCTGCGGCCAGCTCAACCGCCTGCGCCTGCCGGACGGCAGCAAGCTCGACTACCACCACGCCAAGGGTGGCGCGCTGACGGCTATCGACCTTAATGGCACACGTCTTACAAACCACACGTGCAAATCCGGTCGAGAACTACAGCGCCAGCAAGGCCTGCTGCTCAGCGAATATGCCTACGACGAACAGGGCCGGCTAAAGGCCCACGCCGTCAGTCAACAGCAAAAAAGCCTGTACCGCCGCGACTATGCCTACAGCCTCAACGGCAATCTCGACCACATCGCCGACACCCGCCACGGCCAGCGCAGTTACCAGTACGACCCGCTCAATCGCCTGACCCGCGTCCGCCACTCCCGCGACCAACAGCCGGAAAGCTACGCCCACGACCCAGCCGGCAACCTGCTGATGCAGGACCGCCCCGGCCCGACGACCGTCAAAGGCAATCGCCTGCTGATGCAAGGCGACCGCCATTACGACTACGACGCCTTCGGCAACCTGATCCGCGAACGCCGTGGCACCGCGCAAAAACTCGTCACCGAATACCGCTACGACTGCCAGCATCGGCTGGTCGGCGTCACGTTGCCGGATGGAAGTTGCGCGAGCTATCGCTACGATGCCTTCGGTCGCCGCATCGCCAAAACCGTCGACGGCCAAACTACCGAGTTCTTCTGGCAGGGCGACCAAGTCGTCGCTGAAAGCAGCAAAGAGCACTACCGCAGCTACGTCTACGAGCCGGGCAACTTCCGCCCGTTGGCCATGCTCGACGGCAAAGGTCCGAAAAAGGCCTGCCCGTTCTACTACCAGCTCGATCACCTGGGCACACCGCAGGAACTGACGGATTTTGGCGGCGAGATTGTCTGGTCGGCGAAGTACAACGCCTACGGCAAAGTCACTCACCAGACGTTCGGCGGGGGCGAGCAACTTGAACAACCGTTACGGTTTCAGGGCCAATACTTCGACGCCGAGAGCGGTCTGCACTACAACCGGCATCGATACTATGATCCAGAGGTTGGTCGGTATCTGACACCGGATCCGATCAAGTTGGCGGGTGGGCTGAACCAGTACCAGTACACGCCGAATCCGACGGGGTGGGTTGATCCGTTGGGGTTGAGCGGGAATTGTCCGCCGCCGAATAAGCCTGGGTGTGGGGCGCCGGATGATATGTCTGGCGCTAGGGTGGATGAGGGTGAACCGCCGCTGCCGAAGCTGACGGGTGATCAGCGTAGGGCGCGGATTGATGAGTTGGCTGAGGCGAATGCGAAGCGGCGGGTTTTGGAATGGGAGGACGATTACGACATGCATACTGTCGCGAAGCATAATCCCGAAATTCCACATGCACCGCTAAAGCAGAGATCAATTAATGGGAGTCATCCAACAAAAAAAGGAAAAAAGGAGAGAATTAATCCCAGTTCACAGTTCAAAAGCTGGTTACTCCAGATGAATGCGATAAATGATGCGGTTTCTAGGATGAGGCGAAACCCACCTGCTCCCACGGGTTTTACCCCAACAGGGGATCCCGTTGTAAGGAAGGAAATGCCGGGTGGTGGTAGAGGTTATAAACCAAATAAAAAAGATCTAAATAATCCTTATTATATAGATGAGTTGAATTACTCAGAGGTCAGGTTTCGTCAGGGTGGTCTTGTCAAGCCCTATACTGCATTCCCAGATTAGGATAATAAAATGTTGAAGTGGCCTATGTATGACCTTCCTTTTGAACCGACGCTTTTGTACTGGCTGGGAGGTATCTCTATTTTTGATCGTGAGGAAACACTAGGTGAGGCATTGTGGGTCTATAACCCAAATGATAGTGGTGATAGAGAAAGAATTATTAGGAAGTTCATATTGGGTCGTTTCGAGCATTTGCCATATAGGCATCGTTTTTTGATGTTTAAAATCCTTGAGGATGCTTTAGTGCAGTCGAATTTTGATTTTTCTACACAGTTTGAAAGCGATTACGAGACAAATACGTCTATGGCATGGGACGAAACGGAAATAGACGATCATCGAGGTTTTTTTGAGGATATTTATAAGTTGGCTGGTGAGGAGTGGAAGAGTGATCTTCAAAAAGCTAGTCTCGAAGATCAATCTAGTTGGTGAATTTTGATGTCTGAGAGTATAACGCGAAAATTGATACTGGAATGGGCGTATAACGACGTCGTTATTGATATGTATGAAAGTGGCGATGATGGTGATGCTGCAATTTTCCAAAGCGCAGTAATGGATATTTTTGGTGCAAAAGGGTTGTTGGAGTTGGCGGCTGATCCAGCTTGCCCGAGTAGATTGTATTTTGCAGGTTTGCTTTCTAAATGTTTTTTGTGGATGTTTCGCCAAAGTGCAAAACTGCCGTTTCATAGCTCTCGGTTTCGCGGGATTATGTCGAGAGATGAGTATCGACAGGAAAATTTGAAACGAGAGGATGAGTTTTACAAGCTTTGCTTGGTTTTAGACAGTATGCGAACGATTAATGATCCTGCGATCCAGTCGCTGTATAAGCAGATTCTTGATTTTAGGAATGATCGAAGTGACAGTTGTTCGAAGTTTTATTATGAGTGCTATGCCAGATTGACGTTGAAGCAGTTTGAGTAGTAACGGTATTTTTTTGTGCCGCTTGTAGCGTTTACATAGGTGTGTCGAATTTCGTTGGAAGGTAAGGAATGTTGCGATGTCCATTTGTGGATGAGGAGTTTGATGCAGGGTTAATGTGGTTCGTTGGTCGATTTAGTGTTTATGATCGGGAGGAAACACTCGGCATAGAGCTTGAGGTTTATGATCCTAATAATAAGAATGATAGGGTAGGCCTGATTAAAAAGTACGCGCTGGATCTCGGGTGCCTGTCTTATAGGCATAAGTTCGTGTTGGTGGAGTCTCTGGCGAATAAACTGCATGATCGAAACTATGACTTCCAAAGTTTGTTCGAAATAGATGAGGACGAAGCATCATGCTGGCCTCGTGAGGAGTGGTACAAATTGGAGAGCCCTAGGGGATTTTTTCAGCATGTCTACACGCTGGCGCTAGAGGTTTGGGAAGAAGATTTGCTCAAAGCGAGTCAGGAAGATAGAGCCGCGTGGTGAGTGACGAAGCATCCCGATAGGCCGATATAGCGAAATTTCTGGGCAAGGTCGTCGGAAGTTTCCTTCAATTCGTATCGGTTTCCATGAACTGGTGCGAAATGTTTTCCATCGATAGCCTTTGGCAGCCACTGAAAACTCAGTGGCGGGGTGTAGGAACCCTTCAAAGTCGTTGGAAATGTATTAGCGTTGAAGCTTGGTTTGCGGCCGTTAACGTGCGTCCGTAATATCAGTTGCGGCGGTTGTGCGCGGGCACGCTTCGGCGTGGTCGAGTTTTCCAAAGGCCTCGATATTCCTACCCCGCGCATAGCTGCCACCCCAGCCTGTAGGAAGGCTGATGGCAGTTCCTGTTTACTGCCTCTGGAACTTGAAAATGAAAAATCTTCACCCCGACCCACCCTACGAAAAACCAATTCCCCACCCCAAAAGCCGCTTCATGGCCCTAACCGGCAACTGCACCGACATGCCCACGCTATTCGTCGATACCCACGCGCCGTTGGATATCTTGACCGACACTGCCAGCTATCGAATTCGCGCGGTCACTCAGGTGCTGGAAAACATGTCCATGCGCGGTTCGGTCGAGTGTGAATCCTTCATCCTTAGTGATTTTGCTTTGCTCTGTGCCATTTCATTGCGCGATGGCTGCGATGTGCTGGATGTGGTGGGGCGGCGGTTGCGGGCTCGGCCTTCGGAATAACGTCGAGTGGCTTTTGTGGCGAGGGAGCTTGCTCCCGTTGGGCTGCGTAGCAGCCCCAAAACCTGCAATCCCGTTTTGTCAGCTGTACCGAGTGGCTTGGTTTGGCGACTGCTTCGCAGTCGAGCGGGAGCAAGCTCCCTCGCCACAGGTTATGGGGTGGTCTGGATATTTTGGGGCTGCTTTGCAGCCCAACGGGGGCAAGCCCCCTCGCCACAGGGTTTATGGATTGGCGCGGTATTGGGGTTGTACTTGCCCGCTCAGCCGCGAACCCCTGACGTTCTGCCCCGTACAAGGTAAACTTCCCGGCCTTCGCAGGAGCAGCCATGAATTATCGTCACGCCTTCCATGCCGGCAATCACGCCGATGTGTTCAAACACCTGACTTTGACCCGCCTCATCGCCTTGATGTCGCGCAAGGAGCAGCCGTTTGCCTATCTCGACACTCACGCCGGCATCGGTCTGTATGACCTGCAGGGCGATCAGGCCAGTCGTACCGGTGAGTACCTGGAAGGCATCGCGCGGTTGTGGGATCAGCCGGATTTGCCGGCGCTGACCGCCGATTACATGAAGTTGTTGCACGAGATGAACCCGGATGGCCAGTTGCGCTATTACCCGGGGTCGCCGGAGTTGGCGCGGCGTTTGACCCGGCCGCAGGATCGCGTGTTGCTGAACGAGAAGCATCCGGAAGACGGTGTGTTGCTCAAGGACAACATGAAGGGCGATCGTCGGGTAAAGGTTCACCTTGGCGAAGGCTGGCACGTGCCGCGTGCGTTGCTGCCGGTGCCGGAGAAGCGGGCGGTGATGTTGATTGATCCGCCGTTCGAGCAGCTTGATGAGATGCAGCGGTGTGCGGCATCGCTGAAAGAGACGATTGGCCGGATGCGCCAGACGGTGGCGGCGATCTGGTATCCGGTGAAGGATCAGCGGGCGTTGCGGCGGTTTTATCAGGACTTGGCCGGCACGGGTGCGCCGAAGTTGTTGCGGGTGGAGTTGTTGGTGCATCCGTTGGATACGCCGAACAGCCTGAATGGCTCGGGGTTGGCGATTGCCAATCCGCCGTGGGGGCTGGAAGAGGAATTGCGTGAGTTGCTGCCGTGGTTGTCCAAGAAGTTGGGGCAGACCCAGGGTGGCTGGCAGATGGATTGGTTGATTGCCGAGAGTTGATACATTGCATTAGTGGCGTCTGATCCGACGCCATCGCGGGCAAGCCCGCTCCCACAGGGATTTATGTCGATCACAACACAGTGGTCAGACACATCACCTTGTGGGAGCGGGCTTGCCCGCGATGCTTTCAGGGCCCGAAAATCAGATTGGGCAAGTCACGCCTGTACCGCCAATTCCGCAATACCCTTCAGGGTTCTTGGCCAGGTACTGCTGGTGATACGCCTCGGCGAAGTAGAACGTCGGGGCTTCTTCGATTTCGGTGGTGATGGTGCCTTTGCCCGCCTTGGTCAACTCGGCCTGGAATACTTGCTCGCTGTGCTTGGCCGCTGCCAGTTGCGTCGGGTTGGTGGCGTAGATCACCGAGCGGTACTGGGTGCCGATGTCATTGCCCTGGCGCATGCCCTGGGTCGGGTTGTGCAGTTCCCAGAACATCTTCAGCAGCGCTTCATAGCTGACTTTTGCCGGCTCGTAGACCACCAGTACCACTTCGCTGTGGCCGGTCAGGCCCGAGCAGACTTCTTCATACGTAGGGTTCGGCGTAAAGCCGCCGGCGTAACCCACCGCCGTACTGACCACACCTTCGCGCTGCCAGAACTTGCGCTCCGCGCCCCAGAAGCAGCCCAGGCCGAAGATCGCGAAATCCACGTCCATCGCAAACGGGCCCAGCAGTGGCGCGTCGTGGACGAAGTGTTTTTCCGGCACGGTCATTGGGGTTTCGCGGCCAGGCAGAGCTTGTTCTTTAGTCGGGAGCACGTTTTTGTTCACCAGAATTTCCGAGCGCAGAACCATGATCAGTCCTCTCAGTCAGGTTGAGATGTAAATAAACAGACTGCCAGTGTGCCTAATGCCGGTCAGTTACGCACTACCCCTGTGGGAGCGAGCAGGCTCGCTCCCACAGGGGTTCGGTGTCCCACAGGGATTGCGGTGTGCTCAGACGAGCGGGCCGCGCGGGTAGCGTTTGAGCTTTTCGATCAGCTCGGAGCCCGGGATCGGTCGGTCGAACAGGTAGCCCTGGCCGACGTCGCAGCGGTGGCGGCGCAGGAAGGCCAGTTGCTCGGCAGTCTCGATGCCTTCAGCCACGACCTTGAGTTTCAGGTTGTGGGCCATGGCGATCACGGCGGAGGTGATTTCCATGTCGTCCTGGTTGTCCGGGATTTCGTGGATGAAGCTTCGATCGATCTTGATGATGTCGATCGGGAATTTTTTCAAGTAGCTGAGCGACGAGTAACCGGTGCCGAAGTCGTCCATCGCCAGGGTCAGGCCCAGACGCTTGAGCTGATCGAGCTGCAAGTGAGTGTCTTCGGTGGCTTCCAGCAGCAGGCCTTCGGTCAGTTCCAACTCCAGCAGGTTCGCCGGCAGCGCTTCTTCCTTGAGGATGTTGGCGATGGACGCCACCAGGTCCGGGTCGGAGAACTGCTTGGGCGACAGGTTGATCGCCACTTGCAGGTTGCCCAGGCCGGCGGCGGTCAGGTCTTTGCTCATGCGGCAGGCCTGGCGGGCGATCCATTTGCCGATCGGGATGATCAGTCCGGTTTCTTCGGCCACGCTGATGAACTGGTCCGGGCGGATCATGCCTTTTTCCGGATGGTTCCAGCGCAACAGCGCTTCCATGCCCAGCAAGCGACCGCTGCGCAAGCACAGCTTGGGCTGGTAGAACACGTCCAGCTCGTTCTGGGTCAGGGCGCGGCGCAGGTTGTTTTCGACGAACAGTTTGTAGCTGGCCTCGGCGTTCAGCGCTTCGGTGAACACCTGCACCTGGTGTTTACCATTGGCCTTGGCCTTGTGCAGCGCCAGGCCGGCGTTGCGCATCAGCGTCTGTGGGTCGCGACCGTGCAGCGGCGCGCAGGCCAGGCCCACGGAGCCGGTGACGCTGATCAACTGGTTGTCGACGAACATCGGTTTGTCGAGGGTTGCCAGCAATTGATTGGCAACCTGCTGGCCCGCCGAGAGGTCAGTGTCGTCCAGCAGCACCGCGAATTCGTTACTGGCAAAACGCGCCAGACTGCCGCTCGAGCTCAGGCTGTTGCGCAGGCGCCGCGCCAGGCTGATCAGCAGTTTGTCGCCGGTCTGGTGGCCGAGGCTGTCGTTGATCCGCTTGAAGTTGTCGATGTCCACCAGCAGCAGGCTGATGGGTGTATCGCTGTCTCGGGCGAAGCGCTCATCGAGGTTGCGGATGAACGCCGGGCGGTTGCCGAGGTTGGTCAGGTTATCGGTGTAAGCCAGGCGCTCGATTCGTTGCTGGGCGAGTTTGGTCTGGGTGATGTCTTCGTAGATGCCGATGTAGTGCGTCAGCTCACGGTTGTCGCCGTAGACCTTGGAAATCGACAACTGGCCCCAGTAGGGTTCGAGGTTTTTACGTCGACTCTTGAACTCGCCCTGCCAGCTGTTGCTCTTGGCCAGCGCCGACGGGGCGTCGAACAGTAATTCGCTGAGGTTCTCCAGCGCCGGCAGTTCCGACAGCCGATGGCCGTGGACTTCCTCGGTGGTGTACTGGGTGATCGCGGTGAAACTCGGGTTGACGTACTCCACCACGCCGTCGCAATTGACCAGCAGAAAGGCGTTGGCGCTTTGCTCCACCGCACGCTGGAACAAGTGCAGGGCGCTGGTGGCGGTGCGGCGGTTGTGGTTGTTGATGACTTGGGCGAATTGATCCGCCAGTTCGCCGGCGAAAGCGATTTCGTCCGACTGCCAGGCGCGGGTCGCACCGATCTGTTCCAGGCAGAGCACACCGACCACCTGGCCATCGACGCGAATGCTGGCGTCGAGCATGGCGTTGACGTTGCGCGGGCGCAGGTGCTCGGCGATTTCCCGGGTGCGCGGGTCACGCATGGCGTTGTGGGCGTCGATGGCGCGACCGGTGTGCAAGGCGTCGAGGTAATCGGGAAAACCACTGGCGTCGATCGGCTCCGGCAGTTGGTGAACCCGGGTGGCGCGGTGATAGGCCGAGATTGGTGTCAGCAGCGAGCCATCGAGATTCCACAGGCTGGCGCAGTCGATTTGATAGATGTCGCAGGCGCTGCGGGTGATCAGTTCGGCGGCTTCTTGCAGGGAATTGTTGGTGCTATAGCGCTGGCGGGTCAGCAGCAGGATCAGGTCTTGCTGGGCGCGCACCCGGTCCAGGTGCTGCAGTTGTTCCTGCTGGGCACGTTGATTGAGTTCCAGGGCGATTTGCAGGCGTGAGTTCTGGGTTTCCAGATCCAGCGCCGGCAGCAACGGTTCGCCGTCGAACAGGCCGTCCACCACCATCAGGTAGCCGCGCAGCAGGTGCCGATTGTGTTGTTTGTAGGCTTCGCCCAGTTCCAGCAGGCTCAGAACGCCGGCGGCGGTGTGCAAGGTGTAGCGGATCAGGTAATGCGGGCTTTCGGTGAGTTGCTGCTGGATCGTGTCGTGCAGTTGATAGCGCGCTTCGGGTTCCATCAGGCTGGCGTAGGGCGAGCCGACCAGAGCACAAAGCTCCACCGCCGGCAGGCCGAACTGCCGTTCGCAGTTGGGATCGAGAAACAGCAACGCCCAGCTTGGTTCATTCAGCCGTTCGAAACGCAGCATGCCGAGCCGCGAGGGCACAGGCAACTGCGTCACTACCTCGGCCACCATACGGCTGGCGGCATCGGGTTGGCTTTTCATTGAGGGAAACTCGCTTCGAATATGCTGATCGCGCCGGGCTCTCGCCCTCTTTACTGTTGCCTGCGGCAAGGTTGCATCATTGCGACACCGACTGACAAGAGACATGAAGGCCAAGTGCTATAAGAATATGTCGGCAGGCGCAAAGAATTCTCCAGTTCATGGGTGAAAGTAGTGGTGTGGGTCGAAAAGATCGCAGCCTGTATGAACTGCTGAAGGCTGCGATCTTTTCCAGATTCAACGCAATTTGATGCTTATCGACTGCAAGTGCGTGCCATCCCGATCGTGATAGTTGACTAGAACCTGTTCGGTCTCGACGACCAGATGGGCAAAATTGTCCTGGCTGATCACCTCGCTGGTCAGTTCATGCCAATAGTCCCCCGCAGCTGTTCGGGCCAGGGCTTGATCGAGAATGAAGGTTGACGCCTTGGCGTACGGCAGCAGTTTGCTGTTGCACAGCGGTGAAGACACGATGGTATGGACTTCAAAATCCGGGTCCTCACTGTGGGTCAGACGGCTGGTCAGGGAGCCATGGACATCACCGGAAATGAACAAGACGTTTTTGATGCCGCGTGTACGAATCGTCTCCAGCAGCCGTAGCCGTTGCTCGGGGAAGGCCCTCCAGGCGTCATCGCCGTTTAGTTTACGGTCGGGATAGAACATGACGCTGGTGACCACGAATTTGACCCGGGCCGGGCTGTTGATCAGCCAGTTGAGCAGCGCCTGTTCCTGCTCTTCGTCAAGGATGCGCCGGTCGCCGGCCGACAGATTGCGCCGGGTCCGGCTATCGGTGACAAACCACTCGATATCACCCTCGGTGAATTGATACCAATATTGCTCCAGTCTTCTGTTTACTTGCCCATTGGCCAGCAGTTCATGCGCGGGGCTGTGACTGGCTTGATATAACTCATACGCTGCAATGGCGTTTTTGTATAAGTAATCATCGGCATTACTTTTGTTGGCGGGCCAGTTGTCTTCTATTTCATGGTCGTCGAGGATCATGTAAGTCGGCATGCCTGACATTAACTTGGAAATATGAGGCTGCGAAAAGGCTGTGCGGTATTTTTTGAGAATGTCCTTGTATTCCCGGTCGGGGGCCACGAGGTTCAAGTCGTCGACGTAAATCTGATCGCCAGTCATCAGCATGGCGCTGATGGGCGGTTCGGCGCTGTCCGCCAGGCTGTTGATCGAGGCAAAAATCCGGTCGCCCCCCTGTGGGGCCAATGCAATGCCGGCGGTCATTCGCAGGTAACGACATGAGCCGACGATATAGGCCCGTGGCTGGCTGGATTTGCTTGACTGCGTGCGAAAGCGGTAACTTTCCCGTGGCCATTGCAGCGGCAGTTCCTGAATTGTCTCCACGGTATGCACCGGGCTCATGGGGCTGAACCAGCCTGCCTGGTATTCATAGTCGGTGTCGGTGGCCAGGTCGTTGAGTGCAATCACATCGGACATGTCACGCAAGACGGACAGTTTTGCAAATACGCCTTTGGACCAGTATTGCTCACCGGTGCGTCGATAACGGATGCCCGCAAATACCAAGGTATCTTTCTGTGATTCACCTCGCAAGAAAATACGGGCATGGTTAGTTGTGGTGTGGCCGATAATTGGGCCGACAGTTGGTTTGAACATGTTCGAATCCATTCGAAGTAATGCTAACTAAGCAGATTAAGTTGTCGAGGTTTCTGTGAGAAATCTCCAAACTAAGCCTAGTTATTGACTGAAAAAAAATATCGGGCGGAAGTGGACTGGGGTTGTAGGTGGCGTAAGCCGTGAGTGTAGGAATAAAGTGCGGGTGATGGTTTTTTTCAGGTAAAAAAAGCCCCGCCAAATCGACGGGGTTGAGGTACGAGCGTGGCGCTCGGAAAACGTGGAACGCGATTGGCCCTCCGCCAGGGGAGGGCCAGTCGGTGTTACAGCAAGATGGTGCGGATGTCTGCCAGCAGATCGCTCAGACGCTTGGTGAAGCGTGCAGCAGCGGCGCCGTTGATCACGCGGTGATCGTAGGACAGCGACAGCGGCAGCATCAGTTTCGGCTGGAAGGCTTTGCCGTCCCAGACTGGCTGGATGGTTGCCTTGGAAACACCGAGGATCGCCACTTCCGGCGCGTTGACGATCGGCGTGAAACCGGTGCCGCCAATGTGGCCGAGGCTGGAAATGGTGAAGCAGGCGCCTTGCATCTCGTCCGAGGAAAGCTTCTTGGTCCGGGCTTTTTCAGCCAGGGAAGCAGCTTCGGCGGCCAGTTGCAGGAGGCTCTTCTGGTCGACGTTCTTGATGACCGGTACCAGCAGGCCATCCGGGGTGTCGACGGCAAAGCCGATGTTCACGTATTTCTTGCGGATGATCGCTTTGCCGCTTGGAGCCAGTGAACTGTTGAAGTCCGGCAGTTCCTTGAGCAGGTGCGCGCAGGACTTGAGCAGCAGCGGCAGGATGGTCAGCTTGACGCCGGCCTTCTCTGCAACGGCTTTCTGGGCGTTACGGAACGCTTCCAGCTCGGTGATATCCGCCGAGTCGAATTGCGTCACGTGCGGCACGTTCAGCCAGCTGCGGTGCAGGTTGGCAGCGCCGACCTGCATCAGGCGTGTCATCGGCACTTCTTCGATTTCGCCGAAGCGGCTGAAGTCCACGACCGGAATCGGCGGGATGCCCGCGCCGCCGGTTGCACCAGCTGCAGCGGCCGGAGCTTCCTTGGCCTTCTGCATCATGGCCTTGACGTAAACCTGAACGTCTTCCTTCAGGATGCGACCGTGCGGACCGCTGGCGCCGACAGCGCTCAGCTCGACGCCAAACTCGCGGGCCAGTTGACGCACGGCAGGGCCGGCGTGAACTTTCGCGCCAGGCTTGGCAGGAGCAGCAGCCGGGGCAGCAGCAGGAGCGGCGGCAGCCGGAGCAGCAGCAGCAGGCGCTGGAGCACTCGGCGCAGCAGCGGCAGCCGGAGCCGGGGCTGCAGCAGGTGCCGCGCCTTTGACTTTCAGCTTCAGGATCAGGTCGCCCGTACCGACTTCGTCATCCAGCTTGATGGAAACGCTTTCCACCACGCCAGCGGCAGGCGATGGAATTTCCATGCTCGCCTTGTCGGATTCCAGGGTGATCAGCGACTGGTCGGCGGCAACGGTGTCGCCAGCCTTGACCAGTACTTCGATGATCTTGGCTTTGCCCGCCGAACCGATGTCCGGGACGTGAATGTCCTGCACGCTGTCGGCAACCGGTGCAGCCGGCGCCGCGGCGGCTGGCGCCGGAGCAGCGGCAGCAGGCGCAGCAGCCTGGGCTGGCGCGGCAGCAGCAGGGGCCGCAGCACCCGCCACTTCCAGAGCCAGGATCAGGTCGCCCGTGCCGACTTCGTCGTTGAGCTTGACGCTGATGGCCTTGACCACGCCAGCGGCGGGCGAAGGGATTTCCATGCTGGCCTTGTCGGATTCCAGGGTGATCAGCGACTGATCAGCCTCGACGGTGTCGCCGACCTTGACCTGGATCTCGATGATCTGGGCCTTGCCCGACGAACCGATGTCCGGCACGTGCACTTGCTGAATGCTGGCAGCAGCCGGTGCGGCAGCAGGAGCCGCCGGCGCAGGTGCAGCAGCCGGTTTGGCTTCAGCCTTGGCAGCAGGCGCGGCAGCCGCAGGGGCTGGCGCAGCGGCACCTTCGACTTCCAGTTCCAGCAGTTCGTCGCCTTCTTTCAGGCGATCGCCCAGCTTCACTTTCAGGCTCTTGATGATGCCGGCCTTAGGCGCAGGCACTTCCATGCTCGCCTTGTCCGATTCCAGCGTCAGGATGCTCTGATCGGCTTCGATACGGTCGCCGACCTTCACAAACAGTTCAATTACTTCACCTTCACCGCTGCCGATGTCAGGTACGCGAATGAGTTCGCTCACAGAGTGTCTCCTCAGCAGTCCAGTGGGTTGCGTTTTTCCGGGTTGATGCCGAACTTGGCGATGGCTTCAGCCACCACTTTAGGTTCGATGTCACCACGGTCAGCCAAGGCTTCCAGGGCTGCCAACACCACGAAATGACGGTCTACTTCGAAGAAGTGACGCAGCTTCTTGCGGCTGTCACTGCGGCCGAAACCATCGGTGCCCAGGACTTTGAATTCCTTGGACGGGACCCACTGACGAATTTGTTCAGCGAACAGCTTCATGTAGTCGGTAGAGGCAATGACCGGACCTTTACGGCCGTTCAGGCACTCTTCGACATAGCTCAGCTTAGGCTTCTGGCCAGGGTGCAGACGGTTGGTACGCTCAACGGCCAGGCCATCGCGACGCAGTTCGTTGAAGCTGGTAACGCTCCACACGTCAGCGCCGACGTTGAACTCTTCACGCAGGATCTTCGCCGCTTCACGGACTTCACGCAGGATGGTGCCGGAGCCCATCAGCTGAACGTGGTGCGCCGCTTCGCGGGTGTCTTCCTCAAGCAGGTACATGCCTTTCTTGATGCCTTCTTCGGCACCGGCCGGCATGGCTGGCTGCTGGTAGGACTCGTTCATTACGGTGATGTAGTAGAAGACGTCCTGTTGCTCTTCGGTCATCTTCTTCATGCCGTCCTGAATGATCACCGCCAGCTCGTAGCCGTAGGTTGGATCGTAGGTGCGGCAGTTCGGGATGGTGGCAGCCAGCAGGTGGCTGTGACCGTCTTCGTGTTGCAGGCCTTCACCGTTCAGGGTGGTACGGCCGGCGGTGCCGCCGATCAGGAAGCCACGGGTACGGCTGTCGCCAGCGGCCCAGGCCAGGTCGCCGATACGCTGGAAGCCGAACATCGAGTAGAAGATGTAGAACGGCAGCATCGGCTGGTTGTGGCTGGAGTACGAAGTGCCGGCAGCGATGAAGGAGCTCATGGCGCCCGCTTCGTTGATGCCTTCTTCGAGGATCTGGCCCTTCTGGTCTTCCTTGTAGAACATCACCTGGTCTTTATCGACTGGCTCGTAGAGCTGGCCGACGGAGGAGTAGATGCCCAACTGACGGAACATGCCTTCCATACCAAAGGTACGGGCTTCGTCCGGGATGATCGGTACGATGCGCGGGCCGATTTCCTTGTCCTTGACCAGTTGCGCGAGGATACGCACGAAGGCCATGGTGGTGGAGATTTCACGGTCGCCCGAGCCGTCCAGGATCGCCTTGAGGGTGTCCAGTGGAGGGGTCGGGATGTTGAAGCTCTTGGCGCGACGCTGAGGTACGAAACCGCCCAGTGCGGTACGGCGCTCGGCCAGGTAACGGGCTTCGGCGCTGCCTTCTTCCGGTTTGAAGAACGGCAGGTTCTCCAGCTCTTCGTCCTTGACCGGGATGTCGAAACGATCGCGGAACAACTTCAGGCTGTCGACATCGACTTTCTTGGTGTTGTGCGCAGTGTTTTTCGCTTCGCCGGCACCGGTGCCATAACCTTTGATGGTCTTGGCCAGGATGACAGTCGGTTGTTCCTTGTGGTTGACCGCTTCGTGGTACGCCGCGTAGACCTTGTACGGGTCGTGGCCGCCACGGTTGAGTTTCCAGATCTCGTCGTCGGACAGATCTTCGACCATCGCCTTGAGTTCTGGCGTGTTGAAGAAGTGTTCACGCACGAACGCGCCGTCTTTGGCTTTGTAGTTCTGGTACTCGCCGTCGATGACTTCGTCCATGCGGCGTTGCAGGATGCCGTCGACGTCCTTGGCCAGCAGTGGGTCCCAGAAACGGCCCCAGATGACTTTGGTCACGTTCCACTGAGCACCGCGGAACACGCCTTCGAGTTCCTGGATGATCTTGCCGTTGCCGCGAACCGGGCCGTCGAGGCGCTGCAGGTTGCAGTTGATGACGAAGATCAGGTTGTCCAGCTTCTCGCGGCCGGCCAGGGAGATCGCGCCGAGGGATTCCGGCTCGTCGCACTCGCCGTCGCCCAGGAAGCACCAGACTTTCTGTTTGCCTGGCTGGATGAAGCCACGGTGTTCCAGGTACTTCATGAAGCGTGCCTGGTAGATCGCCTGGATCGGGCCCAGACCCATGGATACGGTCGGGAACTGCCAGAAGTCAGGCATCAGCCATGGGTGCGGGTAGGACGACAGGCCCTGACCGTCGACTTCCTGGCGGAAGTTGTTCATCTGGTCTTCGGTGATGCGGCCTTCCATGAACGCACGGGCGTAAACGCCTGGCGAGGTGTGACCCTGGAAGTAGATCAGGTCGCCGCCGTGTTCGTCGGTCGGGGCCTGGAAGAAATAGTTGAAGCCGATGTCGTACAGGGTTGCGCTGGAAGCGAAGCTGGAGATGTGACCGCCCAGGTCAGAATCTTTCAGGTTCGTGCGCATCACCATGGCCATCGCGTTCCAGCGTACCAGCGAGCGAATGCGGCGTTCCATGAACAGGTCGCCAGGCATGCGTGCTTCGTGGGTAACGGGAATGGTATTGCGGTATGGCGTGGTGATGGCGTAAGGCAATTGCGAACCGCTACGGGTTGCGAGTTCGCCCATACGGGTCATCAGATAGTGAGCACGGTCTTCGCCTTCTTTGTCGAGAACCGATTCCAGGGCGTCCAGCCATTCCTGGGTTTCGACGGGATCGAGGTCTTGCATGGCTTGCTCCAGGGCGGAAAGGCTTCCAGAATCGGTTGCCTGAGTTTGCGACTGGCCTTGTGGGCAGACGATATAAATTCTTGGATTGCCGATAGGTTGTTCCGGCGGCGTGTAGTTTTACTACAAATCTTCGGGCATTTCAGCCTTTCGAATGTATAGACGAGTAGTAAAACTACAGATGATTGGCTTGTGGCCTCCGGCTGCGTTGTGAGAATAATCGTTAAGGTTGGTCTTTTGCCAATCGAAAAAGGTGGAAGCTTGATGATCGCTGCCAAAAATAAAGAAATTTCAGCTATTTCTAACCTTTGTTCGACAGTCAGTCACGTAGCGTGTTTTCACGAATCACTACATGCAGCCCTTCACACGCCGATCAAGGATAGACCATGAGCCTCCCTTCGCTTGCCGAACTGCCCGATGGGCTCCTGCCGTTTGTCACCCGCGCCGAGCAGTCGTTCCGTACGACTGTCGGGGTTCTTCCCGACGACCATGGCCTGTCTGCCTGGACGCCAGAACGCTGGGCGCAATTTGCCCGCGTCACCGCTGCCAGCGACTTTGTGATTGAACAGAGTCTGCGTGACCCTTTGATGTTGCTGGAACTGGTGCAGTCCGGCGAACTGGACCGCGCCTTGGCGCCGGGCGAGTTGTGCGCACAGATTGCGACGGCGGTGAGCGCCGCCGAAACCGACGACCAGCTTGGCCGTGTTCTGCGCCGCCAGCGTAATCGTCATCAGGTGCGGATCATCTGGCGCGACCTGACTCGCCAGGCCGATCTGGTCCAGACCTGTCGCGACCTCTCGGACATGGCCGATGCCAGCATCGATCAGGCCTATCAGTGGTTGTACTCGCGGCATTGCCAGCAGTTCGGCGTGCCCACCGGGCGGCGCAGCGGCGAGCCGCAGCAGATGGTCATCCTCGGCATGGGCAAACTCGGCGCGGTGGAGCTGAACCTGTCGTCGGACATCGATCTGATCTTTGCCTACCCCGAGGGCGGCGAAACCGTCGGCGTGAAACGCTCGCTGGATAACCAGGAGTTTTTCATTCGTCTCGGCCAGCGTCTGATCAAGGCGCTGGACCCGATGACCGTCGACGGTTTCGTATTTCGCGTCGACATGCGCTTGCGGCCTTACGGTTCGTCCGGCGCTCTGGTGCTGAGCTTCAATGCGCTGGAACAGTATTACCAGGATCAGGGCCGCGACTGGGAACGCTACGCGATGATCAAGGCGCGGGTGGTGGCTGGCGATCAGGTGGCTGGCGCCCAGTTGCTCGAGATGCTGCGGCCGTTCGTTTACCGGCGTTACCTGGACTTCTCGGCCATCGAAGCGCTGCGCACCATGAAGCAGTTGATTCAGCAGGAAGTCCGGCGCAAGGGTATGGCCGACAACATCAAGCTTGGCTCCGGCGGCATCCGTGAAGTCGAGTTTATCGCCCAGGCCTTCCAGCTGATTCACGGTGGTCGCGACCTGAGCCTGCAGCAGCGTCCTCTATTAAAAGTACTGAGCACCCTGGAGGGGCAGGGCTATCTGCCGCCGGCGGTGGTCAGCGAACTGCGCGAAGGCTACGAATTCCTGCGTTACACCGAGCACGCGATTCAGGCGATTGCCGACCGCCAGACCCAGATGTTGCCGGACGGCGCGCAGGATCAGGCGCGCATTGCCTTTATGCTCGGGTTTGCCAACTGGACGGCATTCCACGAACAACTGATGTACTGGCGTGGCCGGGTGGCCTGGCACTTCGGTCAGGTGATTGCCGATCCCGACGAAGAGCAAGGCACCGAAAGCGAAGTGGTGGTCGGCGGGGAATGGCTGCCGCTGTGGGAAGAAGCCCAGGACGAAGAAGCCGCGTGCCGCCAGCTCGAAGAGGGCGGTTTCGCCGATGCCGCCAAGGCGCTGAAAGCATTGGCCAGTCTGCGCAGCAGTCCGCAATTGCGTGCCATGCAACGCCTGGGGCGCGAACGCCTCGATGCTTTTATACCGCGCTTGCTGGCCCAGGCTGTGGAACATGCCAATCCCGATCTGGTGCTGGAGCGCGTGCTACCACTGGTTGAGGCGGTGGCGCGGCGTTCTGCCTATCTGGTGCTGCTGACCGAAAACCCCGGCGCGCTGCGCCGTCTGCTGACACTGTGCGCGGCCAGTCCGTGGATTGCCGAGCAGATCACGCGCTTCCCGTTGCTGCTCGACGAATTGCTCAACGAAGGCCGGTTGTTCAAGCCGCCGCTGGCGCCGGAGCTGGCGGCCGAGTTGCGCGAGCGTCTGACGCGGATTCCTGAAGACGACCTCGAACAACAAATGGAAGCCCTGCGGCATTTCAAACTGGCGCACCGCTTGCGCGTCGCCGCTTCGGAAATCGCCGGTAGCCTGCCATTGATGAAAGTCAGCGATTACCTGACCTGGCTTGCCGAAGCGATCCTCGAACAAGTGCTGGCCCTGGCCTGGCGACAGACGGTGGCCAAGTACGGTACGCCGCTGCGCACTGATGGCAGCGTGTGCGACCCTGGATTCATCATTGTCGGTTACGGGAAAGTCGGCGGTCTGGAACTGGGGCATAGTTCGGACCTGGACCTGGTGTTCATCCATGACGCGGATGCGCAGGCGGAAACCGACGGCCCGAAACCCATCGACGGCGCGCAGTTTTTTACCCGGCTCGGGCAGCGGATCATTCACTTGCTGACGGCTCAGACCAACTCCGGTCAGCTGTATGAAGTGGATATGCGCCTGCGGCCGTCCGGTGCTTCCGGTTTGCTGGTGAGTTCATTAGGCGCGTTTGCCCGGTATCAGGAGAACGAGGCCTGGACCTGGGAGCACCAGGCGCTGGTGCGGGCGCGTGTGCTGGTGGGCAGTCAGGATGTCGGCCAGGCGTTCGAGAAGGTTCGCGCAACGGTATTGGCCAAATCCCGGGATCTGTCGACCTTGCGCCAGGAGGTTAGCGAGATGCGCGCCAAGATGCGCGATAATCTTGGCAGCAAGACCACCGCGGCGGGTATGGCGGCAAATGCCTTTGAGGCCACGGCGCCATTCGATCTCAAGCAGGACGCTGGAGGTATCGTCGATATTGAATTTATGGTGCAATACGCGGCTCTGGCGTGGTCTGGAACGCACCCGTCATTGCTGCGCTATACCGACAATATCCGCATTCTGGAAGGGCTGGAGGAGGAAGGGTTGATACCCGCCGAAGACGCCAGCCTGTTGCGTGAGGTCTATAAAGCCTACCGCTCCGCCGCTCACCGGGAGGCCTTGCAGAAGGACTCCGGGGTAATACCGGGCGACCAGTTCGTGGATGAACGACGGCAGGTCATGCGGATCTGGCGTGAGCTGGGGTTAAGCTGAAAAGGGAATTTGCAACACCCAATACCCATTGTGGGAGCGAGCCTGCTCGCGATGAGGCCGTTACATTCACCATTTATGATGAGTGTCAGGCCGCCATCGCGAGCAGGCTCGCTCCCACAGTAGAACTGCAGTGTTCTGTAGAATTCTCGAGGCGGGGAGGCGTATGCCTCCCCGGTTCGTTTTTGGAAACCACATGAAAATTCTGATCGTTGGGCCCAGTTGGGTCGGTGACATGGTGATGGCGCAGACACTTTTTCAGTGTCTCAAACAACGCCACCCTCAGTGCGAAATCGACGTGCTGGCCCCCGAGTGGAGCCGGCCGATCCTCGAGCGCATGCCTGAAGTACGCCAGGCCTTGAGCTTCCCGCTCGGCCACGGCGTGCTGGAACTGGCGACGCGTCGGCGCATCGGTAAATCCCTGGCCGGTCAGTACGACCAGGCCATTCTGCTGCCCAATTCGCTGAAATCGGCCCTGGTGCCGTTTTTTGCCGGTATCCCGAAACGCACCGGCTGGCGTGGCGAGTTCCGCTACGGCCTGCTCAATGACGTGCGCACGCTCGACAAAGAACGTTATCCATTGATGATCGAGCGCTTCATGGCCCTGGCCTTTGAGCCTGGCATCGAGCTGCCGAAACCTTATCCACGGCCGAGTTTGCAGATCGATCCGGTGACTCGTGACGGCGCGCTGGCCAAGTTCGGCCTGGCCCTTGACCGTCCGGTGTTGGCGCTGTGCCCCGGCGCCGAGTTCGGCGAGTCCAAGCGCTGGCCGTCCGAGCACTATGCCAAGGTCGCCGAGGCGAAGATTCGTGAAGGCTGGCAAGTCTGGCTGTTCGGCTCGAAAAACGATCACGCGGTGGGCGAAGACATACGTGGGCGGTTGATTCCGGGGCTGCGTGAAGAGTCGGTGAACCTCAGTGGCGGCACTTCCCTGGCCGAGGCCATCGATTTGCTGTCCTGCGCCGACGCGGTGGTCTCCAACGACTCCGGCCTGATGCACGTGGCTGCCGCGCTGAACCGCCCGTTGGTGGCGGTATACGGCTCGACGTCGCCGGGCTTCACGCCACCGCTGGCCGAGCATGTCGAGATCGTGCGCCTGGGCATCGAATGCAGTCCGTGCTTCGATCGCACCTGCCGTTTCGGTCATTACAACTGCTTGCGCCAGCTCATGCCCAAAGCGGTGAACGAAGCCTTGCAGCGTTTGCTGGGCACTGTGGTCGAGGTCAAATAGTTTGCGGGTACTGTTGATCAAGACTTCTTCGCTGGGCGATGTGATTCACGCGTTGCCAGCGTTGACCGATGCGGCGCGGGCGATCCCCGGCATCAAGTTCGACTGGGTGGTGGAAGAAGGTTTCGCCGAGATTCCGACCTGGCACCCGGCCGTGGGCAAGGTGATTCCGGTGGCGATCCGTCGCTGGCGCAAAAACATCTGGCAGACCATCAAGAGTGGCGAGTGGAAGCGCTTCAAGCAAAGCGTCCGCGCGACGAAATACGACTTGGTGATCGATGCCCAAGGCCTGCTGAAAAGTGCATTGTTGACGCGCTATGCCAAAGCACCGGTGGCCGGGCTGGACAAGAACTCGGCCCGTGAACCGATCGCCGCGCGCTTCTATTCTCGACGTCTGGCCGTGGCCCGTGGGCAGCACGCGGTTGAACGAGTGCGTCAGCTGTTCGCGTTGGCCCTGGGTTACGACCTGCCTAAAGGCCTGGGCGACTACGGCCTGAACGTCGAGCGGTTGGTGGAATTGCCACGCAAGAATCCGTACGTGGTGTTTCTCCACGGCACCACCTGGGACACCAAGCACTGGCCCGAAGCCTATTGGCGCGAGCTGGCCGAGCGGGTGGGGTATCTCGGCGTGGCGGTGAAGCTGCCGTGGGGCAATCCGGTGGAAAAGGCCCGCGCCGAGCGCATTGCCAAAGACATGAAACACGTCGAAGTACTGCCCAGGCTGAACCTGGCGGGTGTCGGCAAAGTCCTGGCCGGTGCGCAAGCCTGCGTGGCGGTGGACACCGGCCTCGGTCACCTGGCCGCGGCGCTGGACGTGCCGACCCTGTCGCTGTTCGGTCCGACTAATCCGGGCCTGACCGGCGCCTACGGCAAATCGCAGATCCATATGGCCAGCGACTTCCCTTGCGCGCCATGCCTGCAAAAGAAATGCACCTATCAACCGACGGCCGATGATGCCCGTCGGTTCGATCTGAAACGCGAGTGGCCCCTGTGCTTCACGCGCCTGAATCCCGAGCGTGTCGCGAGCCGACTGAGCACGTTGTTACTGGCTGAGGAGCTGCGCTGATGCAATTGGCATTTGTCCTGTACAAGTACTTTCCCTTTGGCGGCTTGCAGCGCGACTTCATGCGTATCGCCCTTGAATGCCAGCAGCGCGGCCATCAGATTCGTGTCTACACGTTGATCTGGGAAGGCGAGATCCCGCCGGGTTTCGAAGTGTTGGTGGCGCCGGTCAAGGCGTTCTTCAATCATCGGCGCAACGAGAAACTCACCGAATGGATGGAAGCCGATCTGGCCAAGCGTCCGGTGGATCGCTTGATCGGTTTCAACAAAATGCCGGGCCTGGACGTTTACTACGCCGCCGACGGCTGCTTCGAAGACAAGGCGCAAAACCTGCGCAATTCGCTGTACCGTCGCTGGGGCCGCTATCGGCACTTCGCCGAGTACGAGCGCGCGGTGTTCGCCAAAGATGCCAAGACCGAAGTGCTGATGATTTCCGAAGTCCAGCAGCCGCTGTTCATCAAGCACTACGACACACCGCTGGCGCGCTTCCATTTGCTGCCACCGGGCATTGCCCAAGACCGTCGTCGCCCCGCGAATGCGGACGAAATTCGTGCCGGTTTCCGCGCCGAATTCAACCTGAAGGACGATGATCTGTTGTTGGTGCAGATCGGTTCCGGGTTCAAGACCAAAGGCGTGGACCGCAGCCTCAAGGCACTGGCTGCGCTGCCCGCCGAGCTGAAAAAACGCACCCGGCTGTTTGTAATTGGCCAGGACGACCCCAAAGTATTCCAATTGCAGAGCGCCACATTGGGGCTCGGCGACAACGTGCAGTTCCTCAAGGGCCGCAGCGATATCCCGCGTTTCCTGCTCGGTGCCGATCTGCTGATCCACCCGGCGTACAACGAAAACACCGGGACGGTATTGCTTGAGGCCCTGGTAGCCGGTTTGCCGGTGCTGGTGAGCGCGGTGTGTGGTTACGCCCATTACATCGCCGAGGCCGATGCGGGTCTGGTGCTGGACGAGCCCTTCGATCAGGCGCAACTGACTCAATACCTGACCGGCATGTTGAACGACACAGATGCACGGGCGGCCTGGAGCCGCAACGGTCTGGCCTTCGCCGAGACGGCCGACCTCTACAGCATGCCGCAGCACGCGGCCGATGTGATTCTGGCGGAGCACGCTTAATGAAGTTGATGCTGGCTGAACCGTTCAAGAGCCTCTGGACCGGACGCGACCCGTTCGCCGAAGTCGAGGGCCTCAAGGGTGAGGTGTACCGCGAGCTCGAAGCGCGCCGGACACTGCGAACCGAAGTGGACGGCCACGGGTTCTTCGTGAAGATTCACCGGGGCATCGGCTGGGGCGAGATTTTCAAGAACCTGCTGACCGCCAAGCTGCCGGTGCTGGGCGCGGGCCAGGAGTGGAAGGCCATTCAGCGCCTGCAAGAAGTCGGCGTGCCGACCATGACTGCTGTCGCTTATGGCGAAAAGGGCAGCAACCCGGCGGATCAGCATTCGTTCATCGTCACTGAAGAGCTGGCACCCACCGTCAGTCTTGAAGATTTCAGTATCGACTGGGTCAAACACCCGCCGGAGCCCAAGCTCAAACGCGCCCTGATCGCCGAAGTCGCACGCATGACCGGCATGATGCACCGCGCCGGGGTCAACCATCGCGACTGCTACATCTGCCACTTCCTGCTGCACACCGATAAACCGGTGACCTGCGATGATTTCAAGTTGTCGGTGATCGACCTGCACCGCGCCCAGACCCGACCGACGATTACCCGGCGCTGGCGCAACAAGGATCTGGCGGCGCTGTATTTTTCGGCGCTGGAGATCGGCCTGACCCGTCGCGACAAGCTGCGTTTCCTCAAGGGTTATTTCCAGCAACCTCTGCGTCAGATTCTGGCTGAAGAAGCCGGGTTGCTGGCGTGGCTCGAAGGCAAGGCCAATAAACTCTACGAGCGTAAACAGCGATACGGGGATGCGCTCTAATGTCGGGTTGGACACTGGAGCCGGCTTATAGCGATCTGGCAGAAGATTTCGGCAGTCTTGATGCGGTGTTTGCCCTCCAGGGCGAGCGGTTGACCCATGATCCGCTGTCCGAAGTTATTCGGGTCCAGCGCAACGGCGTCAACTATTACGTCAAGCGCTACGTCAGTGCCGGCAAAGGCCTGCGTCGCTACTTGGGCAAGCCTCGGGTCAAGGCCGAATGGCAGAACCTCAAGCGTTTCGCCAAGTGGGGCATTCCCACCGCAGAGGTTGTGGCCTGGGGGCTGGAGAGGCACGGCGTGACGTACGCCCGTGGGGCGATGATCACCCGCGAACTGCCGCATACCGAAGACTTGTCGGTCCTGGCTAATCGGCATGATCCGAAACTGGCGGATCGCGCCTGGGTCGATACCATCAGTCGTCAATTGGCCGGCTACACCCGGACCATGCACGACAACCGTTTTACTCATAACGATTTGAAGTGGCGCAACCTGTTGGTCGACGATCAAGCCCGGCTGTTCCTGATCGATTGCCCCAATGGCGATTTCTGGCGCGGCTTCTGGCTCAAATACCGCATCACCAAAGACCTGGCCTGCCTCGACAAGGTCGCCAAGTATCACCTGTCGGCCACCCAGCGCCTGCGCTTTTACCTGCAATACCGCCAATGCGCCCGGCTCGATGCCGCGGACAAGAAACGCATTCGGCACGTGGTGAGATTTTTTGAGGGACGCGAATGACTGACTTTCTGGCTGCTGAAGACCGTGCGCTGTTCGAGCGTCATGGTCTCGGCACCTTCGACGCACTTTGGGCCAAACAGCTCGACGCGGTGGATGAGCCCAACACCGGCCGGGGTGGCTGGAGCAGTGTGTTTCGGCTGGATCTGGACGGTCATGGCTACTACCTCAAGCGCCAGAGCAACTACCTGACGCGCTCCCGGCATTCGCCCTTTGGCGAGCCGAGTTTTGCCCGTGAATTTCGCAACATCAGTCGTTATCGGACACTGGGTATTCCGGCGCTGCGGGCGGCGTTTTTTGGTGAGCGCAAGGTTGACGGCGAAGTTCGGGCGATTCTGCTGACTCACGCACTGGACGGTTGGGATGATCTGGATTCGCTGTTGCAGCGCTGGTCGGAGCTGAGCGCGATACAGCACTCGGCCATTCTCAAGGCCTGTGGGCAACTGGCGCGACGCCTGCACGGCAGGCGCCAGATCCACGGTTGCTTCTACCCCAAACACATTTTTCTTCAGGCCACCGGCGACGGCTATCAGGCGCAACTGATCGACCTGGAAAAAACCCGGCCGCTGTTTTTCGGCCGGCGTGATCGGATCAAGGATCTGGAGCCGTTGCTGCGTCGGGCGCCGGAATGGAGCGACAGCCAGCTGCGCGAATTGTTGGCGGTTTATCTGGATCAGTCGCTGAACAGTTCGCGGGTGGACCGCTGGGTATCGCGCCTGAGTGCGCGGCGCAGTAACAAGGAGACGCGTTGATGCGTTTGTCCGAACTGAAAAACGCCGGCCGCAGCCCGAGCCTGCCGCTGAGCATTCCACTGGCCGATGCCGCGGGGCCTGCCGATTTGCAGTTGCTGAGTCTGCTGCGGGTGTTGCCGGGACAGCGTTATGTTGGGGCTGGCGTCTGGCGCGGCCGGCCGGTGCTGGCCAAGTTGTTGGTCGGTGGCAAAGCGGCGCGGCATTTTCAACGCGAACTGGACGGTGTGCGTTTGCTGGCCGCTCAGGGGCTGACCACGCCGTTGTTATTGGCCGATGGCCTCAAGGACGGCGAGGGCGGTTGGCTATTGTTCGATTTCCTTGAGGGTGCCGAGAGCCTGGGGGATGCCTGGAAGCAGGTCGAACACTTGCCCGCATTGGCGGATGAACAATCCGCGGTGCTGGCTGAGGCGTTGGGCGCCATCGGCCAACTGCACAGCAAAGGCCTGTGGCAGGAGGACCTGCACCTGGACAACCTGCTGCGCCATGGCGGTCAGTTGTATTTGATCGATGGCGCCGGGATCTGCGTCGAAACGGCGGGCAAGCCGCTGTCGCAACAGAAAGTCCTGGAAAACCTCGGGGTGTTTTTCGCCCAGTTGCCCAAAGCGTTGGAACCCTTCACCGAAGAGTTGCTGGTGTATTACCTGCTGAGTAACGGCGAACACGCGTTGCCGATGGAGGCGTTGCAAAAACAGATCGACAAGGTCCGTCGCTGGCGTTTGAAGGACTTCCTGATCAAGGTCGGCCGCGAGTGCACGCTGTTCAGCGTCCAGCGCGGAGCGTTTGGCTTGCGGGCGATTCGCCGTGAGGAAGAGGCCGCGATGCTGCCGGTGCTGGCGCAGGCCGATGCCTTGCTCGATCAGGGTCATCTGTATAAGACCGGCGGCGCGGCGAGCGTCGGCAAGGTCGAGGTGGCCGGGCGCACGTTGGTGGTCAAGCGTTACAACATCAAAGGCTTTGCCCACTGGCTCAAGCGCTTCTGGCGCCCGAGCCGCGCCTGGCACTCATGGCGCGAAGGCAATCGCCTGGCGTTCCTCGGCATTGCCACGCCCAAACCATTGGCGTTGCTGGAGAAGCGTTTTCTCTGGCTGCGCAGCCGGGCGTACCTGGTGACCGAGTATTTGCCGGGGCCGGACATCATCGAGCGCTTCGCGCCGTACGTTGAGAGCGGGGATGCGCCAGAGGCTGAGCTGCGGGCTCTGGATCACCTGTTCGCCGAGCTGATTGGCGAGCGGATCAGCCATGGCGATTTCAAGGGCCATAACCTGTTCTGGCAGCAGGATCGCTGGGCACTGATCGATCTGGATTCGATGTGTCAGCATGCTTCGCTCAGCAGCTTTGCTCCAGCGTATGCGCGGGATCGGGCGCGATTCATGCGCAACTGGCCCGAGAGCAGTGCGCTGTACCAAGTGATTGACCAGCGTCTGCCCAAAGATATTTCTGGCGCTGCTTGAAGCGGGTCTTCGACCCCATCGCGGGCTTGCCCGCGATGGCGCCAGATCAGTCTCCCGAGAACTGGCGGACAAGTTCTTGTGAATCGTCCTACATGATCTGCAGAGCCCATGAACTGTGCCCTGAATAGCCACGATGCTAGTTTGCCTGACGTTCTCGGAGGGCAGATTTTGACGATAAAAATGGCTGTGATGTTGAGCTCTTTTTCACTGGCGCTGTCTGGCTGCGGGACCGCTGTCACGGTGCTGCAGGATGACGAAGAGGTCGCCCGTGGCCTCAGAAAGCAAAAGACCTACTGTCAGTCCATTCCTCGCATCTACAGCGGTCTGGCTCACGACTTCTGCCTCTTGCACGCGCCGCCCGATCCCACGGGTATTCTGGTGCCGTTCGTATTGCTGGATTTGACCCTTTCGGGTGTATTCGACACGGTTTTCTTGCCCTATACGATTTACCGGCAGGCTGCCGACGGAAATATCAGGATTTACTGGCGGCCGGGTCGCGGATGAGCAAAGGCGAACGCTTGGGCTCGACGTCATCTTCACGGCACCGATAAGGGCAGGGTCATTCCCGCCACGTTTACGCTATAATCCCGCCCTTTAGCTGTCTCTCGCCCCTTGCGAGGGCACATTAATTTTTGAGGCGCGTTGCGCCTGCATGCAGACTAAAGAGGCTAGACCCCTGTGGCATTGACGATTCTTGGCCTGTCCGGCGCCCTTAGCCATGATCCTTCCGCAGCCTTGTACATCGACGGCAAGCTGGTCGCGGCGGCTGAAGAAGAGCGTTTCGTGCGTGATAAACATGCAAAGAACCGCATGCCTTACGAGTCGGCGAAATTCTGCCTCGAGCAGGCTGGCATCAAGCCATCCGACGTTGACGTGGTGGCGATTCCATTCGCACCGATCAGCCTGTTCGGCAAGGCTCGCTGGCACTACGCCAAGCGCTACTGGTACGCCCCGGACCGCGCCCTCGATGCGATCCTGATGGGTAACCGTCGCTACAAGCGCTATCGCAACAAGATTGTCTGGTGCCTCGAGCAATTGGGTTTCGATCCGAAAAAGATCAAGATCGAGCCGGTCGAGCACCACTTGGCCCACGCCTCCAGCGCCTACCACTGCTCCGGTTTCAAAGAGAAAACCGCGATCCTGGGGATCGACGGCAAGGGCGAGTACGCCACGACTTTCTTCGGTTATGGCGAAAACGGCAAGATCCACAAGATCAAGGAATTCTTCGATCCGGACTCCCTCGGCGGCCTGTACGGCGCGATCACCGAGTTCCTCGGCTTCGAAATGCTCGACGGTGAGTTCAAGGTCATGGGCATGGCGCCGTACGGCGACGCCAGCAAATACGATTTTTCCCGTCTGGCCTCGTTCGAGAACGGCGAGCTGGTGATCAACACCGACTACGCCAACGTCATCGGCCTGCGTCGTTATAAAGAGAAGGGCAAGGGTTTCTACTTCTCGCCGAAGCTGATCGAGTGGCTGGGTCCGAAACGTGAAGGCGACATCGCCGACGAGCCGTACATTCACTACGCCGCCAGCATGCAAGCGCTGTTCGAGAAACTGGCGTTGCAGATGATCGACCATTACCTGGGCGATGTGCTCAAGGAAACCGGCAAGCTGGCCTTCGCCGGTGGTTGTGCGTTGAACGTCAAGCTGAACCAGAAAATCATCGCCCGCGACGACATCAAAGAATTGTTCGTCCAGCCTGCGTCCGGCGATGCCGGTACCGCGGTGGGTGCGGCCGCTTACGTGTCTCATGCTCGTGGTGTACCGGTCGAGAAGATGGAGCACGTCTACCTCGGCCCGTCCTACAGCAATGAAGACGTGATCGCGGCCTGCGCCCGTCACGCCGACAAGCCAAAGTGGCGCAAGCTCGACAACATGCCGGAGCAGATCGCCAAAATCATGGTCGATGGCAACCCGGTGGCCTGGTTCCAGGGCCGCATGGAGTTCGGTCCGCGTGCCTTGGGCGGTCGTTCGATCATTGGCTGCCCGAGCGTGGCCGGCGTGGCGGACCGTATCAACCATCAGATCAAGTTCCGCGAGCGCTGGAGGCCTTTCTGCCCGTCGATGCTCGACACCGTTGCGCCGCAAATGATCAAGATCGATCACCCGGCACCGTTCATGACCTTCACCTTCGAAGTGGCTGAAGAGTGGAAAACCCGCGTGCCGGAAGTCGTCCATGAAGACGGCACGTCCCGGGCCCAGGTGCTCAAGCGCGAATACAACCCGCGCTACTACGACATGATGAAGGCGTTGGAAGTACTGACCGGCAACGGTGTGTCGCTGAACACTTCGCTCAACCGTCGTGGCGAGCCGATGATCTGCTCGCCGACTGACGCCTTGAACATGTTCTTCGGTTCCGACCTGCAGTACCTGATCATGGAAGACATTCTGGTGGTCAAAGAAGGCGCGGACGCTTATGACTCGCTCGGCTGAACGCCATGTGCTGCAGTTCTGTCACGGCTATGACGGGCCGTTTCTGGACTGCGCCCGGCAATACGCCAGCTTGTTCGCGGGGACCGGTTATCGCGTGACCACGGTGTTTCTGACCGGGGCTGCCGATGCTGAAGTCGCCGCTAATTGTGTGTCTGACGAAGTGTTGTTCATGGAGTACAGCTCCAAGGCCATTCGTGGCCTGAAGCTGGGCGCCATCGGCGATCTGCGCAAGATCGCCGCATCGCGCAACTTCAGTTTCTGCATCGCTCACCGTTTCAAACCGATCTACATCGCCCTGCTTGGTACTTCGTTGCCGGTCATTGGCGTGCATCACGCGTTTGGTGATTACCAGCGTCGTACCCGCAAACTGTTCGCGCATATTTTCCGCAAACGTCTGAGCCTGCTCGGCGTCTCCGATGCGGTGCGTGACGACATGCGCCGTTGCTTGCCGAAATGGCCGGTCGAGCGGATTCAGACGCTCTATAACCGTATTGATGTGCAGGCGTTGCAAGCCAGCCAGGTATCGGTTCGCGAAGCTCGGGAAACCCTCGGTCTGTCGATGGATGCCTGGATTGTCGGCAACGTCGGGCGCCTGCATCCGGACAAGGATCAGACTACGTTGTTGCATGGTTTTGCCACCGCATTGCCGGGGTTGCCGGCCAACAGTCAGCTGGTGATTCTGGGCAGCGGTCGGCTGGAGCAGGACCTCAAGGCGCTGGCGCGTGAACTGGGTATCGGCGATCGCGTGCTGTTCCTCGGCCAGGTGCCCGAGGCGCGTCGCTACTTCCGCGCTTTCGATGTGTTTGCCTTGAGTTCCGATCACGAACCGTTCGGCATGGTATTGCTGGAGGCCATGGCCGCCGGTGTGCCGCTGCTCGCCACCGCGAGCGGCGGTGCCCGGGAAGTGGTCGAAGGCGTGGGCATTCTGTTTCCGCTGGGGGATGCCGGACACCTGGCTCAGGGGCTGCAACATCTGGCCGCGATGGATGAGCAGCAACGCCGCCAGTGCGCCGAGCTAATGTTCGACCGCTTGCGTGAGCGCTTCTCCGATCGCGCGGTGCGTGATGCTTTCTGGCATTTACCGAACGTTACCGAACTGGCACCGAGGGGCTGATGCTCAACCGATTTCAAGGCTGGCGCGAACGTGGCTGGGCGCAAGTCGATGCCTCGACTTATGCACAGGCCTGGCAACGTTTTGGCGGCAGCGTCGCAACTCATCCCTTGGTGATCGAGCGTCTGGCACAACTGGCCGATATCCCGGTGCGTTATCTTGCCTGGGAGCAGGGCGGCGAAGTGAAAGCCGCCATCCCGACCTGGGGACGCGATCTGGCATTGTCCAAGGACGTGCTCAAGCGTACGGGTAAAAAGGGTCTGTTCGACCTTGGCAATGCCGAAGTGATCCTGCCGGCCGCCGCCGATGCCCAGGCACCGCTGCGCCATCGCGGGCGTTACCTGTCGGCACTGAGTGAAGGTCGTTTTACCGGTATCAAGCTGCAGACCGAACAACTGGCGCTGGCCCGCACACCTGAAGAGCTGTCGAAGAAGTTTCGCTACAACCAGCGCCGCGAGTTGCGTTTGCTGGAAGAGGCGGGCGGCGTGGTGCGGCCGGTTGCCGAGTTTTCCAGCGGTGAACTGGCGGCGATCTATTGCGACCTGTTCCAGCGTCGCTGGGGCTTTCCGGCCACCGGTGCCGAGCGCATGGGCGAGGTGGTCGAGTTGTTGCGCGAGTTGCTGATCGGCTCGGTGATTTTCCTCAATGACGCACCGATTGCGACTCAACTGGTGTACCGCGTCGAAGCGCCGCAATGGATCAGCGTCGAATACGTCAACGGCGGTGTCGATCCCGAGACTCGCGAATTCAGCCCTGGCAGCGTGCTGAGTTTCCTCAACACCCAAAGCGCCTGGGAACATGCACGCGCGTTGGATAAACCCCTGCGGTTTTCCTTTGGTCGGACCGACCGTGAGTACAAGGACCGCTGGTGCAATTCTGTGCCGGTTTTCACTGTATGAGCCAACCCATGAGCCGCAAGCAACAACTGCTCAAGCGCCATCGACGCAACAAGCGCATCGGCCTGTTGGTTGCATTGATGTTGCTGATCGCGATCGGCGTGCTGGTAGCCTGGTGGCTGCCGCTGGTGCTTGCGGTGCTGGGCTGGATCGCCCACGAGGCGTGGTTTGCGGACCATCTGTTTTACTCCCCCCAAGACGATTACCAATACAGCTTCCCGCCGTATACCCCGCAACCCAAGATTCACCTGGACGGTGAACGGCTACGGCTGGATGAGGGCGTCATGCTGGTCGATGACGCGACGCTGATACTGGCTCTGCGGGTGAAAAGTACTTGGCTGGGGCGCTTTATCGATCCGGTGGTCGAGTTGCTGGGGGGCGATAACCCCGACCGGCAAACCTTCGAACGCGGCGTAAACGGCTTGCGTTACCTCAATCTCAGTGATCAGGCGCACGTGTTGTCGCAAGGTGAGTTACGTCTACGCGGGCGTTTCTGTCGATTGCTCGGCGAGCCTGTGCTCTGGGCGTTCGAGCAACCGGACTACCGTCATCAGCGAGTGATGGTCATTGCGCCCCACGCCGACGACGCCGAACTGGCCGCCTACGGTTTGTACAGTCAGGCCGACGAAGCCTGGATCGTCACCCTGACTGCCGGTGAAATCGAAGCCGAACATTATCAACAGATGGGCCTGAACACGGTCGAGGCGGCTCGCCTCAAAGGCCGTTTGCGGGCCTGGGATAGCATCGCCGTACCGCGCTGGGCCGGGGTGCCTGAAGCCCATTGCATGCAGTTGGGGTATTTTTGCCTGCAACTGGCGGCGATGCAGGCGGCGCCGGCCACGCCGGTGGGTTCGCGCGAAGCGGATTTGAGTGACACCCGGTTGTTTCGTCAGTTGAATCCATTTGCCCTGCCGGGCGATGTCGACGGCGCGCCGACCTGGAACAATTTGCTGGCCGATCTGCGTGAACTGTTGCTGAGGGCGCGTCCGCAAGTGATCGTATTGCCGCACCCGACCCTCGACCCGCACCCGGATCACATCTGTGCCCAGGCGGCGGTTCTCGAAGCGTTGAGCGGGCTGGAGTGGCAGCCGACCACCGTGCTTGGCTATGCCAACCATCTGCATGACAATGATCGTTGGCCGATGGGTGATGCCGGTCATGGCATCGCCCTGCCGCCGACGTTCGATTCGGCAACGGCGATGCAGCCCTGTTGCCTGCCGATGCCTTTGGCGCGTCAGCGTGATAAAGCGATGGCGTTGGGCATGATGCACGACCTGCAACCGCCCATGCCGTTCAAGCGACGTTTGCGGCGGTTGATACAGTGGCTGCTGGCCAGTAGAGTGCCACCCGTCTATGGCGAGAACGAGTTCTTTCGCAAGGCGGTCAGGCGGCATGAGTTGTTCTGGGTTCTGAAGCATGGTGAAACATCTGTGAGGCAGAAATGAAGTATCGCGGCCCCTAGCATGGCGGCGTATCCAAGCAGTAGTGAGTATTTCTGTGATCAATCCATGCCCGCGTATTCTGTTCCTGATTCCGTATTTCGGTCATTGGCCGTTCTGGATGCCGTTTTTCCTCGAGAGTTGCCGACGCAACGCCGATATCGACTGGCTGCTGTTCAGTGATTGCGGCACTCCCGAGAACCTGCCGCCCAACGTGACTGTTGAAGCCATGAGTTTCAGCGAGTACTGCGCGTTAGTGTCTCGGCGGTTGAACATCAACTTTGTGCCGGATGCGCCTTACAAGCTCTGCGACATCAAGCCAGCCCTGGGGCATATCCATGTCGACCGCCTGCAAGGCTATGATTTCTGGGCTTTTGGCGATATTGATCTGGTATTTGGTGACCTGCGAAGTTATTTCACCGCTGATCGGTTGGCCAGTTATGACCTGTTCTCCACCCACGAACGGCGGGTAGCAGGCCATCTCTGTCTGATGCGCAACACCGCCCGCAAGCGTGAGTTGTTCATGCAGATCAAAGACTGGCAAACGCGTTTTACCGATCAGGCGCATCACGCCCTGGACGAAGGCGCATTCAGTCGGATCTTCCTCTGGCGCAAGAATTTCCCCGAGCCACTGTTCTCCCTGGTGGGCAAGCTCAATCCGTGGCGTCGCCGCAGCGAATTCACCGAGGCTTTCAGCACCCCGGGCGGTTGCATCAAGTGGCACGACGGCACGGATGATTTTCCACACCAATGGTATTGGCGCAATGGCTGTTTGAGTAACGATCGTGATGGCGATCGTCGGTTTCCGTACTTCCACTTTGTCTGCTGGAAACGCAACGAGTGGTCACGGTTGTCCCCACCCGATCCGGCCGAGATCAGGCGCCTTGCCGCCGAGCCGGCCTGGGTCATCGATGCGACTGGTTTTCACCGGGGAGAGTTATGAGTCAACGGTCAAAGGTTCTGCAGTTGCAGCCCGACTACAACGTCAAAGCCCATGATTTTGCCGACCTTGCGGAGCAGATCGTCAAGGCGCTGCCGAGCGATCGCTATGAAGTGACCGCGGCGTTCCTGCGTGGCAAGCCCGGGCCTGGCGAGGCGGTGAGTCGCGCCGACCGTTCGGTGTATTTCGAGTTTTCCGACAAGTCGCTCAAGGGCATGCGCCTGCGCGCCATGTGGCAGCTATACAAGTTCTGCCGCGCAGAAAAATTCGATGTGGTGATTTGCAACCGCTTCAAACCGGTGAACATGATGCTGGCGCTCAACCGCTGGTTGAAGGTACCGCTATGCATCGGTATCTCCCACGGTTTTGGCGAGTACGATCGATTTTACCGGCGCCGGCAGACTCAACGCCTGATCGATCGCCACTGGCGCTTTGTCGGCGTGTCGCCAGCGGTCAAACAGTACCTGCTCGATTGTGACTGCGGCTTTAATGACCAGAATACCTACGCGATCACCAATGCCATCGACATCGAACAGGCTGAAGGTTTGCAGCACAGCCGCGAGCGTGCCCGCGAGTTGTTGGGCATCGATCCGTCGGTGCGCTTGATCGGCGCATTGGGCCGACTGGTGCCGGTCAAGGGCCACACCTATCTGCTGCAGGCCTTTGCCGCCCTCAAGGACAAATACCCGAACACCCAACTGGCAATCATCGGCGCGGGGCGTGAAGAATCGCGCCTGGCCGCCGAGATCGAACGCCTGGGGCTGACCGGCCGTGCGCATTTGCTGGGGTTCAAGGAAAACGCCTTGCAGTATGTTCGTGCGTTCGACATCTGGACCATGCCATCCCTGGCCGAAGGGCTGGGACTGGCATTGCTCGAGGGCATGAGCGGGCACCTGCCGGTGATCGCCTCGAATGTGCCGGCCATGTTGCCGCTGATTCAGGGTGCGGGCGGTCTGGCAATTACCCCGGCGGACGTGCCGACGCTGGTCGCAGCACTGGACAATTACCTGGGGCTATCGGACGACGAGCTCAAGGCCAAGGGCGAACAAGCCTACTGCTATCTCCAGGAGCAACATGACATCGAGGTGTTCCGTCAGGAGTACCTGGACCTGATCGATTCAGGCTTGAGTCAAGCCCGCAAGGAACAACCATGAGCGACGTGCAACCTCTCGTCACGGTCATCATCGCGTCGTACAACCACGGTCGTTATATCGAGGAAAGCATTCTCAGCGTCCTCAATCAGACCTACAAAAATATCGAGTTGCTGGTCATCGATGATGGCTCCAGCGATGACAGCGTCGAGCGGATCAATGCCTTGCAGGCGCTGCACGGCTTCGATTTTCGGGTCCAGCAGAACCAGGGGCTGACCAATACCCTAAACGGCGCCATTGCGCGCTCAAAGGGCAGTTTGATCGTGCCGTTCGGGTCCGATGACATCATGCTGCCGGAGCGCATCGCCACTCAGGTGGCGTATATGGACGGCAAGCCCGAGGTCGGGATCTGCGCCGGCAACATCGAACTGATCGATGCCGACGGCAATCTCTATCCGGAGAAACGTCAGCGCCGCGATGTGCCGTTCCGTCGTCTGGATTTCGATGACATGTTTCTGGAGCGCAAGCCCTATCCGCCGGCACCCACCCTGATGATCCGCCGCGAAGCGCTGGACAAGGTGGGCGGCTTCGATCCGAATATTCGCCTGGAGGACTTGCTGATCGAGTTGAAGGTGACCCGCGCCGGTTACTTCATCGATGGCCTGAATGTGCTGATGGCGCGTTATCGCAAGCACGCCACCAACTCCTACAAGAATAACCGCTTCATGATCGACAACATCCTGCGCTCCTACGCGCTGTTCAGCGATCATCCGCTGTACGATGAGGTGCGCTACAAATTCCTCAGCTCGATGTTCCTGAAAACCTCAAATCGTGACCGCAAACTGGCGCGTGAACTGCTGGCGCAGATACCGTTCAAGGCCTGGAACAAGAAGACCTGGCGCGGTCTGGGGCGGTTGTATTTCTCGCCGCTGGAAAAAGACTGAGCCCGCCCCGGCGCGTTCCTTGTAGCAGCAGGCATTACCAGCTGCTACAAGGGCTTTAGCGGTCATGATGGCCGCCAGCGCATGAGCTGATCGACTTCAACCATTAATGAGCCCGGACGGGATGACTCCCCGCCAGCACTTGCCTGTGCAGATTAGCCACGGCAGATTTCGACGCCACCACGGCGTACCCCTGGAGAAGCGCATCAAAGTGGTCTTCGAACAGCCAGCGTCGATCCACGGTGTAGCGCTGCATATGGCGCAGATTGCGCTGACGCAGGGACAGGCTCAGCGATGACGGATAGATGCGCATATCCGCCAGATCGATCAGGCCGAACTCACCGTCATCCAATACCAGCACGTTGCCCAGGTGCAGGGAACGGAAATAGACACCTTGTTCATGCAACTGCGCCATGAACTTGCCGAAACGCTCAACCAGCGCCTGACGCACCGCGGGTGCGGTAATGCCTTGAAGAACCTGGCGCAGCGTACTGCCCGGTAGTGGCGAATAATGCACGGCGCTGCTGCCGTCCTCGAGTCGGTACAGGTCCAGAGTTTGCGGGGTCGGGATACCCATGTTGCGCAATTGCTGACTGTTGGCGGCAAACCGTTCGGAATAGGGGTTGAAGCTGCCCGAGGTGTACCAGCGACGACCACGGAACAGCTTGAGGAAGCTGCCATCGATCAGGCGCAAGACTTTGGGCCCCAGCCCGTCTTCCTCAATCACTTGGGCATTGGCGGTCAGCTGTTGCCGGGCCATTGGCGTCAACGTTTTAATCGGCATCGCCAACAGTCGTCTGGCGCGATGGTTGATGCTCAGCGCGGTGATCAACGCGAGTGGAATCCATAGCAGGAACCAGTGTTCCTTGGGCCGAGAGATGATCCCGCCACCTTCTGTCAGGCCTGCCCCGATGCCAAATACCAGCCAGGTCGAGGCGATGATGAACAGCGGTTGCAGGCGATTGCGCCAACTGCTCAGCAAACCCCAGGCCTGGAAAAACAACCATGGCAGCAGGCCGAAGATGCCGATGTAGTAGAGCACGCCCAAGGCAAAGCTATGAGGCTCCTGCAACGTGTAACCAACACCGGGGTCAAGGGCCAGGGTGGCATTGTAGCCATGACCGATCCACGGGTGATCGGCTATTTTTTGCAGGGCCAGCTGCCAGATTTCAAAGCGATAGGAATCACCGCGCTCGACGATGGTCTGCGAAAATAGTACGGAAACCGCTGTGCCGCCGATCAACAGCGCACCCAGCAGTACGAAAGAGCGGCGGCTCCAGATGATGAAACTCAGCCAGAGCGCTGCCAGTGTCAAAGCAACAAGCGGGGTTCTGGAGCCGGTGGCGATCACCGCGGCGAACATGACCACCATCGCCGGGATGCTCAGCCAGAGCATCTGGCGACGCTTGCAGGTCATACTCAGGCTTAGCCAATAGGTACAAAAAAAACCGAATATATGGGAACTGAGCAGAGGGTTGTCGAATGCCCCGCCCCCGATCAGGCGCATGCCCGGCTCGTAAATGCGGGAAAACATGAACAGGTTATAGACCGAAGCAATCAGCCCGACCATCGCTGCACTGAACAATAAGGGCTGGATGATCTCGCTTCGGTAGCGCACCAACAGGTAGCAGCCGACGAACAGCAACAATGTATGCAAGGCGGGTTTGAGCTGACCAACGACGCTTCGCTCCATCGGCGGTCCCCAGCTCAAACTGAGCAGGGCCCAGGCGGCGAACAGCAGCGCCGCGACGAAGATCGGTTCGTGCAGCAATTCTTTGAGTTCTCGGGGACGCAGGCATAGGGCAATGAACGAAGGGATGCTGAAAAGCCCATAAAAAAGCTTGTGATGCAGACTGCGGCCCGGCAGAAAGAACAGCGCGCACAGAAGCAGGAAGTAGCCGAGTGGAAGAATCCAGAGGCAAATGAAATCGAAGACTCGATTGGACGCGCTGTTGAAACCACTGAGTTGCATGCTGAAAAATTCAATCCTGAAAATAATCGGTCATTCGAGGTGATGGCTATTTGATGCTGAATGTGACGCTTAACAATAACAGCCTTTATGCGATTGCCAGAACCCTGAAGAAGCTGTGCTAAAGTCAGCGTCCTTTTTATCGACATTCGCGTGATATGACCGACTCAAGTCCCGCCGCAAGCCCATCGAGCTTGAAAATCTACTTCCGACTGCTCGGCTATGTCCGGCCGTACATCAGTCTGTTTCTGATCAGCATTGTCGGTTTTCTGATTTTCGCTTCGACTCAGCCAATGCTCGGCTACATCCTCAAGTATTTCGTCGATGGCCTCTCCAATCCTGAAGCGGTGCTGTTCCCAACCGTGCCATATCTACGTGACCTGCAGCTGCTGCAGGCAGTGCCTCTGCTGATCATCCTGATTGCGGCGTGGCAGGGGTTGGGATCTTATCTGGGCAACTACTTCCTGGCCAAGGTTTCCCTCGGGCTGGTCCACGACTTGCGTGTGCAGCTGTTCAACAACCTGCTGGTCTTGCCCAACCGTTACTTCGACAAGCATAACTCGGGTCATCTGATTTCGCGCATCACCTTCAACGTGACCATGGTCACGGGGGCGGCCACAGATGCGATCAAGGTCGTAATCCGTGAAGGCATGACGGTGGTGTTCCTGTTCGCATCGCTGTTATTCATGAACTGGCGCCTGACGCTGGTCATGGTTGCGATCCTGCCGTTGATCGCGTTGATGGTGCGCACCGCCAGCAAGAAATTCCGCAAACAGAGCAAGAAAATTCAGGCCGCCATGGGCGACGTGACTCACGTGGCTTCGGAAACCATTCAGGGCTATCGCGTGGTGCGCAGTTTCGGCGGCGAAGCTTATGAAGAGAAACGCTTCCTTGACGCCAGCCAGGGCAACACCGACAAGCAACTGCGCATGACTCGCACTGGCGCCATCTATACGCCGCTGCTGCAACTGGTGATCTACACCGCCATGGCGGTGCTGATGTTCCTGGTGCTGTTCCTGCGCGGCGATGCGTCTGCGGGTGACATGGTGGCCTACATCACCCTGGCGGGCCTTCTGCCCAAGCCGATCCGCCAATTGTCCGAAGTCAGCTCGACCATTCAGAAGGGTGTGGCCGGCGCCGAGAGCATCTTCGAGCAACTGGACGTCGAACCCGAAGTCGACACCGGTACCATCGAGCGCGATGTTGTCAGTGGTCGGCTGGACGTGCGTCACTTGAGCTTCACCTACCCGGGCACCGAGCGTCAGGTGCTCAATGACATCAGTTTCTCGGTAGAGCCGGGGCAAATGGTGGCGTTGGTGGGGCGTTCGGGCAGTGGCAAGTCGACCCTGGCCAACCTGATTCCGCGTTTCTATCACCACGACAAGGGCGAGATCCTGATCGATGGCGTCGAAGTGGAACAATACAAGCTGCTGAACCTGCGCAAGCACATCGCCCAGGTGACCCAGCATGTGACGCTGTTCAGCGACACTGTGGCCAACAACATTGCGTATGGCGATTTGGCTGGGGCACCTCACGAAGACATTGAAAAAGCGGCAAGAGACGCTTACGCGATGGACTTCATTGCGCAGTTGCCCGAAGGTCTGGACACCCAGGTCGGCGAAAATGGCGTGTTGCTGTCCGGCGGTCAACGCCAGCGCCTGGCAATTGCCCGGGCCCTGCTGAAGAACGCACCGTTGCTGATCCTCGACGAAGCCACTTCGGCCCTCGATACCGAATCCGAGCGGCATATTCAGGCCGCGCTGGATCAGGTCATGAAAGGCCGGACCACCCTGGTGATTGCTCACCGGTTGTCGACCATCGAGAAGGCTGACCTGATCCTGGTCATGGATCAGGGACGAATTGTCGAGCGCGGCACCCATGCCGAGCTTCTGGCACAGAACGGCTACTACGCCCGCCTGAACGCCATGGGCCTCGACGCCCCGGCCGAAGATATCGCCTGATTTCGATGCGAAGGTGGGCCTGGCTCACCTTCGCATTCACCGGCGTGCAACGCGTCCGGTGGATTGTATCCAGACTTCTACGCTTGTTGACCAAACCGGAATAAATCTCGGCAACGCGCTTGTTAAGGTTCCTGAACGAACTTTGACTTCAATCGAGGGGGCAACCCTTTTGCGCGGGTACTGCCATGCTGCAACGATATCTCTGGAAGCTCTTGCCCAAGCCGCAGCGGGCTTTTCTGCTGGGGCGCCTGTCGGTGGTGGACCGTCAGGTGGTCAACAAGTCCATGTCGGCCAATCTGGGGTTTCCCCAAGCCTTCAAACAGCATTCCTGTCTATTCATTCATGTCCCCAAATGTGCCGGGAGCAGTGTGTGTGCAGCGCTGTTCGATGGCTGGAGTCCTGGGCACTTGCCATTGTATTGGTACGAGCAGCAATTTCCCGAGCAGTTTGCCGCCAGTTTCAAGTTCGCCTTCGTTCGTGATCCGCTGGAAAGGGCTTACTCGGCTTATGCCTTTTTGCGCGGCAATGAGTTGGGTCGGCGCGACCAGGCGGCGCAGCAGCTGGTCAGCCAGTACCGCGACTTCGATGATTTCGTCGCTCGCTGGCTGCATTCGGAGACGATCAGCCGACAAATGCATTTTGCCGCGCAAACGGATTTTCTGACCGATTCTCTGGGGCGTCTGGCCCCGGATTTCATCGGCTACCAGGAGCATCTGGAGCGTGATTTTCGCCTGGTCTGCGAACAGGTAGGCCACTCGGCAGTGTTGCCCCATATCAATGGCTCGCAACAGCGGCGTCCGATGTTTGCCCGCGATTTCTGCTCGGTGCGTACCCGTCGGCTGGTGCGACGGGTGTACCAGCGCGATTACGAAATGCTCGGTTATGAATGAGACCCTGTCGATACCTGTTCCAGAGATCAGGCCTTACGATTTATCGCTGTCGAACCACGACCGCGCGGTTATCAAATCCCAGCGCCCGCGCTGCCTGTGGCTGACGGGCCTGTCAGGCGCGGGCAAGTCGACCCTGGCCAATGCGCTGGAGCTGCGATTGAATCGGCATGGGCTGCACACGTTTCTGCTTGATGGTGACAACTTGCGCAATGGCCTGTGCCGTGATCTTGGGATGAGTGCCAAGTGTCGCCGGGAAAACATTCGACGCATGGCCGAGGTGGCGCGGCTGATGGTTGACGCGGGTTTGATTGTGATTGTCGCGGCGATCTCGCCGTTTCGCGCCGAGCGAGACGCTGCCCGTCGGTTGTTTGCCAAGGGTGATTTCATTGAGGTGTATGTGAGCACGCCGTTCGCGTTGTGCGCGCAACGCGATCCCAAAGGTTTGTATCAAGCGGCCCGGCAAGGGCTGATCAAGGACTTCACGGGTATCGACAGCCCTTATGAGGCGCCGCTGACGGCGGAGTGCGAGATCGATACCCAGGTGCTGCAACTTGAGGACGCTTGCCGTCGTTTATCACAGTTTCTGCTCAATAAATGATCAGAAACCCCTGCTGATTCATCAGGTTGCAGCCGTCCCGCAAGCCAGCGCCAACCCTGTGTTAATATCGCGCCCCTGTTCATTTTGTATGTGGGTTGCTCCATGAAGTTGTCCATGCCGCGATTCAATCAAGCCCCTGTCTTGGTGGTCGGCGATGTCATGCTCGACCGTTACTGGCATGGTGGTACCTCACGGATCTCCCCCGAGGCGCCGGTACCGGTCGTCAAGGTCGATCACATCGAGGACCGCCCGGGCGGTGCCGCCAACGTTGCCTTGAACATTGCCGCGCTCGGTGCGCCGGCCTCGCTGGTCGGTGTGACCGGTGACGACGAAGCCGCCGACAGCCTGGTCAATAGCCTCAAGGGCGCCGGTGTGCGGGCGTTGTTCCAGCGCATTGCGCACCAGCCGACCATCGTCAAGCTGCGGGTCATGAGTCGTCACCAGCAATTGCTGCGTATCGACTTCGAAGAGTCCTTCGCAACCGACGCCCTGGCGCTGGGCGAGCAAGTCGACGAATTGCTCGAAGGCATCAAGGTGCTGGTGCTGTCCGACTACGGCAAAGGTGCGCTGAAAAACCATCAGGTGCTGATCCAGGCCGCCCGTGCCCGGGGCATTCCGGTACTGGCCGATCCCAAGGGCAAGGATTTCTCGATCTACCGTGGCGCGAGCCTGATCACCCCGAACCTCAGCGAGTTCGAAACCATTGTCGGCGGTTGTGCCGATGAGCACGATCTGGTGAGCAAGGGCGCGCAACTGATGCACGACCTCGACCTCGGTGCGTTGCTGGTAACCCGTGGCGAGCACGGCATGACCTTGCTGCGCCCGGATCATCCACCTCTGCACTTGCCGGCCCGTGCCCGTGAAGTGTTCGACGTGACCGGTGCCGGTGATACGGTGATTTCTACCCTGGCGGCGGCGATCGCCGCTGGCGAAGAGCTGCCTCATGCGGTGGCCCTGGCCAACCTGGCGGCGGGCATCGTGGTCGGCAAGCTCGGTACTGCTGCCATCAGCGCACCGGAACTGCGTCGCGCGATTCAGCGTGAAGAGGGCTCCGAGCGCGGTGTGCTGGGTCTGGAGCAGTTGCTGCTGGCCGTTGACGACGCGCGTGCACATAAAGAGAAGATCGTGTTTACCAATGGCTGCTTCGACATCCTGCATGCCGGCCATGTGACGTACCTTGAACAGGCACGGGCCCAGGGCGATCGGCTGATCGTGGCGGTCAATGACGATGCGTCGGTGAGCCGCTTGAAAGGGCCGGGTCGGCCGATCAACAGCGTCGACCGTCGCATGGCGGTACTGGCGGGTTTAGGCGCCGTGGATTGGGTGATCAGTTTCTCTGAAGGCACCCCGGAAAACTTGCTGCGTGCGGTCAAACCGGATGTACTGGTCAAGGGCGGTGATTACGGGGTCGACCAAGTGGTTGGCGCGGACATCGTCAACGCTTACGGCGGGACGGTGAAAGTACTGGGGTTGGTGGAAAACAGCTCGACCACTGCAATCGTCGAGAAGATACGCAGCCGTTGAGGTGGGCGTCTCTCGTTTTGTAATGTACGTGAACGGTCTTACCTTGGAGGTATAACCGTTCCCGTTGACGTTGGCCGGTACAAATCCGCGCTTACCTGCTGTTGTCTTGTGGTAGTTATTTTATGAAAGTCATGCTCCTGGTGATGGACGAGCAGCGTGTCATATTGGACCGTCTGTATGAAATCGTGCAGCAGAACTGCGCCGATTGCGTTGTCTATCGCCTGAGCAAACTGCAACAGATGAAGCTCGGCCCGTTTCTCGCTTCGGTCAATTATCAGAACTTTGACCGGGTCGTGATTTTCTCCAGAGTCAAACGCCTCGCGCCGCAGGTCAGTGTTCTAAAATGTATTCCCGGGTTGATTTTTCTCGAACATGACGCCTATCAGAACTACATGCCCGACAGTAAGTACCGGAGGGTTTATTCGCGTCTGTATCGCCGTCTCCCAAGCTCTCGCGTGCTGGTGTCTGGTGCTGTTGTTGCGCGTAGGATGCAAGCTGAAAATATTGATGCAGTGTTCGTTTCAAAAGGATATGACGAACAGATGCTGCATAACATGGACGGTGTTCGAGACATTCCGATCGGGTTTCTGGGCAGTTTGAAAAGTACCGAATATGCGCAGCGCAAGGCCGTCCTTGAATCGCTGGCTCGGCGTACCGGCATGTTGGTAACCCGGACCCAGTCTGGCGCCGAATATCTTGAAACACTCAATCGCATCAAGATCTTTGTCAGTGCCGATATCGGCATGGGCGAATTCATGATCAAAAACTTTGAAGCCATGGCCTGTGGCTGTGTACTGCTGGCCTGGAGTCAAGGTGAAGAAGATGAGTTGTTGGGCTTTCAGGATATGCACAACACCGTGTTCTATCGCTCCGAAGAGGAGGCAGTGGAAAAACTCAAGCTGTTGGAGAGTGACCCTGCGTTAGCGTCTCGTATCGCCAGTAACGGGCAGGCGTTCGCTGAGAGCCAGTATTCCTTTGCACGCGTAGGACGTACCCTCGCTGTTGAAATCCAGCGTGAAATGCGTCCTTGGCGACCGCCATCGGCATTCACTCGTCTGTGGGTCAAGTTACGTCATGGGATGAAGGTTCCGGAGTAGCTCATGGAATGTCAGAAGCCTCAAACCTGTGAACAATTGGCGCTGGATGCAATGCCTGGTGGGCACCAGTCCGTTATGGATGGACTGCCGCAGGAGCTGAAAGACTGTCTGCGCTCGGCCGCTCGCGTTGTGCTTATAGCTAATAATCCGGCTATTACGTCGGCCGATTTCCAGGCACTGAATATTGGCATTGATGACGTCGTGGTCAGCTTCAACACCTGTGTTAAATCAGCATTGCTTCGCCCGCAGAGCGTCAATGTATTCGTTCATGGCTACAACGCGCCGGACGCTTACTTTTTCGGCCTTCCTTATGGATCTGAAGTGCGGCGACTTTTCGAACACGCTGGCGAGCGTTGTTTCACAATGCTGGTGGGATGTACGGAGCCAATGTGCGCTTTGCCGCGAGTGGCGCTTTTTTGGGAGCGCATTCCGTTACCGGCACTGTGGAACTATCCGGTCGACCGACCAGGAGGCAAGCGGTATGTTGGACCTTCCACCGGCTTTAATGCACTGGTGTTGTTCGATTGGCTGCGCAGTCACACTGGTTATACCTACCAACTGATGACATTGGGTTTTTCCAACGAGGCAGGAAAGCTCTGGGGCGGGCATGCCTGGGACTATGAGCGAGACTGGTTGCAGAAGTCGGACGTCATCGTCGTGCCTCTGCAGCGTCGTAGTTGGTGGCAAACATTGCTTCGTCGCAAATGAATGATTGTTGGTAACCGGTCACCAGCAGGGCGCCGAAAAGCGGGCTCGTTTTCTTTCAGGGGTGTTGTCGAGTGTTAAATGTTGCGGTGGCTTTTTTTGGTATCCCAAGAAATTCGGAAATCTGCTTTCCCTCCATTCAAGAAAACGTTCTTGCGCAGTTGCCCCCGAACAGCAACGTAAAATGCTTTTATCATCTGTATAAAGTCGACGAAGTCCAGAACGCGCGCTCAGGCGAAAGGGGGGCGCTGAAGGCGGATAACTATAAGGCCTTCGAGGTTATGACGGGCCAGCTCACTTCAACGGAAGGTGTTCTTGAGCGTTGGAACTTTGAACAAGTCAAGGCACTCGGCGATACCTGGGCTGACGAGTACGCATCACTTCGGAACCTGATCTATCAGCTGAATTCGCTGCACACAGTCACCGCCATGATGGAGTCCTTCAATCCTGATTTCGTAGTATTCGTTCGTCCGGACAATTTCTATCACACACCGCTTCCCGGCTATGTGTTCGATCACCCTGAAGCCAGGCGACTGAATAGCTATATCCCTGATTGGCAGTGGTGGGGGGGGCTGAACGATCGTTTTGCCATTTGTGGGCGCGATACCTATATGGCTTATGGGAAAAGGATCGAGCACATCTTCGACTTCTGCAAGGCGACAGGAAGGCAGTTACATTCCGAACGACTGCTCAAATACGTATTGCAACAGGCAGGAGCCCGGATTTGCACCATGGATACCAAGGCTTCCCGTGTTCGTATCACCGGTGCATTTGCTGATGAATCGTTCTCTCCCAAGCGCGGCATGGGCAAGCGGGAGAATCGCTACTTTCATTTGTTTGCGCAGTTGCGCACGTTCATGGACAAGCAACGATCAAGCTAGGCGCAAGCAATTATTTACTCAGTGTTCCCCGCACCAGCTTCACCAGTCGGAGAGCCTTCACGCTAAGTTGCTTCAACCCTTGTCGCTGAGCTTTCGGTACCCCCAGCCCTTGTTGTGCTATCCAGTCCTTCCAGCGAATACGCTCTTCACGGACCACCCAACCTTGTTGGATAGCGAAGCTCTCCGCCAGGTACAGTCCACGGGTACTGGCCGGTAAAAGCTTATCGCGCTTGAGCGTATACAACTCGGGGAGGGGCACCCCGTCTTCAAGTGGCATCAGGTACAAATCGGGACGTTTGCGATCGAGCCGGGCCACCAGTTGATCGCCCTCCAGCCGCTCGTCGACATGGAACAGGCTCAGGGATTTGGCTTCCTTGGGCACGTCCAGGCGCAAATCGTAGATCAATTGCAGCGAGGCTGTCGGCAAGTGCACGTAGGCCCGGGGACGTTCGATCAGCGGCATGTTTGCGCAGCGCACCGGCCGCGCCGAGCCGGAGAGTGGTGTCAGGCGAAACGGCAGGGCTTCGCGGTAGTGCAGGGCAGCCGAGTAGGGCGCTGGCAGCCAGGTTTCGTTGAAGCGCCCGCTGAGCCAGCCCTCCGGGGTTTCCAGCAGGCACTCTTCGGCAATTTCCTGGGTTGCCGTGTGCAGCGGCAGGTTCAACTCATGGGCGGGCACGTAGCCGGAGATCAGCTTGAGGACCACATCACCGCGATCCTGCCGACGCTGACGCACCAACACCCAGTAATCGCGATTCTGCCAATGCAGGGTCAGGCGCACCGAAACCCCTAGGTTCGCCAGCTCCAGGGCAAACCGCTCGCTGTCGGCCACCGTCACCGGACGGCGGCGTTGCAGGGTCTGGGAAAAATTCAACGGCATCCCGACGCTCTGATAACTCAAACCTTCGGGTGTGGCTTCGACGAACAGCGGCAGGGTCTTGAAGTTGCTCGGGTTCTTTCTGATCAGCGTACGCGGCATGTCGGCTCCTGCTTAAGGCCGCGTGGGCGGCATCAATGGCTACGAAGGACCTGGGCAACGGTCGCGACGTTATGGGCGAGGTGCAGCGGATTGATGGTCCCGACAATAGCACTGGCCACCCCCGGGTGTTCAAACAACAACTCGAAGCTGGCACGCACCGGGTCCACGCCTGGGCTCAGGCACACATGGCCGCTGGCCAAGGCTTTTTTGACCAGGATCGCTTTGCCGTGAGCAGCAGCATAGTCAATGACTGGCTTCTCGTTCTGTTCGTTCAGATTGTAGGTGACCATTGCGCAATCACCTTGTTCCAGAGCCTTCAAACCGCCTTCGACGGTTTTACCGGAAAAGCCGAAACCGCGAATCTTGCCTTCGCGCTTGAGCTCGGCAAGAGTCCCATAGACCTCATTGTCGTTGAGGATCGCCAGGTCGTTGCCGTCGGAATGCACCAGCACCAGATCGATAACATCCGTTTCCAGGCGTTGCAGGCTGCGCTCCACCGAGAACCGGGTATGCGCAGCGCTGAAATCATGGCGGGACTGACCGTCGGCAAACTCTTCGCCGACCTTGCTGACGATTACCCAGTCCTGACGCTCCCCACGCAGCAACGGGCCGAGACGCTCTTCACTGCGGCCATAGGCCGGCGCGGTGTCGATCAGGTTGATGCCCAGGTCGCGCGCGAGTTTGAGCAGCCTGCGGGCGTCGTCGTCGCCGGGGATCTGAAAGCCGTTGGGGTATTTCACCCCTTGATCGCGGCCAAGTTTCACTGTACCCAGGCCCAAGGGCGATACCAGCAGGCCGGTGCTGCCCAGCGGGCGATGCAGGTCATGCAGGGTCGGTTGGCTCATGGCAGCAGTTGTTCCCAGGCAGGGACGCCCATCGGCGGTTTCGGCAGTTCCGGCAGCGGGGCTGGATGGCTCGGCTGAATACCGTCGCGTTGCAGTGTGGCGAAGACGCGGTCGGCGAAGTCCGGTGCCAGCGCCAGTTTGGTCGGCCAGCCTACCAGCAGCCGATTCTGTTCGGCGAGGAAGGCGTTGTCCGGGCGGGTCAGGCCCGATTGCAGCGGCTCGGCGCGTTCGACCCGCAAGGTCGCCCACTGTGCGGTGCTCAGGTCGATCCACGGCAGAAGTTGGCCCAGTTCTTTCTGGGCGGCGGCAATTTGCGCGGCTGGCTCGCGGGCCACGCCTTCGGCTTCGGCGATGTCGCCGCCCACGTACCAGACCCACTGGCCATCGGCGGCCGGGTGAGTGGTCACGGTGACGCGCGGCTTCGGCCCGCCGCCCAGGCAGTGGGCGTACAGCGGTTTGAGGCTCGGGCCTTTGACGATGATCATGTGCAGGGGACGGCGCTGCATGGCCGGTTGACTCAGGCCCAGCGCGGTCAGCAGGTCAGCGGTGCCGCCACCGGCACTGAGAACGATGCGCTGGGCGCGGATTTCGCGTTCGTCGACTTTCAAACCGACCAGTTCGCCATTCTCCAGCAGCGGTTTGATGTGCTGACCGGCCAGCAGGCCGTCGCCAGCCAGGTCGGCCAGGCGCTGGATCAGGCTCGGCACGTCGACCACCAGTTCCGTCAGGCGATAGACCTTGCCTTTGAAGCGCTTGTCTTGCAGCGCCGGTGGCAATTGATCGCCTTTGACCTGATCGACCCGCCCACGCACGGCTTTGCTGGCGAAAAAGCTGGTGAGGTTGCCAGCGAGGGTGCCGGGGGACCAGAGGTAATGGGCATCGGACAATACACGCACGCCGGACAGGTCCAGTTCACCGTCGCCGGCCAGCGCCTCACGCCAGCGACGCGGCATGTCGGCAATGGCTTCCGAGGCGCCGGTCAGGGCGCCGTGCAACGCGTATTTGGCACCGCCGTGGATGATGCCCTGGGACCTCAGGCTTTGCCCGCCACCGAGGCTGGCGCTTTCCACCAGCACGGTCGAGAAACCCTGGCGGCGCAGGCGTGCATTCAGCCAGAGGCCGGCGACACCAGCGCCGACAATCAGAACGTCGGTGGAAATAACGGATGGCATGCAGCGACCTCAGTGTTCAAGACGAGGGCGCAGTATACAGACTCGATGCGCAGGAGATTTGTTGGTGATCAATAGAGCGGATGCCGCTCCCACAATAAGTCGTGCTTCGGTTTTTAATGCCCCGCAGTCTTGGAGAACAGCTGAATAACCACGACGCCCAGCACAATCAGCGCCATCCCCAGCATTGCCGGCACATCCAGTTTCTGCCCGTAGATGAACAGCGCCGCGACGCTGACCATCACGATGCCCATGCCGGCCCACACCGCGTAGGCCACGCCGACCGGAACGCTGCGCACCACCAGGGTCAGCATCCAGAAAGCAATGCCGTAACCGACGATGACCAGCAGCAGCGGCAGTGGCGTGCTGATACCCTTGACCGCTTTCATCGAAACGGTGGCGATCACTTCGGCGCAGATGGCGATAGCCAGGTAGTAGTAAGCGGTCATGGGTCAATCCTCGTATGAAGTGTTGCTTTCTGAGGTCGGCATTCTAGAGATCCGCCAGATGCGGTAAAGTCATTACCTATCTGTTCTGAAGATGGGTTTGGCCATGAACATGCAATGGAGTCTGGAACAGCTGCACTTGTTTGTCAGTGTCGCGGAACAACGTTCCTTTTCCGCGGTGGCGCGGGATCAGCGCAAGGCACAGTCGGCGGTCAGCAGTTCGATTGCGCTGCTGGAAGAAGACCTGGGCGTAAGCCTGTTCGATCGCAGCAGTGGTCGCCAGCCGAAACTCACCGAAGCCGGCACCGCGCTGCTTGAGGAGGCGCGGGAAGTGCTGCGCCAGTGTGAGCGCCTCAACGGCCGGGCACTGGCGATGATGCGGGGCCAGGAAGCGAGTTTGCGGGTGGCTCAGGACGAGGCAATGCCTTATCAGGCAGTGGTTGAAAGCTTCGAAGCCCTGGCCGAACAATTTCCCAGCCTCGAAGTGCAACTGACCAGTGCCGCCCAGGGCGATGTCGCGCGCAAACTGGTGGAGCGTCGGGCCGACCTGGGCTTGCTGTTTTATCACGAGCAGATTCCCGAAGCCCTTGAGCGCCGAGTGCTGGGCAGCGTTGAAATGGTCACGGTGTGCGGCGTGGGGCATCCATTGGCGCAGCAGACGCAGGTCAATTGCCAGCAGCTTGCGCAGCATCGACAGTTGCTGATGTCCACGCAGTCCAGCGTCTATCCCGGCAGTGAGCCGGCCAGCCCGCAGGTCTGGCGGGCCGACAGTTTCTATGTGATGGCCGAATGGGTGATGCGCGGCCTTGGCTGGGCCTGGTTGCCACGCCATGTCGTGCAGTACCCGGCGTATCAGAATCTGATGGTCGAACTGACCAGCGAATGGACGCCGCCGGCATTGATTGTGGAGCTGGTCTGGCGCCGCGACGAGCCCCTCGGCCCGGCAGCCCGTTGGCTGGCGGAACGTTTTGCCGTGCACTTGCAGGCGATCGGTTAAAAAACCGATAAACTCCGCCGCCATGAATAGAACTCTCTACACCGCGCTGTTTTACCTGGGGCTGCCATTGGTAGCGATTCGGCTTTGGCTGCGGGCGCGCAAGGCGCCGGCGTACGCTAAACGCATTGGCGAGCGTTTCTCCCTCGCGCTACCGGCGATGAAGCCGGACGGCCTTTGGGTGCACGCGGTGTCGGTGGGCGAAAGCATTGCCGCAGCGCCGATGATCCGTGCCTTGCTGCAGCGATATCCGACGCTGCCGATCACCGTCACCTGCATGACCCCGACCGGATCCGAGCGCATTCAGGCGCTGTTTGCCAACGAGCCGCGCATTCAGCACTGCTATTTGCCTTATGACTTGCCTTGCGCTGCGGCGCGATTCCTTGATCGGGCCCGGCCGAAACTGGCGGTGATCATGGAAACCGAACTCTGGCCCAACCATATCCATCAGTGCGCCAAGCGGGGGATTCCCGTGGCCCTGGCCAATGCGCGACTGTCTGAGCGCTCGGCCAAAGGTTATGGCCGCTTCCATAAACTGACCCGGCCGATGCTCGCCGAGATGAGCCTGTTCGCAGTGCAGACCGAAGCCGAGGCGCAGCGTTTCCGCGATTTGGGCGCGCGCCCGGAAACGGTTGAAGTGACCGGTTCGATCAAGTTCGACCTGACTATCGATCCGCAACTGCTGCAGCGTGCTGCCGAGCTGCGCGGGCAATGGCAGGCGCAGGATCGCCCGGTGTGGATCGCCGCGAGCACCCATGAAGGTGAAGACGAAGTGGTGCTCGATGCCCATCGTCGGCTGTTGGCCAATCATCCCGATGCCTTGCTGATTCTGGTGCCGCGTCATCCGGAACGCTTCAACCCGGTGTTCGAGTTGTGCCGGCAAAAAGATTTCGCCACAGTGCGGCGTTCGACGGGCGAGCCGGTGACCGCAGACACCTCGGTGCTGCTGGGCGACACCATGGGCGAGTTGCTGTTTCTCTACGCCTTGGCCGACAGCGCTTTCGTCGGCGGCAGCCTGGTGCCCAATGGTGGCCATAACCTGCTGGAACCGGCGGCCTTGGCCAAACCGGTGCTCAGTGGGCCGCACCTGTTCAACTTCCTCGAAATCGCCGCGCAGTTGCGCAGCGCTGGGGCGCTGGCCGAGGTCGATGATGCTGAAGGTCTGGCACTGGCGGTGCAGCGGCTGTTCGAACTGCCGCGCGATGCACAGCGGATGGCGGAGGCGGGGCTGAAGGTAATGCGCACCAATCAGGGTGCGTTGCAGCGGTTGCTGGACGGGTTGGGCAGGTTGATCGAGCGGTAGACCGAGTCGCGCGAACAAAAAAGATCGTCCGAACGCGGCCCGAGCCTTCGGACGATCTTTTGCTGTTTAAGGCCTCGCTTTCAACTGCTCCGCCGCAGCCTTCGCCAGATCTGGTGGCAAGAAGTCCTTGTCCGGGTTGTAGTCGGCTTTGAGATAACGGGTCAGGTCCTGCAAATCCCCCGGGTTCAAGGTGCCGGCGGCCTGCTTCAGGCGCAGGTTGTCGAGGATGTAGTCGTAGCGCGTGTTGTTGTAGTTGCGCACCGAGGTGTACAGCTGACGCTGGGCATCGAGCACGTCGACGATGTTGCGCGTCCCCACCTGATAACCGATTTCGGTCGCTTCCACCGCGCTCTGGTTGGAAATGATCGACTGTCGACGTGCCTGCACCTGCTCGACGTCGGTGTTGACGGCGCGGTGCAGGTTGCGGGTGTTTTCCACGACCTGACGACGCAGGGCTTCGCGTTGTTGCTCGGTCTGATCCAGCCGTGAATAAGACTCGCGCACCTGGGAGCTGGTGAGCCCGCCGCTGTAGATCGGGATGCTCAGTTGCAGGCCGACAGTGCGTTGTTCCACATCGCCACCGTAACGCACGCCGGTCGCGCTCGGGTTGGTAAAGCCGAGGGCGTCGTTGTCACCTTTTTTGTATTGCGCGACCGCATCCAGGGTGGGTGCGTGCCCGGCCTTGCGCTGCTTGAGGGTTTCTTCGGCGGCGCTCACCGCGTAGTTGCTGGCCAGCAGATTGAGGTTCTGTTTGGCGGCGGTGTCGACCCAGGCCTTGGCGTCGTTCGGTGCCGGCGGCAGGATCGGCAAGGTGTGGACGATGCCCTGGATCGAGTTGTACTGACGGTTGGTCAGGGTGATCAGCGCTTCGAACGCGTCATCCACCTGACGCTGGGCAAGAATCCTGTTGGCCCGCGCCGTGTCGTAACTGGCCTGGGATTGCAGCACATCGGTCTTGTCCGACAGGCCGACGTCGAAGCGCTCGTTGGACTGGTCGAGCTGGCGCTTGAACGCTGCTTCTTCGGCCTTGGTCGAGGCCAGGTTGTCCTGGCTGCGCAGCACGTTGAAGTAGCTTTCGGCGCTTTGCAGGATCAGGTTCTGTTCGGTGGCCGAGAGTTGCAAGGCGGCCTGTTCGTTGACGTCCTTGGCAGCCTGGAACTGGAACCAGCGATCAGCGCGGAAAATCGGTTGCGCCAGGGTTGCCTGATACACCGTGCCGCTGCGGTTCGAGGTCACCGATGGCTGATCGAGCGCGGTGCGGGTGTTATTCAGGTCGGCACCGGCCGACAGGTTGGGCAGCAGCCCGGCGCGGGCCTGGGGCACGACTTCCTTCTGGGCGCCGTACTGGGCGCGGGCGGCGGCGATATCGGCGTTGTTGTCCACCGCTTCTTGATAGACGCTGACCAGGTCGGTCTTGGTCGATAAGGGCGCTTCTGCTGCCCAGGCCATTCCATTGGACGCACAAGACACGGCAAGGGCCAGTGAGAGTTTGCGCAGCATGAGGCCATCCCTAAAAAATTATGCTGATAATTTGAACGCCAAGGCTACGGCGTGGCGCCCTGCAGCGTCAAGGCGCGGCACGGCGTAGCGAGTGTAGATGCACGCAGGCATCGCAACAATCCGCCGATTGCGCCATTCATCATGGTGTTTACCGTGGTGTTGGCGTTCTTTGCCGGTTATGTCTAGACTGGCCGGGTTCTTGTCGGGGTGCCTTGCTATGAGGCTGAGATCGAATAATTTCGGATCCCGTTGAACCTGATCAGGTTAGCGCCTGCGTAGGGAACAAGATTTCTCGTCACCCGGCGAGTCCTCTTGTGCTTCGTCCGGGATGTTGTTCGACAATCGAACACCCCTCGAGCATCGAGCACAGCACCTGCTGGAATTTCCAGCGCCCGTGCGTCCATTCGTTTACAGGTTCGCTCCGACAAAAATCCACTGCCTGGATGTGTGTCTGGAGAGCCCGTGATGACTACAAAATCAAAAATCGCAACCAACCTGAGTGACTCGGCCAAGGTCGATCAGCAATCGGTTCAGCCGTTTACCCGCTCGCAAAAAATCTATGTACAGGGCACACGCCCCGACATCCTCGTGCCGATGCGCGAAATCAGCCTGGATGTGACCCCGACCGACTTCGGCGGTGAAATCAATGCGCCAGTGGTGGTGTATGACACCTCGGGCCCGTACACCGACCCCAACGTCACCATCGACGTGCGCAAAGGCCTGGCCGATGTGCGTTCGCCGTGGATCGAGTCCCGTGGCGACACCGAGCGCCTGTCCGGCCTGAGCTCCAACTTCGGCCAGGAACGCCTCGCTGACCCGGAACTGACCAAGCTGCGTTTCGCCCACGTCAACAACCCGCGCCGCGCCAAGTCGGGGGCCAACGTCAGTCAGATGCACTACGCCCGCAAAGGCATCATCACCGCCGAGATGGAATACGTCGCCATCCGCGAAAACATGAAGCTCGAAGTGGCTCGCGCCGCTGGCCTGCTGGATCAGCAACACGCCGGTCACAGCTTCGGCGCCAGCGTACCGAAAATCATCACCCCGGAATTCGTCCGTGAAGAGATCGCCCGCGGTCGCGCGATCATTCCGGCCAACATCAACCACACCGAACTGGAACCGATGATCATCGGCCGTAACTTCCTGGTGAAGATCAACGGCAACATCGGCAACAGTGCCTTGGGTTCGTCCATCGAAGAAGAAGTGGCGAAACTGACTTGGGGCATTCGCTGGGGTTCGGACACGGTCATGGACTTGTCCACCGGCAAGCACATTCACGAAACCCGCGAATGGATCATCCGTAACTCGCCGGTGCCGATCGGTACCGTGCCGATCTATCAAGCACTGGAGAAGGTCAATGGCGTCGCCGAAGACCTGACCTGGGAGCTGTTCCGCGACACACTGATCGAACAGGCCGAGCAGGGCGTCGACTACTTCACCATCCACGCCGGCGTGTTGTTGCGCTACGTGCCGCTGACCGCCAAGCGCGTGACCGGCATCGTCTCCCGTGGCGGTTCGATCATGGCCAAGTGGTGCCTGGCGCACCACAAGGAAAACTTCCTCTACACCCATTTCGAAGACATCTGCGAAATCATGAAGGCCTACGACGTCAGCTTCTCGCTGGGCGATGGCCTGCGTCCGGGCTCGATTGCCGACGCCAACGACGAAGCGCAATTCGGTGAACTGGAAACCCTCGGCGAGCTGACCAAAATCGCCTGGAAGCATGACGTGCAGTGCATGATCGAAGGCCCGGGCCACGTGCCGATGCAGTTGATCAAAGAGAACATGGACAAGCAGCTGGAGTGCTGCGACGAGGCGCCGTTCTACACCCTCGGCCCACTGACCACCGACATCGCCCCAGGCTACGACCACATCACTTCTGGTATCGGTGCGGCGATGATCGGCTGGTTCGGTTGCGCCATGCTCTGCTACGTGACGCCGAAGGAGCACTTGGGCCTGCCGAACAAGGATGACGTGAAGACCGGGATCATCACCTACAAGATCGCCGCTCACGCCGCCGACCTGGCCAAAGGGCATCCGGGGGCACAGATTCGCGACAACGCCTTAAGCAAGGCGCGTTTCGAATTTCGTTGGGAAGACCAGTTCAACCTGGGCCTCGATCCAGATACCGCACGTTCGTACCACGATGAAACCCTGCCGAAGGATTCGGCCAAGGTCGCGCACTTCTGCTCCATGTGCGGGCCGAAATTCTGCTCGATGAAGATCACCCAGGAAGTCCGTGAGTACGCGGCCAACCAGCGGATCGAAACCGTCGATGCCGAAGTCGCCAAGGGACTGGCGGAACAGGCTGAGCGGTTCAAGCAGGAAGGCAGTCAGCTGTACAAGAAGGTTTGATCTGACCGGCGCACTCGGGTGCGCCGCTTACCCTTGTGGCGAGGGAGCAAGCTCCCTCGCCACAAGGGGTGGTCAACACCACAACACATGTTCCTCTGAGATAACACCCTTGAGCATTCAACCCAGCACTTATTCCCCGGACATCGCGGTGCCGACCGACAAGCGCGTCTTCGGCGGTCGTGATCTGTTTTCCCTGTGGTTCTCCCTCGGCATCGGCCTGATGGTATTGCAGACCGGCGCTTTGCTCGCGCCGGGTCTGGGTCTGTCCGGTTCATTGCTGGCGATTTTTCTCGGCACGCTGGTCGGCGTGCTGTTGCTGGCCGCTGTCGGCGTGATCGGCAGTGACACCGGCCTGTCGTCGATGGCTGCGCTCAAACTCAGCCTTGGTAAAAAAGGCGCAAGCCTTCCGGCGGTGCTTAACCTGCTACAACTGATTGGTTGGGGTTCGTTCGAAATCATCGTGATGCGCGACGCCGCCAGCCTGCTCGGCGCCCGTGCATTCAGCGAAGGCAGCCTGTGGTCGAACCCGCTGCTGTGGACACTGTTCTTCGGTGCACTGGCCACCTTGCTGGCGGTCAGTGGTCCGCTGACATTCGTGCGCAAGATCCTGCGCAAGTGGGGCATCTGGCTGTTGCTGGCCGCGTGCATCTGGCTGACCTGGAACCTGTTCGCCAAGGCCGACCTGGCGGCGTTGTGGGCGCAGGCCGGTGATGGTTCGATGCCGTTCGCCGTGGGCTTCGACATTGCGATCGCGATGCCGCTGTCCTGGCTGCCGCTGATTGCCGACTACTCGCGGTTCGGCAAGCGTGCGAAGAATGTCTTCGGCGGTACGGCACTGGGTTTCTTTATCGGTAACTTCTGGCTGATGAGCCTGGGCGTGGCGTACACCCTGGCGTTCGCGCCGAGCGGTGAAGTGAATGCGTTGCTGCTGGCGCTGGCCGGTGCGGGCCTGGGGATTCCGTTGCTGCTGATTCTGTTGGATGAATCAGAAAATGCCTTTGCCGATATTCATTCGGCGGCGGTGTCCAGCGGGATTTTGTTGCGCTTGAAAGTCGAGCATCTGGCCTTGGCCATCGGCGTGATCTGCACGCTGATCGCATGCCTGGCGCCATTGGCCCAGTACCAGAATTTCCTGCTGTTGATCGGTTCGGTGTTTGCGCCGCTGTTCGGCGTGGTGCTGGTGGATCACTTCATCCTGCGCAAACGCAGTGCTCGTGTGGCATCGGCTGCCTTGCGCTGGCCAGCGTTGCTCGCCTGGCTGGGCGGGGTGAGCACCTATCACTTGCTGGCCAATCTCTATCCGGACATCGGCGCAACCCTGCCGTCGCTGGTACTGGCAGGGCTGCTGCAACTGCTGCTTGGTCGGGCTTTCAGCTACGGCCGGGAAACAGCTCAGGCTTGAGAATGCCGTTCAGGCGTGGGTAGGGGATCTTCAGTTCGACGTGGCCCAACGCGTAAGGCGCCAGGGTGCTCACTTCGTACTTGAGGATCACCCCGCCATACGTCAATGCCACGTTCTGGGTTTTCACGAACGGCCAGCTCTTGACGAACTCCGGTTCCTGATCGAGTTTGGTGCTGATCAACCAGCTGTTGTGCGCCACTTGGGCCGCTTTCCAGAACGCTTCTTCCTGCCCCGGGATCACCATATCCGACAGCGTCAGCACTTTATGCTGCTGGCGCGAATAGTTGATGAAGCCGCGGCCCGGCGTGCCATGGGCACCGCCGCTGTCCAGATAGCTGGACAATTCAATGATCACCAAGCCGTCATGCTGCTCACGTACCTTGGCTTGCAAGTAGCTGCTGTAGCGCGGCTCGGCGCTGTTCAGAAATTGCTCGCGATACGTTGCCAGCGTCGGTGCTACAGGGGCGTCGGGCGAGGTGCGGGTCATTTGCAGCAGGCGTTTTTCGATGATGCCGTCAAGCGCAGGCTCAGCCGGGAAGTGCAGCGTATCGATGTTCACCAGCGGGCAGTCAGGGTTGGCACAGCCCGGTTTCAGCTGTTCGGAAGCGTCGCGGGTGGTTTCCAGCGGCGCCCGGTAATTGGGCTGGAAAAGACTCTGGCACGCACCCAGGGTCAGGGCGATGGCGGCCACGGAGGCGATCTTGAAAAGCGACATGGGCGTCCTTAATGAAACAGGGGAAGGCGAAAAGTTACCCGCTTCGACTCTCAACGAAGCAGTCAGTTCGCCACTAAGCTAATTAGAGTTGGTTTCGCCCTCACCGTCTATCCCGCTGACTGTAAAGGGGCTGCATCAAACATGGCGGGCGCGTTAGGATGGCGCGAAGTCGAGGTTGCAAGTCACAAAAGGAGCCTCGTAACGGATTTGCAGTAAAGAGGATTGTCATGACTGATTTTGCCAACGCTATTCCGACCACCGTTGATATCGTTCGGCGCGAAAAGTGCTACGAGGGCTTCTACAAGCTCGATCGCGTGCACTTGCGCCACGAATTGTTCGACGGCGGCATGAGTCGCGAGATCAATCGTGAAGTGTTCGTACGCCACGACGCGGTGTGTGTGCTGCCTTATGATCCACTGCGCGACGAAGTGGTGCTGATCGAGCAGTTTCGCGTCGGCGCCATGGGCAAAACCGACAACCCGTGGCTGATCGAACTGGTCGCCGGTCTGATCGACAAGGATGAAGTACCGGAAGAAGTTGCTCACCGCGAAGCGCAGGAGGAAGCTGGACTTGTATTCGGGGCACTTTGGCCGATGACCAAATATTTTCCATCGCCGGGTGGCAGTAACGAGTTTGTGCATTTGTACCTGGGGCGTTGTGACAGTGCCGGGGTTGGCGGCCTGCATGGGCTGGAGGAAGAGGCAGAAGATATTCGCGTCACGGTCTGGGCTTTCGAAGATGCCCTGCAAGCCGTACGCGACGGACGTATTGCCAACGCGGCGAGCATCATTGCCTTGCAGTGGCTGGCTTTGAACCGCGTGGAAGTGAGGGGGTTATGGTCGTAAACAAGCTGCGCGATCGCTATCGGGTCGACCTCGTGGGGCTGCAAGCCTCTTGCGAGGCCAACTACGCGCGCCTGATGCGACTGTTGCCCGACATGCGCAACGATCCGGCGGCCCGGCGCATTGCCGTGACCCAGGGTGACCAGATGCTTGGCGTACTGGCCCTGGAAGTGCTGCAGGCCTGTCCGTACACCACCACCCTGCAGGTGCGTCAGGAACACAGCCTGCCCTGGTTGCCGGTGCCGCAACTGGAAGTTCAGGTGTATCACGACGCGCGCATGGCTGAAGTTATCAGCGCCGAACATGCACGACGCTTTCGCGGCATCTATCCTTACCCGAACGCCGCGATGCATCAGCCGGACGAAAAGGCTCAACTCAATCTGTTCCTGGGGGAATGGCTGAGTCATTGCCTGGCTTGCGGACACGAGTACGCCGTTGTGCGCTAAGAGTGCTGTGTAGTTGTGAACTGCTTCCGGTTCACAGGTTTCCTCTTTTGATCGTCCCCCAGCATAATTGCGGCACTTTCCAATCCTGTGATCACGCCCAGGGAGAACGCCTTGCCGAGCGTATCCACATTGACTACCGCCGACCCGGCGTTGCTGGTGCAACTCTCCGACAGTCATCTGTTTGCCGAGGCGGACGCGACGTTGCTGGGCATGAATACCCGCGACAGCCTGCAACGGGTGATTGAGCTGGTATTGAAGCAGCAGCCGCGGATCGATCTGATGATTGCCAGTGGTGATATATCCCAGGACGGGACGCTGGAGTCATACCAGCTGTTTCGCGACCTGACCCGGCAGATCGATGCTCCGGCGCGCTGGATTCCCGGTAATCACGACGAGCCGCGGATCATGGCCGAGGCGGCGGTGCACAGTGCCTTGCTCGAGCCGGTGGTGGACATCGGCAACTGGCGGGTGACGTTGCTCGATTCGGCGGTGCCGGGTTCGGTGCCGGGGTATTTGCAGGATGAGCAGCTGCAGTTGCTCGTGCGTTCGTTGAGCGAGGCGCCGCAGCGGCATCATCTGGTGTGTTTCCATCATCATCCGGTGTCGATCGGGTGTGCGTGGATGGAGCCGATTGGATTGCGCAATCCCGAAGCGTTATTCGCGGTGCTGGATCGATTCCCGCAGGTGCGTGCGGTGTTGTGGGGGCATGTGCATCAGGAAATTGACCAAGTGCGCAACGGTGTGCGTCTGATCGCATCGCCCTCGACCTGCATTCAGTTCGAACCGGGCAGTGATGATTTCAAGGTGAGCGAGCAGGCGCCGGGGTATCGGTGGTTGCGGCTGTTGCCGGATGGTGGGTTGGAAACGGGTGTTGAGCGCGTCACCGGTTTCGATTTTCAGATCGATTACGGCTCCAACGGTTACTGATTTATTTGTCATTTCCAAAGGCCGAGGCGCGGCCATCGCGGGCAAGCCCGCTCCCACAGGGTTTTGTGAGCGCCTCAAATCCT
>NZ_JBYVYM010000020.1:0-128227 GCF_058148225.1 Pseudomonas sp. DF5
GTGATTGGGGTGTTCACAGAGTTTGTGTACGCCGCCGATCCTTGTGGGAGCGGGCTTGCCCGCGATGCTTTTGCTCTTAGCCTTGTACCGGAACCCCTTTGAGGTACGGCGCAGGCTCGGCGCCCAGGTTGTTCAACAGACGCTCGCTGTACCAGTCCACGAAGTTCACCACACCAAACTCATAGGTCTTGGAGTAAGGCCCTGGCTGGTACGCGGTGGAGTTGATCCCGCGCTGGTTCTCTTCGGCCAGGCGACGGTCCTGGTCGTTGGTCGCATCCCAGACCTGGCGCATGCGCTCCACGTCGTAGTCCACGCCTTCGACTGCGTCCTTGTGGACGATCCACTTGGTGGTGACCATGGTTTCCTGGGCGCTGATCGGCCACACGGTGAACACGATGATGTGGTCGCCCATGCAGTGGTTCCACGAGTGCGGCAGGTGCAGGATGCGCATCGAGCCCAGGTCCGGGTTCTTGATGCGGCCCATCAGTTTGGCGCAGCCCTGTTTGCCGTCCATGGTCATTGACACGGTGCCCTTGAGCAGCGGCATGCGCACGATACGGTTACGCAGGCCGAAGCTGGCGTGAGCGTAAGGGATCTTCTCGGCTTCCCAGGCAGCGGCGGAAGCGGCTACGTGGTCCTTGAAGGCCTGGTCGGCACGCGGGTCGGTGACGTCGTCCCATTCCAGCAGGGTTTTCAGCAATTCCGGGTGCGACGCGTTGCAGTGGTAGCACTCGCGGTTGTTTTCCAGCACCAGTTTCCAGTTGGCCTTTTCCATCAAGGTGGTTTGCACCGCCACCTTGGTGTTTTCCATGTCGTACGGTTCCATGTAATGGCTGAGCGTCGACAGGAAGTCATCGATGGCGGGCGGGTTTTCCGCCAGGCTGATGAAGATGTAACCGCCGGCAGTCTTCACGTTCACCGGTTTGAGGCCGTATTGCTTCATGTCGAAGTCGGCGCCCATTTCGGTGCCGGCGAACAGCAGGCGACCGTCCAGCTCGTACGTCCACTGGTGGTAGTGGCAGACCAGTTTGGCGACTTTGCCTTTTTCACTGGTGCACAGGCGTGAACCACGGTGGCGGCAGACGTTGTGGAACGCATGGACCACGCCATCGGCGCCGCGAATCACGATGATTGGGTTCTTGCCGACTTGCAGGGTCAGGTAGTTGCCCTTGGTCGGGATCTCGCAGGTCATGCCGGCGATCAACCACTCTTTCTGGAAAATTTCCTGCATGTCGATATCAAACAGCCGCTCGTCAGAGTAAAACGGCTGCGGCAGCGAAAAGGTGCGCTCGCGCTCTTGCAGCATCTGCGCGGTGGCCTTGCGTGCGGGTTCCAGTGGATCGCCCAGGCTCAGGGTAGTGGTGACGTCCATCGTTTAATCCTCAAGGCCATTCTGTGTGGCCGGCGAAAGTGGCTAATCAGACTTGCTGCTAAGGGTTGCTACGCAAGGTGTAAAGGTTGTGTCTTGGTATGGGGCGAGTGTGGGGCCGACGCGCACCAGAACCTTATCCATGGGCGACATGGCCCAATCTGTTCCCGACGCGCAACCCCCGGTAATTGGGGGCTGGTCGCGATAAGTATGTCAATGTCGCAGATAGGTAAATGGCGGGGCTGCTCTATACGCAGAATCGCCAACATAAAGGCCGGTAGTCGGCCGTGGAGATCAGCATGTCCAACAACTTCCTGAACCCGGTAACCACCCAGACCTGGGCCAATGGTCGACATATTGTCCGTTGCGTCAAAGTCATCCAGGAAACCTGGGATGTGCGCACCTTCTGCTTCATGGCCGACCAGCCGATCCTGTTCTTCTTCAAGCCTGGGCAGTTCGTCACCCTGGAGCTGGAAATCGACGGTGTGCCGATCATGCGCTCCTACACCATTTCCAGTTCGCCGTCGGTGCCGTACAGCTTTTCGGTGACCATCAAGCGCGTGCCGGGTGGCAAGGTTTCCAACTGGCTGCACGACACCCTGCACGAAGGCCAGGAGCTGGCGGTGCACGGGCCGGTCGGGCTGTTCAACGCCATGGACTTCCCTGCGCCGAAAGTGCTCTACCTCAGCGGCGGTGTCGGCATCACGCCGTGCATGTCCATGGCGCGCTGGTTCTATGACACCAACGGCAATGTCGACATGGTGTTTATCCATAGCGCCCGTTCGCCCAAAGACATCATTTATCACCGTGAGCTGGAGCACATGGCGTCGCGGATCGATAACTTCAGCCTGCATCTGATCTGCGAGAAGCATGGTCTGGGCGAACCGTGGGCCGGTTATCGCGGTTACCTGAATCACAAGATGCTCGAACTGATGGCGCCGGACTTCCTCGACCGTGAAGTTTTCTGCTGCGGCCCGACTCCATACATGAACGCGGTCAAGCGCATGCTCGAGGCGGCGGGTTTCGACATGAAGCGCTATCACGAAGAATCCTTCGGCGCCACACCGCCAGAAGCTCGTGCCGACGCGGTGGAACAAGCCGAACAAGCAGCGGACGCTCCGGAAATCGACGCGGCGGATCTGCATCAAGTGGAATTCACCGCCTCCGGCAAGAGCATCCGTGTGGCCCCGGGCGAAACCGTCCACGCAGCGGCCGCCAAGCTTGGCCTGTTGATCCCCAAGGCCTGCGGCATGGGCATCTGCGGCACCTGCAAGGTGATGAAGCTTGCCGGCGAGGTCGAAATGGATCACAACGGCGGGATTACCGAGGAAGACGAAGCCGAAGGCTTCATCCTGTCATGCTGCAGCGTGCCGAAGGGGGACGTGCGGATCGAGTATTAAAGTCCGGGGTAATGAGTGACCTGGGCATGGTCACTCATTTTTACTCGGTAAAACATTGTTGGTCATGAGTTTGTGCAGATATTTAATTAATATTATTGGTGTTGTTTTTATGTGAGGAGTTTGATGTATATGCCAATGAGTGTTAGGTCTCCTGAGCCGCCTGTGGGGGTTTTAAGTATGAACTTTTTGCGTAGCACGTAAGCAGTTTCTTTTTCGCTAATGAAAATGGTATCGGATTTGGTCAACGATAGCATCTCATTATAACCGTCAGGGTTTACTGCTTTGTCGGGAGCATACCAGAACTCGCCTTCATTGTTGTCCTGCTCTATAAGAGCTAATGTATGGATGTAGTATCTATCGTCTTTCTTCTGATAGATCTTGTAGCTGACAGATCTAGCTCCAATGCCGCCGTCGACTACAGCGATATCGCCTGTTCTAACCGCTAGATACTCTGGGGATGAAGGGAGATTGTGAAAAAGGCATTTTTCATCTTGGCGTTCCATTTGATTTTCCTTTGTATATAAGCGTCTATGAGGTAAAGACTCATGGGGGATATCGGCCCGCTAAGTAAGCATGAATTTAATAGGGACGTGATAAGTCGTCTAGCTATCAGTTATTACAGCTAGACAAGTCTGTAGGGCTGTGATTCTTGTGCGCTGAGAATTTTGAACTTTCAACAAGAGCATTGTTTAAGCGAAGCGGCGCAAGAAGTCCGACTGTTGGATCGACAAATTTACGCCGTTTTTAAGTTGGCGTTGAAAACTCAATCTACGAACAGATCCGGTATCAACGTAGCGTTGCTGTCCGGTTCGTAGCGATAGTGGGAAAAATCGGTCGTTCCGTGTTCGCGCAAAATCTCCTCATCGATCAGCAAGCGACCGGTAATGCTGCGACCACTGCTGCTCAGAATCGCGTAAGCGGCATCCGCCATGATCGCCGGTGTGCGGGCATGCTTGAAGGATTCGCGCGACCCCAGCTGAAATTCGATGGCAGCCGTGGCGATCATGGTCTGCGGCCACAGGGAGTTGACGCTGATGCCATAGGCGGCAAATTCCTCGCTCATGCCCAGGGTCAACATGCTCATGCCGTATTTAGTCACTGTGTAGGGGCTGTACTGGGCGAACCATTTGGTGGCCAGGTTCAGCGGCGGTGACAGGTTGAGGATATGGCCGCTGGATTTTTTCAGATAGGGCAGGGCGGCCTGGCTGCACAGCAACACGGCGCGGGTGTTGATCTGGTGCATCAGGTCGAAGCGCTTGAGTTCGATGTGTTGCACGCCGGTCAGCTTGATCGCTCCTGCATTGTTGATCAGCACGTCGATGTCGCCGAAATGCTCACTGGCGTCAGCCAGGGCCTGGCGCACGATGGCTTCATCGCGCACATCAACCTCCAATGCCAGCGCCTTGCCGCCCGCAGCTTCGACTTCCGCCGCAACGCTGAAGATGGTGCCGGGCAGTTTGGGGTGAGGGGCGGCGCTTTTCGCGGCAATCACGATGTTGGCCCCGTCGCGCGCGGCCCGCAGCGCAATCTCGCGACCAATCCCGCGACTGGCGCCGGTGATGAACAGGGTTTTGCCTTGTAGTGACATGCGGACGCTCCCGATTGGCGTGATCCGAGCGGATCGAAACGGCTCGCAGTCAATGTAGACCAACTCGTGCGGGACTGTGGCAAGGGGGGCAAGCCCCCTCGCCATAAGATCTCTTGCCAATCAAATAGCTGAGGTCGAGCGCAGAACCTGTGGCGAGGGAGCTTGCTCCCGTTGGGTTGCGAAGCAGCCCCAAAGCCTGAGCATGCGGTCTGTCAGGTGGACCGCGTTGGCTGGTTTTACGACTGCTGCGCAGCCGAGCGGGAGCAAGCTCCCTCGCCACAAAAGTTGGTGGGGTGTCAGGCCGCCATCACGTGCCGAATATCCGCTGCCAGTTCCCGCACGCGTTCTTCTTCGGTGTCCCACGAGCACATGAACCGCGCGCCGCCGTTGCCGATGAAGGTGTAGAAGCGCCAGCCCTTGGCGGTCAGCGCGGCAATGGCCGGTTCCGACAGTTGCAGGAACACACCGTTGGCCTGCACCGGGAACATCAGCTCGACGCCAGGAATGTCGCTCACCAGTTCGGCCAGCAACTGCGCGCAGTGGTTGGCGTGGCGGGCGTATTTGAGCCAGGCGTCGTTTTCCAGAATCCCGACCCAGGGGGCGGAGAGGAAGCGCATTTTCGAGGCCAATTGCCCGGCCTGTTTGCAGCGGTAGTCGAAGTCTTCGGCCAGTTTGTGGTTGAAGAACAGGATCGCTTCGCCCACCGCCATGCCGTTTTTCGTGCCGCCGAAGCACAACACGTCGACGCCGGCCTTCCAGGTCAGGTCCGCTGGCGAGCAGCCCAGGTACGCACAGGCGTTGGAAAAGCGTGCGCCGTCCATGTGCAGGTTCAGGCCCAGTTCTTTGCAGGTGACGCTGATGGCGCGGATTTCATCCGGTGTGTACACGCTGCCGACTTCAGTGGCCTGGGTAAGGGTGACGACGCGTGGTTTCGGGTAGTGGATGTCCTGGCGCTTGAGGGCGATTTCGCGGATAGATTCCGGGGTCAACTTGCCGTTTTCGGTACGGGCGATGAGCAGCTTGGAACCGTTGGAGAAAAACTCCGGTGCGCCGCATTCGTCAGTTTCGACGTGGGCGGTTTCCGAGCAGATCACGCTGTGGTAACTCTGGCACAGCGACGACAGCGCCAACGAGTTGGCCGCGGTGCCGTTGAAGGCGAAGAACACTTCGCAGTCGGTTTCGAACAGTTTGCGGAATTGATCCGCGGCGCGTGCGGTCCACTCATCGTCGCCATAAGCGCGCTGGTGTCCGTGGTTAGCCTGTTCCATGGCAGCCCAGGCTTCAGGGCAAATACCGGAATAGTTGTCGCTGGCGAATTGTTGGCTCTTGTCGGTCATGGCCGGCTTCCGTGATCGAGGCGCTTGTGGCGCTTCGTTGGTCAATGATGGTGCGCACTTTACCGAAGATCGTCCGGGGAGCACACGGGGTGAGTCTGTCAGAAAAATACAAACGCCTCGGGCAATTATGCACATGACGCAGAGGGACGGTGCACTGGATCTGCTCAAATGGCTGGCGCTGTTGAGCATGGTGCTCGATCACCTGCGATATGTCGGCTATTCCCTTGATCAGTTGTATGTGCCGGGCAGGCTGGCGTTCCCGTGGTTCTGTCTGGCGATGGCGGCGAACCTGTCGCGTGCCCGCGCAATGACGACCAACGGTCAGTGGCGCTACCTCGGTTGGTTGTTGCTGTTCAGTGCTCTGAGCGAAATTCCCTATCGGATGTACATTCCTGATCACGACACCTTGAATGTATTGCCTACGCTGGCCCTGGGGTTGTTGGTGGTCCGTGGCTGGCAGCACGGGCCAGTTCAGTCGCGTCTGTTGGCGGTCATTGCCTTGGTGCTGGCGGCACTGTTCCCGCAGCGACTGATGTTCGGTTTCTTCGGCGTGCTGTTGCCACTGGCGATGTTGTTGGTGATCCAGCGGCCCTGGTATTTCGGCCTGTTGCCGGGGCTGGTGTGCCTGGCGGCCAATCAATGGCAAGTGCTGTACTCCGCTGCCTGGTTCGGCAGCGGTGCGGCGATTTTGGGTGTTGTCGTTTGTCTGATTGCGCCATTGTCGGGCCTGCTGCTATTGCGACATGCCCAAGGCATCCAGCCACCGCCGATGCGCCGCTGGGCCTACGCCCTTTATCCCGGGCATTTCCTCGTACTTCTGGCCTTGCGCCAACTCATCGCCTGACGCCCGTCCCCTGTGGCGAGGGAGCTTGCTCCCGCTGGGCTGCGCAGCAGACCCAAACCCGGCGCATGTGGTTAGTCATTTAGATCGAATTTGTCGGTTTTACGACTGCTTCGCAGTCGAGCGGGAGCAAGCTCCCTCGCCACAGGGGTGTTCGCCCGTTCACCCATTTCGGCCCATGTCGTAAACGCACCTTTGCGTGGCGTCCATAGGCATTTGACCTGTCTGCGCCGGTCATACCATCGCTATCAAAGGGCACTGCCGAAATGCCAGTGCCTCACCGAGACGAAAGGCGCACCGCCGCCGCTGGGAGAGACGCGATGTTCAGCAAGCAAGACCAGATCCAGGGTTACGACGATGCACTGCTGGCGGCGATGAATGCCGAGGAGCAACGCCAGGAAGATCACATCGAGCTGATCGCGTCAGAGAACTACACCAGCAAGCGCGTGATGGAAGCGCAAGGCAGCGGCCTGACCAACAAATACGCCGAAGGCTATCCGGGCAAGCGCTACTACGGTGGCTGCGAGCACGTCGACAAGGTTGAAGCCCTGGCCATCGAACGCGCCAAGCAATTGTTCGGTGCCGATTACGCCAACGTCCAGCCGCACTCCGGTTCTTCGGCCAACAGCGCCGTTTACCTGGCCCTGCTGCAAGCGGGCGACACCATTCTGGGCATGAGCCTGGCCCACGGCGGTCACCTGACCCACGGCGCCAAAGTGTCGTCCTCGGGCAAGCTGTACAACGCTGTGCAGTACGGCATCGACACCAAAACCGGCTTGATTGACTACGATGAAGTCGAGCGCCTGGCTGTCGAATGCAAGCCGAAGATGATCGTCGCCGGTTTCTCGGCCTACTCCAAGACCCTCGACTTCCCACGCTTCCGCCAGATCGCTGACAAGGTCGGTGCCCTGCTGTTCGTCGACATGGCGCACGTTGCCGGTCTGGTCGCTGCTGGCCTGTACCCGAACCCGCTGCCGTACGCTGACGTGGTGACCACCACCACCCACAAGACCCTGCGCGGTCCGCGTGGCGGCCTGATCCTGGCCAAGGCCAACGAAGAAATCGAGAAGAAGCTCAACGCCGCGGTGTTCCCTGGTGCCCAGGGCGGCCCGCTGATGCACGTCATTGCCGGTAAAGCAGTGTGCTTCAAGGAAGCACTGGAGCCTGGCTTCAAGGCCTACCAGCAACAAGTGATCGATAACGCCCAGGCGATGGCCGGCGTATTTATCAAACGCGGCTACGATGTAGTGTCCGGCGGTACCGATAACCACCTGTTCCTGGTCAGCCTGATTCGTCAGGGCCTCACCGGCAAAGAGGCGGATGCTGCACTCGGTCGCGCCCACATCACTGTGAACAAGAACGCTGTCCCGAACGATCCACAGTCGCCGTTCGTGACCTCCGGCCTGCGTATCGGCACCCCGGCGGTGACCACTCGCGGCTTCAAGGTTACCCAGTGCATCGAGCTGGCTGGCTGGATCTGCGACATCCTCGACAACCTCGGCGACGCCGATGTCGAGGCCAATGTCGCCAAGCATGTGGCAGCCCTGTGCGCGGACTTCCCGGTTTATCGCTGAGCGCGGTTTTGGAGTAAATGACTATGCAACGCTATTCGGGCTTCGGCCTCTTCAAACACTCCCTCAGCCACCATGAAAACTGGCAGCGCATGTGGCGCACGCCGACCCCGAAAAAGGTTTACGACGTGGTTATCGTCGGCGGTGGCGGGCATGGTCTGGCGACCGCCTACTACCTGGCCAAGGAACACGGCATCACCAACGTGGCCGTGGTCGAGAAGGGCTGGCTGGGCGGCGGTAACACCGCGCGCAACACCACCATCGTGCGCTCCAACTACCTGTGGGACGAGTCAGCACACCTGTACGAACACGCGATGAAATTGTGGGAAGGCCTGTCCCAGGACCTGAACTACAACGTGATGTTCTCCCAGCGTGGCGTCTACAACCTGTGCCACACCCTGCAGGACATTCGTGATTCCGAGCGTCGGGTCAGCGCCAACCGCCTCAACGGCGTGGACGGCGAGCTGCTCGATGCCAAGCAAGTGGCAGACGAGATCCCGTACCTCGACTGCTCCAAGAACACCCGCTACCCGGTGATGGGCGCAACCGTTCAGCGTCGCGGCGGCGTGGCCCGTCACGATGCCGTGGCGTGGGGCTTTGCCCGTGCCGCCGACGCCTTGGGCGTGGATCTGATCCAGCAGACCGAAGTGATCGGTTTCCGTAAGGAAAACGGTGTGTGCATCGGTGTTGAAACCAACAAGGGCTTCATCGGCGCCAAGCGCGTCGGCGTGGTGACTGCCGGTAACTCCGGGCACATGGCCAAACTCGCCGGTTTCCGCCTGCCGATCGAATCGCACCCACTGCAAGCGCTGGTGTCCGAGCCGATCAAGCCGATTATCGACAGCGTGATCATGTCCAACGCCGTACACGGTTACATCAGCCAGTCCGACAAGGGCGACCTGGTGATCGGCGCCGGTATCGACGGCTACAACGGCTACGGCCAGCGTGGTTCGTACCCGGTGATCGAGCACACCATCCAGGCCATCGTCGAGATGTTCCCGGTGCTGTCGCGCGTACGCATGAACCGTCAGTGGGGCGGCATCGTCGACACCACGCCGGATGCGTGCCCGATCATCTCGAAGACTCCGGTACCGAACATGTTCTTCAACTGCGGTTGGGGCACCGGTGGCTTCAAGGCTACACCTGGCTCGGGCAACGTGTTTGCCGCAAGCCTTGCCAAGGGTGAAATGCACCCATTGGCTGCACCTTTCTCCATCGACCGCTTCCACAGCGGTGCGTTGATCGACGAACACGGCGCTGCAGCAGTCGCCCACTAACAGGAGAAATCCCTATGTTGCATATCTTCTGTCCTCACTGTGGCGAACTGCGCTCCGAAGAGGAATTCCATGCATCCGGCCAGGCGCACATCCCGCGTCCACTGGATCCGAACAGCTGCACCGACGAGGAGTGGGGCGACTACATGTTCTTCCGCGATAACCCTCGCGGTCTGCACCACGAACTGTGGGATCACGTCGCCGGTTGCCGTCAGTACTTCAACGTGACCCGTGACACCGTGACCTACGAGATTCTCGAAACCTACAAGATCGGCACCAAGCCGCAGTTCACCGACAAGACCGACAGCCCGAAAGCGGCCGCCACGGCTCTGGGAGAGAAGGTATGAGCCAGATCAATCGCCTGTCCAACGGCGGACGCATCGACCGCAACAAAGTGCTGAGCTTCACCTTCAACGGCCAGGTCTACAAAGGCTTTGAAGGCGACTCGCTGGCCGCAGCCTTGCTGGCCAACGGTGTCGATATCGTCGGCCGCAGCTTCAAGTATTCGCGCCCACGCGGCATCTTCGCCGCCGGTGCCGAAGAGCCGAACGCCGTGCTGCAGATCGGTGCGACCGAAGCCACGCAGATCCCGAACGTGCGCGCCACGCAACAAGCGCTGTATCAAGGCCTGGTCGCCACCAGCACCAACGGCTGGCCAAGCGTGAACAACGACATGATGGGGATTCTCGGCAAGGTCGGCGGCAAGCTGATGCCACCGGGCTTCTACTACAAAACCTTCATGTACCCGCAATCGTTCTGGATGACTTACGAGAAGTACATTCGTAAGGCAGCCGGTCTTGGCCGTTCGCCGACCGAGAACGATCCGGACACCTACGACTACATGAATCAGCACTGCGACGTGCTGATCGTCGGCGCTGGCCCTGCGGGTCTGGCGGCTGCACTGGCGGCTGCCCGCAGCGGCGCCCGTGTGATCCTGGCCGATGAGCAGGAAGAGTTCGGCGGCAGCCTGCTCGACTCCCGCGAAAGCCTCGATGGCAAACCAGCTACCGAGTGGGTTGCCAGCGTCATCGCCGAGCTGAAAAACACCCCTGACGTGCTGCTGTTGCCGCGCGCCACGGTCAACGGTTACCACGACCATAACTTCCTGACCATTCACGAGCGCCTCACCGATCACCTCGGCGACCGCGCCCCGATCGGCCAGGTGCGTCAGCGTATCCACCGGGTTCGCGCCAAGCGCGTGGTGCTGGCGACCGGTGCTCACGAGCGTCCACTGGTTTACGGTAACAACGACGTGCCGGGCAACATGCTCGCCGGCGCTGTGTCGACTTACGTGCGTCGCTACGGCGTGGCACCGGGCAAGAAACTGGTGCTGTCGACCAACAACGACCACGCCTACCGCGTTGCCCTGGACTGGCTCGACGCCAGCCTGCAAGTGGTGGCCATCGCCGACGCCCGCAGCAACCCTCGCGGTGCGCTGGTGGAAGAAGCGCGCGCCAAAGGCATCCGCATCCTGACCGGCAGCGCCGTGATCGAGGCCCGTGGCAGCAAGCACGTGACCGCCGCTCGCGTTGCAGCGATTGATGTAAAAGCACACACCGTGACCAGCCCAGGCGAATGGCTCGATTGCGACCTGGTCGCCAGTTCCGGCGGTTACAGCCCAGTGGTTCACCTGGCTTCGCACCTGGGTGGCAAGCCGATCTGGCGTGAAGACATCCTCGGTTTCGTACCGGGCGAAGCACCGCAGAAACGCGTGTGCGTCGGTGGCATCAACGGCGTCTACAGCCTCGGCGATTCGTTGACCGATGGTTTTGAAGGCGGTGCTCGCGCTGCCAGCGAAGCTGGTTTCGGCAAGGTCGAAGGCGTACTGCCCAAAGCCCTGAGCCGACTCGAAGAGCCGACGCTGGCGCTGTTCCAGGTGCCTCACGAAAAAGCCACTGCCCGTGCGCCGAAGCAATTCGTCGACCTGCAGAACGACGTCACCGCAGCCGCCATCGAACTGGCGACCCGCGAAGGTTTCGAATCGGTCGAGCACGTCAAGCGCTACACCGCACTGGGCTTTGGCACCGATCAGGGCAAGCTCGGCAACGTCAACGGCTTGGCCATCGCCGCCCGTTCGCTGAACGTGACCATCCCGCAGATGGGCACCACCATGTTCCGCCCGAACTACACGCCGGTGACTTTCGGCGCCGTGGCCGGTCGTCACTGTGGGCACATCTTCGAGCCGGTTCGCTTCACCGCGCTGCATCACTGGCACGTGAAGAATGGCGCCGAGTTCGAAGACGTCGGTCAGTGGAAACGTCCTTGGTACTTCCCGAAAAACGGTGAAGACCTGCATGCCGCCGTAAAACGCGAATGCAAAGCCGTGCGCGACAGCGTCGGCCTGCTGGACGCTTCGACCCTGGGCAAGATCGACATCCAGGGCCCGGACTCCCGCGAGTTCCTCAACCGTATCTACACCAACGCCTGGACCAAGCTCGACGTGGGCAAGGCGCGCTACGGCCTGATGTGTAAAGAAGACGGCATGGTGTTCGACGACGGCGTGACTGCATGCCTGGCCGACAACCATTTCGTGATGACCACCACCACCGGCGGCGCTGCGCGCGTGCTGCAATGGCTGGAAATCTACCACCAGACCGAATGGCCAGACCTGAAGGTGTACTTCACTTCCGTGACTGATCACTGGGCAACCATGACCCTGTCCGGGCCGAACAGCCGCAAGCTGCTCAGCGAAGTCACCGACGCCGACCTGAGCAACGAAGCCTTCCCGTTCATGACCTGGAAAGAAGCCCTGGTCGGTGGCGTGCCGGCGCGGATTTTCCGGATTTCGTTTACCGGTGAGCTGTCGTACGAAGTCAACGTGCAGGCCGACTACGCCATGGGCGTGCTCGAGAAAATCGTCGAGGCCGGCAAGAAGTACAACCTGACCCCGTACGGCACCGAAACCATGCACGTACTGCGGGCCGAGAAGGGCTTCATCATCGTCGGTCAGGACACTGACAGCTCGATGACCCCGGACGACCTGAACATGGGCTGGTGTGTCGGTCGCACCAAACCGTTCTCGTGGATCGGATGGCGTGGCATGAACCGCGAAGACTGTGTGCGTGATCAGCGCAAACAGCTGGTTGGCCTGAAGCCGATCGATCCGACCAAATGGCTGCCGGAAGGTGCACAACTGGTGTTCAACACCAAGCAAGCGATTCCGATGACCATGGTGGGTCACGTGACTTCCAGTTACTTGCACAACTCCCTGGGCTATTCGTTTGCCATGGGCGTGGTCAAGGGCGGCTTGAAGCGCATGGGTGAGCGGGTGTTCGCACCGCTGGCCGACGGCAGCGTGATCGAGGCGGAAATCGTTTCTTCGGTGTTCTTCGATCCGAAAGGCGATCGCCAGAACGTTTAACACCACAGTACCTGTGGGAGCGTGGCTTGCCCGCGATAGCGTCAGACCAGGCAACATCAATGGTGACTGATGCATCGCTATCGCGGGCAAGCCCGCTCCCACAGGGATACGAATACAGGACAGGTGCTTTATGACCGCAGCCAATGTTTACCAACAACGCCCAACCACTGGGGCCAAGGCCGAGTCGTCGCTGCATCACGCCGACCTCGCCAGCCTGGTGGGCAAGGGTCGCAAGAACGCCGGCGTGATCGTGCGTGAGAAAAAACTCCTCGGTCACCTGACCATCCGTGGCGATGGCCACGACGCCGCGTTCGCTGCTGGTGTGCACAAGGCCCTTGGCATCGAATTGCCAGGTGCGCTGACCGTGATCATCAAAGGCGAAGCCAGCCTGCAATGGATGGGGCCGGATGAATGGCTGCTGATCGTGCCGACTGGTGAAGAATTCGCGGCCGAGAAAAAACTCCGTGAAGCGCTGGGCGACCTGCACATCCAGATCGTCAACGTCAGCGGTGGCCAGCAGATCCTCGAACTCAGCGGCCCGAACGTGCGTCAGGTGCTGATGAAGTCCACCAGCTACGACGTGCACCCCAACAACTTCCCGGTGGGCAAGGCTGTTGGCACGGTGTTCGCCAAGTCGCAACTGATGATCCGCCATACCGCCGAAGACACCTGGGAACTGCTGATTCGCCGCAGCTTCTCGGATTACTGGTGGTTGTGGTTGCAGGATGCGGCTGCTGAGTACGGGCTTAGCGTCCAGGCGTAATTAGGTTTGTGACTGCTTTTGTGGCGAGGGAGCTTGCTCCCGCTCGGCTGCGCAGCAGTCGTAAACCCTGCCTCCGCGTTCCTTCTGCAGGAATGCGGATGTTGATTTTGGGGTCGCTTCGCAACCCAGCGGGAGCAAGCTCCCTCGCCACAGAGTTCTCTCTGATCACAGATGTAGCAGCAGGAGTCACCGCACTATGAGCCGCGCCCCAGACACATGGATTCTGACCGCCGACTGCCCAAGCGTCCTCGGCACCGTGGATGCGGTGACCCGCTTTCTGTTCGAGCAGGGCTGCTACGTCACCGAGCACCACTCCTTTGATGACCGGCTCTCAGGCCGTTTCTTCATCCGCGTGGAGTTTCGGCAACCCGACGCTTTCGACGAACAAGCCTTCCGCGCAGGCCTGGCGGAGCGTGGTGCCGCCTTCGGGATGGTCTTCGAGCTGACCCCGCCGAACTACCGGCCAAAAGTGGTGATCATGGTCTCCAAGGCCGATCACTGCCTCAACGACTTGCTCTACCGCCAGCGCATCGGCCAGTTGTCGATGGACGTGGTCGCGGTGGTCTCCAACCACCCGGACCTCAAGCCGTTGGCCGACTGGCACCAGATTCCGTACTACCACTTTCCGCTGGACCCCAACGACAAACCATCGCAGGAGCGTCAGGTCTGGCAGGTGATCGAAGAGGCCGGCGCCGAACTGGTGATCCTTGCCCGCTACATGCAGGTTCTGTCGCCAGAGCTGTGCCGCAAACTCGATGGCAAGGCGATCAACATTCACCACTCGCTGCTGCCGGGCTTCAAGGGCGCCAAGCCGTATCACCAGGCCTACAACAAAGGCGTGAAACTGGTCGGCGCCACGGCGCATTACATCAACAACGATCTGGATGAAGGTCCGATCATCGCCCAAGGCGTGGAAGCCGTTGATCACAGCCACTATCCCGAAGACTTGATCGCCAAGGGGCGGGATATCGAAGGGCTGACGTTGGCGCGGGCCGTGGGTTATCACATTGAACGACGCGTATTTTTGAACGCCAATCGCACGGTCGTTCTTTAGATCGCTTTCGCGGGCAAGCCCGCTCCCACAGGGTTTTGTGTTGTCCACAGACCTTGTGTACACCCGATCCACTGTGGGAGCGGGCTTGCCCGCGATGGCGGCATAACAGACAACACAAGACACACAGGCAATACCCGAGCAATCAACGCGCCGCCGCTGTCGGGCGACGCGACCGCTACATAAAAACAACAGCGAGGTGAAAGCATGTCTGGTAATCGTGGTGTGGTGTATCTCGGCGCAGGCAAGGTCGAAGTACAGAAAATCGACTATCCCAAAATGCAGGACCCGCGCGGCAGGAAGATCGAGCACGGTGTCATCCTGCGCGTAGTTTCCACCAACATCTGTGGTTCCGATCAGCACATGGTGCGCGGTCGCACCACCGCTCAGACCGGTCTGGTGCTGGGCCACGAGATCACGGGTGAAGTGATCGAGAAGGGCAGCGGTGTCGAGAACCTGCAGATCGGCGACTTGGTGTCGGTACCTTTCAACGTTGCCTGTGGCCGTTGCCGTTCGTGCAAAGAGCAACATACTGGCGTCTGCCTGAGCGTTAACCCGGCGCGTCCGGGCGGTGCCTATGGTTATGTCGACATGGGTGACTGGACCGGTGGCCAGGCCGAATACGCGTTTGTGCCGTATGCCGACTTCAACCTGCTGAAACTTCCAGATCGCGACCGGGCCATGGAAAAAATCCGTGACCTGACCTGTCTCTCCGACATCCTGCCTACCGGTTACCACGGCGCAGTGACTGCCGGCGTCGGCCCTGGCAGCACCGTGTACGTCGCCGGCGCCGGCCCGGTTGGCCTGGCAGCTGCCGCTTCCGCTCGCCTGCTGGGTGCTGCGGTGGTGATCATCGGTGACGTCAACCCGATCCGCCTGGCCCATGCCAAGGCTCAGGGTTTCGAAATCGCCGACCTGTCGACAGACACCCCACTGCACGAACAGATCGCTGCACTGTTGGGCGAACCAGAAGTGGACTGCGCCGTCGATGCCGTAGGCTTCGAAGCTCGCGGTCACGGCCATGCCGGCGTGAAGCACGAGGCTCCGGCCACCGTACTCAACTCGCTGATGGGCGTGGTTCGCGTCGCTGGCAAAATCGGTATTCCTGGCCTGTACGTCACCGAAGATCCGGGTGCAGTGGACGCTGCCGCGAAAATGGGCAGCCTGAGCATCCGCTTCGGCCTGGGCTGGGCCAAATCCCACAGCTTCCACACCGGCCAGACGCCAGTGATGAAGTACAACCGCCAACTGATGCAGGCGATCATGTGGGACCGCATCAAGATTGCCGACATCGTCGGCGTGGAAGTCATCAGCCTGGATGACGCGCCACGGGGTTACGGCGAGTTCGATGCCGGCGTGCCGAAGAAGTTTGTGATTGATCCGCACAAGTTGTTTAGTGCGGCGTAAGGCTTCATGCAAAATAAGACGGCGACTTTCAAGTCGCCGTTTTTTTTTGGGCGGGGTAAATCAGTGACTAGAGTTTAAATGTGCAAGCAGTCACAGTGTCTGCGCTGCATTCTTTGTTATAGGTGCCTGCGCTGTTTTGATTGGACTGTTTCCAGATGCCTGCCTCACCGGTTGCCGGTTTTGCAGTTCTCTGCGAGAGCCTGACTCGGTCGTTTTCTCCTTGACCTTCATAATCACATCTTACGTAGGTGATGATGCTGCCAGGTTTATCCGCAGGGTCTTCACCACGACCCTCCGAATCGACCTTGCGCTGTGCAATGGTGGCGGTTTTGAACTTGACCCCTTTAACCCCCGAATAATTGACATTTTCCGGCTCTACACCTGCATCTGCGTTGGAGCCTTTCCATTCGCCAGCACTGTATTGATAACTGCCATTAACGCTTTCTGCTTTTACGGAACTGAGTTCAGGGCAGCTTTGAGCGAATGTGTACGTGCTTGCCATCAACGCCATCAGCGTAAAAGTGCCGAGCGATAGTCCTTTCAACGCTTTGTTTTTCTGGGTGGAAAACTGCATGGTTGTACTCCGTTACGTAATTGGAGTGCCAATGCTAGTGGGGGTTATTTATTATGCCTACTATCAGAAATGCTAGTTTTTTATATTGATTTTGAGTTTTTCAGTGCTTGGTTGTTCGAGCTCGATATAAGCGATAAGGCATCATGAAATGCTGCCTCTCCTTTAAAAATGGCCCACACTCACGATCACGCGGTGTAGGCCTTATCGAACACTCAGGCTTCGACTTGGACCTCATCTGCCTGCATTCCCTTCTGCCCTTGTACTACAACGAAAGTTACCTTTTGACCCTCTTCCAGCGACTTGAAACCGTTGCCCTGAATTGCTCTGAAGTGTACAAAAATGTCTGGGCCGCTTTCCGGGGTGATGAACCCATGGCCCCTTTCATGGTTGAATCATTTCACCGTACCGGTTTGTCTAATTGCCATTTCCATGCTTCCTACAAACTCAATAGTTGAAGGGTGTGAGCAATGTTCCTGTTACACACCCAGTTCCGTTGTTTCAAAACCAACGTAAACGCATCCATTACTGGTGCCAACTATCGGATCTGACAGGTCATCATGTTGTTTTGAAATAATGGGCTTCGTGATTAATAGCTCTGGAGAATAAGACACTCCGGCGGTTCACGTTTTATAGACGCCACTTGGGTAAAAATGCCTGCACACCCGAGGAACATGCCACTGGATGCCCGGTCCAATCGGCAGTTTTGCCGCTCCCGTTACCAGGCGGCTTTCATGGCACAAGAGGATGTCTGGATGAACGTTTCACGCGGTTTTGCATTGGCATCGCTCATGGCTGTCGCTTCGTTGACGACGCTGGCCGCCAGCCCGGCCTTTGCACAGTTAAGCCTCAGCGATGCGGTCAAGGCGGTGTCATCGATGCAGGACGACGAGGATGTCGAGGGTGTCGAGGCCGATGATGTCGATGGCATCGTGGCGGCGGCGCCCAAGGCGGCCGGTTTGCTCAATACCCTGGGTTCGCAGCTCGACATTACCCCGGAGCAGGCCATCGGCGGTGCCGGTGCGATGCTGGGGCTGGCGAGGAATCAGCTCAGCGGCCAGGACTTCTCCGAACTGAGCAAAACCGTGCCAGGCCTCGCTCAGATCGCCGGTAACAGCGCGATCAGTGGTCTGACTGGCTTGGGCGGGCTACTCGGCGCGGGCTCGGACAATAATGCGTTGCTCAATGGCTTGCTGGGTAACGTCAAGGACACCAAGGACCTGAACAACGCCTTCAGCGCCCTGGGCATGGACACCGGGATGGTCGGCGTGTTTGCCCCGGTGATCCTGCAATACCTCGGTCAGCAAGGCGTTGCCGGTTCGCTGTTGCAAAACCTCGGCGGGATCTGGGGTACCGGCGCCGGTAGCTGAGTCAGCCCTCGGCGCGTAGTGCCTGGATGCGCCGGTCCTTCTCGATCCAGAGCTGGTTGACCCAGTTCTGGATTGTTTCGCGAAACTCCGGATCGTTTTCGTAATCGCCTTGCCACAGTGCCGGGTCCAGTTCGCGGGTGTGGATGTCGATGATCACCTTGGGCACGTTGCCACTGAGCAAATCCCAGAACCCCGGAATCTTCTGCTGCGGATACACCACCGTCACATCGAGAATGGCGTCCAGCTGTTCACCCATCGCCGCCAGCACAAACGCCACGCCGCCCGCCTTGGGCTTGAGCAGGTGGGTGAACGGTGACAGCTGCTGGGCGCTTTTCGCCGCGGTGTAGCGGGTGCCTTCCAGGTAGTTGACCACGGTCACCGGCTGGCGCTTGTACAACTCGCAAGCTTGTTTGGTGATCTCCAGGTCCTTGCCGGCCAGCTCCGGGTGCTTCTCCAGGAACGCCTTGCTGTAGCGCTTCATGAACGGATAGTCCAACGCCCACCAGGCCAGGCCCAGGAACGGCACCCAGATCAGTTCTTTCTTCAGGAAGAACTTGAAGAACGGCGTGCGCCGGTTCAGTGCCTGGATCAGCGCCGGGATATCGACCCAGGACTGATGGTTACTGATCACCAGATACGAGGTGTCGCCGCGCAGCTCATCGCCGCCGCGAATGTCCCATTGGGTGGGAATGCACAGGCGGAAGATCAGTTTGTCGATCTCGGCCCAGGTTTCGGCAATCCACATCACCGCCCACGAGGCGTAATCGCGAAAGCGCCCGGGCAGGAGCAGTTTGAGCAGCGCGAACACCATCAAAGGCCCGAACAGGACCAGCGTGTTGAGCAATAGCAGCAGGGTAACGAAACAGCCGGTGAGCAGGCGGCGCATAGGTAACTCTTGAAAGCGTGTGGGCGCGCCATAATAAGCAGCTTCGGTTGGCAGGCCAAATCGGTGGTGACGAATGTTTCACCTTGGCAACGGTATGCTCTCAGCGTATCGCTATTGCCTTTGTGGCGAGGGCCACAAAAGTGGGAAGTGGTCCAACTATCGTTGTTTTTTGCGGTCTAGAATTCGGCCATGCATCCATCCCTCAAGGAAGCCCCTTACGTGAAATCTCTCCTTGCACTGCTTGCCCTCGTGGCCCTGCCGGTCCTGGCCGCCGAGCCGACCCTGTACGGGCGTTACGAATACATCGCGCTGCCGGAAATCGGCGGTGAAGTCCTCAAGGCCAAAATGGACACCGGCGCCCTGACCGCGTCGCTGTCGGCCAAAGACATCGAAACCTTCACCCGCGACGGCGACGAGTGGGTACGTTTCCGTCTCGCCACCAAAGGCGCGAGCAACAAAGTCTATGAACACAAGGTCGCGCGGATCAGCAAGATCAAGAGCCGAGCCGATGAAGAAGACGAAGACAAGGTCGTGAGTGACGTGACCAAGCGTCCGGTGATCGATCTGGAACTGTGCCTGGGCAACGTCAAGCGCACCGTCGAGGTCAACCTCACCGACCGCAGCAGCTTCAACTACCCGCTGTTGATCGGCGCCAAGGCGTTGCGCGAATTCGGTGCGGCAGTGAACCCGGCGCGTCGATTTACAGCCGACAAACCCGACTGCTGATTGACGGCGAATCAGCCTTGGGGCACCGTTCGTCCACTTAACCAGCGGGCTCGGACGCCATGCCTCATATCCTGATTGTCGAAGACGAAGCGGCGATTGCCGACACCCTGATTTTCGCCTTGCAGGGCGAGGGCTTTACCACGACCTGGTTGAGCCTTGGCGCGGCGGCGCTCGAACATCAGCGCGCGACGCCTGCCGACCTGATCATTCTCGACATCGGCCTGCCAGACATAAGCGGCTTCGAGACCTGCAAGCAGTTGCGGCGTTTCAGCGAAGTACCGGTGATGTTCCTCAGTGCCCGTGACGCCGAGATCGACCGCGTGGTGGGCCTGGAAATTGGCGCCGACGACTACGTGGTCAAACCGTTCAGCCCCCGGGAAGTGGCGGCGCGGGTCCGGGCGATTCTCAAGCGCATGGCGCCACGACCGGTGGCGGAGGTGGCGTCAGCGCTGTTTCGCATCGACGGCGAGCGGGTGCAGATCAGCTATCGCAACCAGCTACTGAGCCTGACTCGCCATGAGTTTCGTTTGCTGCAATGCCTGCTGGAACAACCTGAGCGAGTCTTCAGCCGCGAGCAATTGCTTGATGCGCTGGGCGTGGCCGCCGATGCCGGTTACGAGCGCAGCATCGACAGCCACATCAAGAGCGTGCGCGCCAAGTTGCGCCTGGTGAAGGCCGACGCCGAGCCGATCCAGACTCATCGTGGCCTCGGCTACAGCTACAGCCCGGGGCAGAGCTGATGTCACTGGGGATCCGGATTTTTCTGGTCTACGTGCTGTTCATCGGCCTGACCGGCTACTTCGTGCTCAACACCGTGATGGAAGAAATCCGCCCCGGTGTGCGCCAGTCCACCGAAGAAACCCTGGTGGACACCGCCAACCTGATGGCCGAGATCCTGCGCGACGACTTCAAGGCCGGCACCCTCAGCCAGAACCGCTGGCCCGAGTTGCTCAAGGCTTATGGCGCGCGGCAACCGAAAGCGAGCATCTGGGGGCTGTCGAAGAATCAGGTCAACCACCGCATATACGTCACCGATGCCAAAGGCATCGTGGTGCTGGATTCCAGCGGTACTGCGGTGGGCCAGGACTACTCGCGCTGGAATGACGTCTACCTGACCCTGCGTGGCGAGTACGGTGCGCGTTCGACGCGCAGCAACCCGGACGACTCGAACTCGTCGGTGATGCACGTCGGTGCTCCGATTCGCGACAACGGCCAGATCATCGGCGTGGTGACCGTGGCCAAACCCAACAGCTCACTGCAGCCTTACGTCGATCGCACCGAACGGCGATTGCTGACGTATGGCGCCGGATTGATCGGCCTCGGTTTGTTGTTCGGTGCGCTGTTGTCCTGGTGGCTGAGCGCGGCACTGCGGCGGTTGACGGCTTATGCCCAGGCCGTCAGCGAAGGTCGACGGGTCGAGGTGCCGCATTACCGAGGCGGCGAACTGGAACAACTGGCCACGGCGTTGGAGCACATGCGTACCCAGCTCGAAGGCAAAGCCTACGTCGAACGTTATGTACACACCCTGACCCATGAATTGAAAAGCCCGCTGGCGGCGATTCGCGGTGCGGCGGAGCTGCTGCAAGGCGAAATGCCGCCAGCCCAGCAGCAGCGCTTCGTCAGTAACATCGACAGCGAAAGTGCGCGCATGCAGCAGTTGATCGAGCGACTGTTGAACCTGGCGCAGGTCGAGCAACGCCAAGGGTTGGAAGAGCGGGTGGCGGTGCCCTTGGCGCCCTTGGTGGCCGAGCTGTTGAGCGCCCAGGCTGCGCGAATCGAAGGCAAGCAGTTACGTGTGGAACGGCAAATTGCAGCGGACCTGAACCTGCTTGGCGAGCCGTTCCTATTGCGCCAGGCGCTGGGCAATCTGCTGGAGAATGCCTTGGACTTCACCCCAGCGAACGGCGTGCTGCGATTGTGTGCCGAACGAGTCGGTGAGCAGATCGAGTTCAGGCTGTTCAACCAGGCCGAAGCGATTCCCGACTATGCGTTGCCACGCTTGAGCGAGCGCTTCTACTCACTGCCGCGTCCGGACAGTGGACGCAAGAGCACCGGTTTGGGGCTCAACTTCGTTGAGGAAGTGGTCAAGTTGCATGGTGGTGTGATGAGTATCGGCAACGTCGACGGCGGTGTTCAAGTGCGTTTGCGGTTGCCTTCAAGCCGCTGAAGATCGCAGCCTTCGGCAGCTCCTGCGCCGAGCGCAAATTCCACACACTCTCCACATTCCTCCCACAAAACCCCCACATACCCAATCCAGACTTTCCCCATCCAAACAGGGAGAGTCCCATGAACCGAAGCCTGACCCTAAAACTCGGGGCAATTGCCCTGCTGATTCTGTTGCTGCTGATCCCGCTGCTGATGATCAACGGCGTGATCCAGGACCGCCAGCAACTGCGCGACGGTGTGCTCGAAGACATCGCCCGCAGCTCCAGCTACAGTCAGCAGCTGAGCGGCCCGCTGATGGTGGTGCCCTATCGCAAAACGGTGCGCACCTGGAAAACCAACGAAAAAACCAACCAGCGTTATCAGGATGTCGGCGAGGAGCGCGGGCGCTTGTATTTCCTGCCGGAGCGTTTTGAACTCGACGGCCAGGTCCAGACCGAACTGCGCGCCCGGGGCATCTACGAGGCGCGGCTGTTCCATGCCGACAACCGCATCAGTGGGCAGTTTTCGGTCCCGGCGCAACTGGGCATCAAGGAAGACTTCGCCGATTACCGCTTCGATCAGCCGTTCCTGGCCGTTGGCATCAGCGACATTCGCGGCATCGAGAATGCGCTGAAACTCGAACTCAATGGCCAGAAGCTGGATTTTGTACCGGGTAGCCAGGTGGGCTGGTTGGGCGAGGGTGTGCACGTGACGTTGCCGGCGCTGGACACCCAGCAGGCCACGGAGCTGGCCTTCGGTTTCGACTTGCGTCTGCAAGGCACCGGCCAGTTGCAGATTCTCCCGGTGGGCAAGACCAGCAAGGTTTCACTGGCCGCCAACTGGCCTCATCCCAGCTTCATCGGCAATTACCTGCCGGCTCAGCGTGAAATCACCGATCAGGGCTTCACCGCCAATTGGCAGACCTCGTTTTTCTCCACCAACCTGCAAGAGGCGTTGAACAGTTGCGTGTCGGGCGGTCAGTGCGAGGCGTTCAGCGGCCGCAGCTTCGGCGTGAGCTTCATCGACCCGGTGGACCAGTACCTGAAAAGCGACCGGGCAATCAAATATGCGTTGCTGTTCATCGTCCTGACCTTCGCCGGTTTCTTCCTCTTCGAAGTGCTGAAAAGCCTGGCAGTGCACCCGGTGCAGTACGCCTTGGTGGGCGTGGCGCTGGCGTTCTTCTACCTGTTGCTGTTGTCGCTGTCCGAACACATCGGCTTTGCCCTGGCGTATCTGCTGTCGGCGAGTGGCTGCGTGGCATTGATCGGTTTCTATGTCTGCCATGTGCTGCGCAGCGTGCGCCACGGCTTGAGTTTTTCGGCGGGGTTGGCGGCGTTGTATGGTTTGCTCTACGGCTTGTTGAGCGCCGAGGATTACGCGCTGTTGATGGGCTCGTTGCTGTTGTTCGGTCTGCTGGGCGTGTTCATGGTGCTGACCCGCAAGCTGGACTGGTACGGGATCGGGCAAAAATCCGCCAAGCCGTTGGCATTTGATATCGGAGCGGTGGAATGAGCCGGTCGTTGGGGTTGCGCGAGGATCAGCGTGTGGGTGAGGTGTTGGCGACGCGGATTGCCGGGTTGTTTCCGTTGGGTCCGGTGTGGCGCCAACGCGAGCAGGCTCGTTCCCACAACAGATCTCCAGTGGTTCGTTCGCGGGCAAGCCTCGCTCCTACGGATCACTTCAACCTGTAGGAGCGAGGCTTGCCCGCGAATAGGCCGGTACAGCCAGCGAAGATTTAAGCCTTGGGCATCGTCGCAATCATCGAAGGCCGCTGACTCACTTCGAAATACCACTCGGCCAACTTTGGATTCTCTTTGCGCCATTCCAGATCCGGATGGCGCAAATCCAGGTAACCCAAGGCACAGGCCACACTGATCGCTGCCACATCGAAATGGCTGGTCAGCTCGGCAATCGCATCGGCCTCCAATAGCGCCAGAGCGCGACGAATCTTGTCGCGCTGACTGTCGAGCCATGCGTCCCAATGTTTTTCCGGCGAGCGCAGGGCCACTTCATAGCGAACCATCACAGCGGCATCCATGATTCCGTCTGCCAGAGAAGCCAGGGTCAGGCGCCGCCAGCGCGCCGAGCCTTCGCGAGGAATCAGCGGATTGCCGACGTGCTGGTAATCGAGGTAGTCGAGGATCACCCGGCTGTCATAAATCACATTGCCGTCTGCCAGGCGCAGGGCCGGAATCTTGCCCAGCGGGTTGTCCTTGTTGAGGGCCGGATCCGGGCTGACCGGCGTGAGCTGGCAGGCTTGCAGCGCCACGCGGTTCGTTTGACCGGTCTCGTGCAACAGCACCATGACTTTGCGAACAAAGGGCGAGGCGGGGTTGTGGAACAAGGTCATGCTGGGGGCGGACATGTCGGCATCTCGATCATGGGCAGAGTCGGGAGCATAGCGCTTTAGTGCCTGAGCTCAAGCTCGTTTCCACAGGTTTTGTACCGTTCGCCGATGTCGCAAGCGACACAAAGCTTGTAGGAGCGAGGCTTGCCCGCGAAGGCATCAGCACAGCCACCGCAGATTCAGAAAGAAGGCGCTTGCCGCCGCCGTTTCCACTGACTCAACCGTTGTTGCAGGTTCAATGGGCTATGAATCTGTTGCTGTCGCGCCCGGCTGAACAAAATCAGCATCAGCTCCGCCGTTGCCAAGGCGTCGGCACTGGCATTATGCCGTTCGAAGACCTCCAGTTTGAACCACTCGATCCACTCGTCCAGCCCCGCCTCGCGAAAGTGTGCCTGGGGGCAAAGCAGCGGGGCGATGTCTGCCACGTCCAGAAACGGATGCTGCAACTTGTAGCCCAGATGTTCTTTCAGTGCGCGCCCGAGCATGTGCTGGTCGAACGGCGCATGAAACGCCAACACCGGACTGTCGCCGACAAACTCCATGAATTCGAGTAAGGCTTGCACCGGGTCACTGCCGGCGGCAATGGCGCTCGGGCCCAGGCCGTGAATCAACACGCTGGGACCGAGTTTGAGTTCAGTGCATTGCAGCGTGCGTTCGAACTGCTGACTGAAGTCGATCGCGCCGTCCTCGATCACCACCGCCCCGATCGACAATAGCCGATCCTTGTTCAGATTCAGCCCGGTGGTTTCCAGGTCGAGCACCACCCAGCGTTGCTCGCGCAGGCTGCAGTCGCTCAGTTGGGCCACGGCCGGCAAGCGATCCAGACGGTGTTGCAGTTCGCCGGGCAAAACGGGACTGGCCGGGCGCAGCCATGAAAACAGGCTCATAGCTGATACCGCAGAGTCAGGCTGCTTTGCAGGCGTTGGGCCTGGCGCAGGGATTCACGCAGGATGCGTCGGTCCAGATGATTGAGGCTGTCGGGATCGACGCGGTTGGAGTAGGGCAGGTTCTCTCGGGTCTGTAGCTGATGTTGCTGCATGCGGGTTTGCTGGATGAAGTGATACGCCTCTTCATAGGCAGCGCCGTCCAGCTGTTCGATGACCTCTTTTTCCACCAATTGGCGAAAGCGCTCCAGGGTGTTGTTGGCATCGATGCCGTGGGCCAGGGCCAGCACTCGCGCGCCGTCGACGAAGGGGGTCAGGCCCTGGAGTTTCAAGTCGAGGGTGGCTTTCTCGCCATTCTTGCGCGCCAGGACGAATTCGCGGAAACGTCCTACGGGTGGACGGTTGCGCAGGGCGTTCTCGGCCATCATGCGCTGGAACAACCGGTTGTCGCCGACCTGATCGAGAATGCCCCGGCGCAGTTGCTCACAGCCTCGCTCATCGCCCCAGACCACGCGCAGATCGAAATAGATACTCGACCCCAACAGGTTTTCCGGTGTCGCCTCGCGGATAAACGCCGCAAAGCGTCGCGCCCATTCGACTCGGGACAAACACAGCTCGGGGTTGCCGGCCATGATGTTGCCTTTGCACAAGGTAAAGCCGCACAGCGCCAGGCTCTGATTGACCTGCTGGGCGATGGGCAGCAACTTGCCGCGAATCTCGGCGGCGTGGGCCGCATCGCGAGCTTCGAACAGAATGCCGTTGTCCTGATCAGTGTGCAGCGTCTGTTCGCGGCGGCCTTCACTGCCGAAACACAGCCAACTGAATGGCACGCCGGGGTCACCTTTCTCCGCGATGGCCAGTTCGATCACCCGGCAGACGGTGTGGTCGTTGAGCAGGGTGATGATATGGGTGATCTGCGTCGAGGACGCGCCGTGGGCCAGCATCCGCTCGACCAATTGGCCGATTTCGCCGCGGATCGCCACCAGGTTTTCCACCCGTTGGGCACTGCAAATGGTCCGCGCCAGGTGCACCAGATCGACCCTTTGCAGGGAAAACAGGTCGCGCTCCGAAACTACGCCACACAGGCGCTGGTCCTTGACCAGGCAGACGTGGGCGATGTGTCGTTCGGTCATGGCGATCGCCGCGTCGAAGGCGCTGTGGTCCGGCGTCAGGTAAAACGGCGCCAGGGTCATGTGTCGCTCGATGGATTCATTGAAATCGCTGGTGCCGTTGGCCACCACGTGTCGCAAGTCACGCAGAGTGAAAATGCCCAGCGGCGCCTTTTGCTCATCGACCACCACAATGCTGCCGACTTGCTGATCATGCATCAGCGTCACGGCTTCACGCAGGGGCGTGATCGGGCTGCAGGTTACCGGGTGACGCATGGCCAATTCGCCCAGCCGGGTATTGAGCGAATACTGGGTGCCGAGGGTTTCCACGGCTTTTTGCTGGACTTGCTGATTGACCTGATCCAGCAAACTGCTGACACCGCGCAGGGCAAAGTCTCGGAAGGGGTTGGACAGTGCGAACAGTTTGATGAACGCGAGCTTATTCAGCTGTAGGCAGAAGGTATCTTCGGCCGCCAGATGTTCGGTACGGGTTGCACGCTCGCCCAGCAGTGCGGCGAGGGGAAAGCACTCGCCGGTGGTGATTTCGAAGGTGGTTTCGGTGCCACCCTTGGCCGTGTGCGGGCGTTCACCCACGACTCGGCCCTGTTTGACGATGTAGAAATGCTCAACCGGGCCATCGGCGGGTTTGATGATGCTTTCGCCGGGGGCATAAAAACGCAGCTGACATTGCTCGACCAGATAGGCCAGGTGGGCGTGTTCCATCTGATTGAACGGCGGGAAGCGCTGCAGGAATTGCAAAGTGCCCTGGATGTTCTGCAATACCGCGGTTTTCCCTGCCTGGGTGAAGGCGTCCGCTTTACTCATAACCATTACCGCAGTCTTTTTCTGATTGTTGTGTCGGATCGTTGTTTCAGATCGTTCCAGGCATGGTCGACCCCTGCGGGCAGGGTGCCCATTGGACGTAAGTCTAGGTAGGCAGTGCAGCGGCCGGAATATGGGAAATGTCTGACACAACGGTGGGAAAAACCTCCTACATTGTCTATTGGAAAAGATTCCGACGAAGTGCACATTGAAGCCTGCTGAGCGATGTCTGACACCCTGTGTCAGGGATCGCATTGAAAACGTTGAGAACGCCATGTCCGACCACGATATTTTGAGTGATGCCGAGCGCGAAGCGCTCAGCGCCGTCATGCTGGAACCAGACTTGCCGCCGCAGCGGGTGCTGATCGTCGATGACGATAAGGATGCCCGCGAATTGCTGTCGGAAATTCTGGGGCTCGATGGCATTCACTGCATGACGGCGGCCAGTGGCGAAACGGCGCTCAAAATGCTGGAAGAGAAGCCATCGATCGGTCTGGTGATTACCGACCTGCGGATGGGCCACGTCGACGGCCTGGAACTGATCCGCCTGGTGCGGGAGTCGCCACGCGCGGCATTGCCGATCATCATCGTTTCCGGCGATGCCGACGTGAAGGATGCGATCGAAGCCATGCATTTGCACGTCGTGGATTTTTTGCTCAAGCCCATCGATAGCGAAAAATTGCTTGAATTGGTCAAGCATGAGCTGGGGATAGATGTGTAGCGCGGACTTCCAGGTTGGCAGCTTTTGTGGCGAGGGAGCTTGCTCCCGTTGGGTTGCGAAGCAGCCCCAAAAACTGCGATCCCAATGTCCCTGATACACCGCATACACCGGATTTACGACTGCTGCGCAGTCGAGCGGGAGCAAGCTCCCTCGCCACAGGGGACCGCAGCGTGTCTCTTCCTGAAATAGGTGTGAACCTATTTCAGGAAGAGACAGCGTAAATGAAAAAGCCCTGATCTCTTGATCAGGGCTTTTTCACGTCCGGCGTCAGCGTTTACTCAAAGGCCGTTGGCAGCCTTGAACTCACGACGACGACGGTGCAGAACCGGCTCGGTGTAGCCGTTCGGCTGTTTAGTGCCTTCGACCACCAGCTCGACCGCCGCCTGGAAGGCGATGTTGCTGTCGAAGTTCGGTGCCAGCGGGCGGTACAACGGGTCGTTGGCGTTCTGACGGTCAACCACCGGCGCCATGCGCTTGAGGCTTTCCATCACTTGCGCTTCGGTAACGATGCCGTGGCGCAGCCAGTTGGCGATGTGCTGGCTGGAAATACGCAGCGTCGCACGGTCTTCCATCAGGCCGACGTCGTTGATGTCCGGCACTTTCGAGCAACCTACGCCCTGGTCGATCCAGCGCACCACGTAACCGAGAATGCCTTGGGCGTTGTTGTCCAGTTCGTTCTTGATCTGTTCCGCAGTCCAGCTCGGATTTACAGCCAGCGGGATAGTCAGGATGTCGTCCACCGAAGCACGCGCACGTTTGGCCAGCTCGGCCTGACGGGCGAACACGTCGACCTTGTGGTAGTGCAACGCGTGCAGCGCAGCAGCGGTCGGCGATGGAACCCAGGCGGTGTTGGCACCGGCCAATGGGTGAGCGATTTTCTGTTCCAGCATCGCTGCCATCAGGTCCGGCATGGCCCACATGCCTTTACCGATTTGGGCACGACCTTGCAGGCCGGTGCTCAAGCCAATATCGACGTTCCAGTTCTCGTAGGCACTGATCCACTTCTCGGCCTTCATGTCGGCCTTGCGCACCATCGGGCCGGCTTCCATGGAGGTGTGGATTTCATCACCCGTGCGGTCGAGGAAACCGGTGTTGATGAACACTACGCGCTCGCTGGCAGCCTTGATGCAGGCCTTGAGGTTGACCGTGGTACGGCGCTCCTCGTCCATGATCCCGACTTTGAGGGTGTTGCGCGGCAGGCCGAGGACGTCCTCGATGCGACCGAACAGCTCGTTGGTGAACGCGGCTTCTTCCGGGCCGTGCATCTTCGGCTTCACAATGTAGACCGAACCGGTACGGCTGTTCTTGCGCGAACTGTTGCCGTTGAGGCTATGGATCGCCGCGAGGCAAGTCACCAGACCGTCGAGAATGCCTTCTGGCACTTCGTTGCCGTCTTTGTCGAGGATCGCGTCAATGGTCATCAGGTGACCGACGTTGCGCACGAACAACAGCGAGCGACCGTGCAGGCTCAGTTCGCTGCCATCGAGAGCGGTGTAGGTGCGGTCGGCGTTCATGGTACGGGTAAAGGTCTGACCGCCCTTGGAGACTTCTTCCGACAGGTCACCCTTCATCAGGCCGAGCCAGTTGCGATAGATCACCACTTTGTCATCGGCATCGACTGCGGCGACCGAGTCTTCGCAGTCCATGATGGTGGTCAGCGCGGCTTCCATCAGGATGTCTTTGACACCGGCCGCGTCGGTCTGGCCGACCGGGGTGCTGGCATCGATCTGGATTTCGAAGTGCAGGCCGTTGTTCTTCAGCAGGATTGCGGTCGGAGCCGCTGCATCGCCGTGGAAACCGATTAGTTGAGCATCGTTGTGCAGGCCGGTGTTGCTGCCGCCTTTGAGGGCGACGACCAGTTTGCCGTCAACGATTTTGTAGCCGGTGGAGTCGACGTGGGAACCGGCAGCCAGTGGCGCGGCTTCGTCGAGAAAGGCGCGGGCGAAAGCAATGACCTTGTCGCCACGTACCTTGTTGTAGCCTTTGCCCTTTTCCGCGCCATCCGCTTCGCTGATGGCGTCGGTGCCGTAGAGCGCGTCATACAGCGAACCCCAGCGGGCGTTCGAGGCGTTGAGCGCGAAACGCGCGTTCATTACCGGCACCACCAACTGTGGGCCGGCCATGCGGGCGATTTCGTCATCGACGTTTTGTGTCGTTGCCTGGAAATCGGCCGCTTCTGGCAGCAGATAACCGATGTCTTGCAGGAAGGCTTTGTAGGCCACCGCATCGTGCGCAACACCTGCACGAGCCTGGTGCCAGGCATCAATGCGAGCCTGGAAATCATCGCGTTTGGCGAGTAGGGCTTTGTTCTTCGGTGCCAGGTCATGGATGACCTTGTCAGCACCGGCCCAGAACGTGTCGGCGGTGAGGCCGGTACCGGGAATGGCTTCGTTGTTCACGAAGTCGAACAGGACTTTGGCGACCTGCAGGCCACCGACTTGAACGTGTTCAGTCATTGCTTGCCTCACTCTGCTCAGCTATTTCGCTTTTCAGCTCTTCAATTTAACAATGAAGCCTCTGGCCATTTAAACCACAAACCCTTCTACCAGTACATGCCATTGCTGGCGGCTGGGTTCGTTCCGATCAACGGCATTGCGGCCTTGCTGACGGGGCTTTCAGGGTTGCGAGTGTGCCTGCGGCAGACATCGATCCAGCGTTATGTAGTGCGCGCTGCGGCATACTACATGATGAATTGCGGTTGTGAAAATTAGACTAATTACGTCGTTCTGCGACCCCATGACGCATTGCAGTCACGTCGGGGCACGGGATGTTCTCAAAAAACTATTGGATTGTTCCAGCTAAATATAAAAACTTGTACACGATTTGTGTTCGGCGGGTTTGTCGGCGGCGATCCCATCGCGGGCAAGCCCGCTCCCACAGGGATATGCGCAACCTTGTGGGAGCGGGCTTGCCCGCGAAGGCGTCAGACCTGTCACCACAGACTCAGCCCTTGCCTATACTTGCCTTTCCATAACAAAAGTCATGACAAGAGGGCTGTGCCATGGACCACCTCGTACTCACGGTATTCGCCCCGGACAAGCCCGGGCAGGTCGAGCGCATTGCCCAATGCATTGCCGAGCATGGCGGCAACTGGCTGGAGAGCCGCATGTCGCGCATGGCCGGGCAGTTCGCCGGGATTCTTCGGGTGGGCGTACCGGCCGAAGCCTACGATGAACTGGTAGACGCCCTACAGGGACTGTCGACCCAGGGCATCCGCGTGATGATCGCCGAAAGCAGCATCGAACAATCCTGCACCTGGAAGCCGATTGCCATGGAACTGGTGGGTAATGATCGTCCGGGCATTGTGCGGGACATTACGCGTCTGCTGAGTGAGCAAGGGGTGAGCCTGGAGCGGCTGGTGACCGAAGTGCGTCCGGCGCCGATGAGCAGCGAGCCGTTGTTCCATGCCGAAGCAATTCTTGCGGTGCCCTTGACCTTGTCGCTGGAGGTGCTGCAATCGCGCCTGGAAACCCTGGCGGACGATCTGATGGTCGAATTGGTGCTGCGCAGCGAACCTTGAGCAGGTTATCCAAGTTATACGTGCACCTGCCTGTGGATAACCTGTAGAGACACCCCGCCAACCCACGCCGGCTGGGGCTCTTCAGGATCTGATCAAAAAACCAGCAGTTTCAGTGACTTGCGCACAAACGCCGGGGATCACGCTGTGGATAACCTTGGGAAGGATGGATGCAGGCCACGGGATACGTGGCCTGTAGAGATTTGTACGTTTTCTGATCAGCTGCGGCGGCGCAGACTTATCCACGCGTCGATGCTGTAAACCGCCAGACCTGCCCAGATAAAGATGAACGCCACCAGCGTGCTGGATGACAAGTGCTCGCCAAACAGCAGAACGGCTTGCAACAGCACCAGCGTCGGCGCCAGGTACTGGAGAAATCCGAGGGTGGTGTAGGGCAAGTGTCGGGCGGCGGCGTTGAAACACACCAGCGGCACCAGCGTCACCGGACCGGCGGCTACCAGCCACCAGGCTTCTGAGCTGGTCCAGAATGCGGCTTGCGCGCTGGTCGCCGTCGGGTTGAACAGCAGCCAGGCGACAGCAATCGGCACCAGCATCCAGGTTTCCACCACCAGCCCCGGCAACGCCTTGACCGGTGCCTGCTTGCGGATCAAACCGTAGAAGCCGAAGGTTAATGCCAGCACCAGCGACACCCACGGCAGGCTGCCGACCTGCCACACTTGCTGCGCGACACCGACCGCCGCCAGCCCCACCGCGATCCACTGCATGCGCCTTAGCCGTTCGCCGAGGATCAGCATCCCCAGCAGCACGTTTACCAACGGGTTGATGTAGTAACCGAGGCTGGCCTCAAGCATGCGTCCGTTGTTCACCGACCAGACGTAAGTCAGCCAGTTGGCCGCGATCAGCGTGCCGCTCAGGGCCAGGATCGCCAGCCGCCGTGGATTCTCACGCAGCTCACGCCACCAGCCGGGATGTTTCCAGACGAGCAGCAGCAAGGCGCCGAACAACGCAGACCAAAGCACCCGATGGATGATGATCTCAACGGCGGGCACGCTGGCGATGGCTTTGAAGTAGAGCGGGAATAGTCCCCAGATGATGTAGGCACTCAGGCCCAGGATGTACCCGCGACGCGGGTTGGCGGCTTGCATGAGAATCCTTGCTTAGGCAGCTAACAAAGAGGGGATTGTATAGATGTGTGGCCTTTTTTGTAGGAGCGAGGCTTGCCCGCGAAGAACGATGACTCGGTATGTCAGGCAAACCGCATTATCGTTCTTCGCGGGCAAGTCGGATCGCCGCACCGCTCGCTCCACAGGGACGCGGTGTTTAGAAGAGTTTCAATGGCTCTTCATTCAGCGCCGCCAATTGCTCACGCAACGCCAACACTTGATCGCCCCAATAGCGTTCGGTGCCGAACCACGGAAAGCTGCGAGGGAAGGCCGGGTCGTCCCAGCGACGGGCGAGCCAGGCGCTGTAGTGCATCAACCGCAAGGCGCGCAGCGGTTCGATCAGTGCCAGTTCCCGCGGGTCGAAGTCGTGGAATTCGCTGTAGCCGTCCATCAGTTCCGACAATTGCCCCAGACATTCCTGGCGGTCACCCGCCAGCATCATCCAGATATCCTGCACCGCCGGGCCCATGCGGCAGTCGTCGAGGTCGACGATGTGGAACATTTCATCGCGGCACATCATGTTGCCGGGGTGGCAATCGCCATGTATGCGGATGTTCTGGTGTGGCGTGGCCTGGTAGACCTCTTCCACGCGCTTGAGCAAGTCGCGGGCGACGGACTCGTAGGCCGGCAGCAGACTGCGCGGTACGAAATTGCCTTCGAGCAAGGTGGCCAGTGAGTCGTGACCGAAGTTTTTCACCCCAAGCACTTCACGGTGTTCGAACGGTTTTGTAGCGCCGACCGCATGCAGACGACCCAGCAGTTGGCCCAGGCGATACAGCTGATCAAGGTTGCCCGGCTCCGGTGCGCGACCACCCCGGCGCGGGAACAGGGTGAAACGGAATCCGGCGTGTTCGTGCAGGCTTTCATCGTTGTGGATCAGCGGCGCGACCACCGGTATATCGCACTCGGCGAGTTCGAAGGTGAATTGGTGTTCTTCGAGAATCGCTTGGTTGGTCCAGCGCTGCGGACGGTAAAACTTTGCGATCAGTGGCTCGGAGTCTTCGATGCCGACCTGATAGACACGGTTCTCGTAGCTGTTGAGCGCCAGAATGCGCGCGTCGCTGAGAAAGCCGATGCTTTCGACGGCATCGAGCACGAGGTCTGGGGTGAGGGTTTCAAACGGGTGGGCCATGCTGACTCCTGCGCGCGGCAGGCTGCCGCGTCCGGCCAAGCATGGTAGCGCAGACGGGGCCTCTTTAGGGGGTGGGCTTGAGGTAAGTGTGGTTTGGGCTGACGCTTTCGCGGGCAAGTCGGATCGCAGCACCGCTCGCTCCTACAGTAGGCGCGAGCGGTGCGGCGATCCGACTTGTCCGCGAAGAGGCCCTGTCAGGCGCCGACGATCCCGCCATCCTCGCGGGTAATCGCCATCACCGAAGACCGCGGCTTGCCGTTGGGCAGGTGTTCAGGGAACGTCGACCCGCCGTTTTCCCCCGGATGCTGAATCCCGACAAACAAGGTCTTCTGATCCGGCGAGAAACTGATCCCCGTCACCTCACAGCCCACCGGCCCGACCATGAAACGGCGGATCTCACCGGTCATCGGGTCGGCGCACAGCATCTGGTTATTGCCCATGCCCGCGAAGTCGCCCGCGTTGCTCGTGTCGCCATCGGTGAGAATCCACAAGCGTCCGGCCTTGTCGAAGCCCAGGCCGTCCGGGCTGTTGAACATGTTTTGCGGGGTGATGTTCGACGAGCCGCCCTTCGGCGTGCCGGCGTGGACACCCGGGTTGCCGGCGACCACAAACAGGTCCCAGGCAAAGCTATTCGAACCGTGATCGTCGCGGTCGGTGCGCCAGCGCAGGATCTGCCCGTAGACGTTCTTCTCGCGCGGGTTCGGGCCGCCTACCGGCTGGCCTTCTTCGCCGCGCTTGGCATTGTTGGTCAGGGTGCAATAAACCTGGCCGTCCTTGGGGCTGACAACGATCCATTCCGGACGGTCCATGCGCGTGGCGGTTACCACACTGGCTGCGAGGCGTGCATGAATCAGCACTTCGGCCTGATCGGCAAAACCGCTGCTGGCGTCGATGCCGTTCTTGCCGTGGGTCAGTTCGATCCACTGACCCTGGCCTTTCGGATGATCGGCATTGCCATCGCCCGCGTCGAAACGCGCCACATACAAGGTGCCGTGATCCAGCAGGTCGCGGTTGGCCTTGGGGTTTTCGTGGTTGATCTTGTCGCGGCTGACGAATTTGTAGATGAACTCGCCACGTTCGTCGTCGCCCATGTACACCACGGCGCGACCGTCATTGGTTTCGGCCAGCGCGGCGTTTTCATGTTTGAAGCGGCCCAGCGCGGTGCGTTTGACCGGCGTCGATTGCGGATCGAACGGGTCGATCTCAACAACCCAGCCGTGGCGGTTGAGTTCGTTGGGATTTTTCGCGAGGTCGAAGCGTGGATCGTGTTGATGCCAGTTGATGTCTTTGCTGGTTGCCACGGCGCCGTAGCGTTTCTGCGCGGCGTCGAACTTCTGCTCGGCATTGCTGCTGCCGAAGCAGTCGGTGAAGTTCTCTTCGCAGGTCAGATAAGTGCCCCACGGCGTTTTGCCGTTGGCGCAGTTCTGGAAGGTGCCGAGGACGTTCTTGCCGTGTTTGTCGGCACTGGTTTTCAGCAGATCGTGACCCGCCGCAGGGCCGCTCAGTTTGATGGGCGCATTACCGTGAATGCGCCGGTTGTAGCGCGAGCCCTGGACGAACTGCCACTGGCCGTTCTTGCGCTGCACTTCGATCACTGACACGCCTTCGCAGGCCAGGGCCTTGCGCACCTCTGTAACCGATTGCGGCATGCCGCGGTGAGGGTAGAGGTAGCGGTAATTGGTGTATTCGTTGTTGATCGCCATCAGCGCCCGGTCCTTGTCACCGGGGAATTCGAACAGGCTCATGCCGTCGTTGTTGTCGCCGAACTGGACTTCCTGGTGCTCGGCCGTACCGTTGCCGCTCGGGTCGAATGCCGGGCCATTCTTTTGCAGAGGCTGACCCCAGCTGATCAGCACCGAGGATTTGTAACCAGGCGGCAGGGTGATGGTGTCGGTGGTGGCGGCGGCGATACTGTCGAAACCCAACAGTTTGCTGGAGCCAGCGCTGACGCTGGCAGCCAGCACGCTGCGACTCAGCAGGTTGCCACCGAGGAACATCGCCGCACCGCAGAGGGCGCCGGCGCTGATGAAGCCACGACGGCTGAGGCCGACCATTTTTTCGAGGTCGGTGGGTTGGTTGTCTTCTAATAGGCTCACATCAGGCTCCCTGCGGGTTTTTGCAGTCACCTTAAGGGCGGTTGATGAAGCTTTTGTTGCAGTGTCTACAGGCTAGAGCGGTGTACCCAGCAGGATGTTCGATGGCGCGAACTGCACCTGCACCGGTTTACCGGCGGCAAGCCCGAGGTTTTTCAGGTGCAGCGGCTCGGCCAGGGCGCAAAGTGTCTGGCCATTGGGCAGGCCGATGCGCACTTCGCTGGGGCTGTCTTCGGCGTCGAGGATTTCTTCGATCGTGCCCTTCAGGCAATTGTTGCCATGTGTTGCAGCTTGATCGATGCCAAGCAGTTCCAGCCAACCGGCCTTGATCAGTGCGACCACTTCGGTACCCGTTTCCAGCTCCAGGCGCAGGGTGCTGTCGTGAGTGATCTGCGCGTCGATGAGCAAGCCTTCGGCCAGTTCAAGGCGGATCCGGTCGTTGCGCCCCTGTGCATCGATCGCCACGACCTTGCCGTGCAATTGATTGCGCGCGCTGGTTCTGAGCATCAGCCGACCGAGCAAGTCCAGGTCGCTGGCCTCTTCAGCGGCTTCCAGAACCTGAGCCTGCAACGCTTGCAGCTTTTGATACAGGCGCAACACGCGCTCGCCTTCGCTGGACAATTTGGCGCCACCGCCGCCCTTGCCACCAACGCTGCGCTCCACCAGTGGTTTCTGCGCGAGGTTGTTCAGCTCGTCGATGGCGTCCCACGCGGCCTTGTAACTCAGGCCGGCGCTTTTTGCGGCGCGGGTGATCGAGCCCTGTTCGGCGATGTGTTGCAGCAACGCAATGCGCTGCGGACGACGGACAATGTGCTGGGACAACAACGTAGGCAAGGACATGGCAAGGCGCTTTGGGCTGTGGCGATGGATGGGACGTTGGCGGCTTGGCGTGCGGGAGTCAAGTCAGGCCCCATCGCCAGGTTTGGGGGTACGGGCCAGGCAGTAGACGTCGACCCGCGTCGCCCCCGCCGCCATCAACAGCCGGGCCAGGGCCTGTGCGGTGGCGCCGGTGGTCAGCACATCGTCCACCAGTGCGAAGTGGCGACCTTTGACCGAGGCCTCGGGTGCCAGTGCGAAGGCGTGGCGCAGGTTCTTTTTACGTGCGTCGGCATTAAGGTCTTGTTGCGCGCTGGTGTCCTGAATCCTCACCAACAGCGTTTCATCGCAGGGAATGCCGAGGCCAGTGCTGAGCCAGCGGGCTAGCATTGCGGCCTGGTTGAAACCTCGCTGGCGCAGCCGCCTGGCGGCCAGCGGTACCGGTATCAGCGCATCGGGCCGATCCAGATCTTCATCGAAGCGATGTTGCAGGAACTGAGCAAGAAGTTCGGCGAGCAGGCGGCCAAACGGCCATTTTGCGCTGTGCTTGAAGCGGGTGATCAAACTGTCGACGGGAAAGCTGTAAGTCCAGGGAGCGGCGACTCGCTCGAAGGCTGGCGGTTGTTTCAGGCATTGGCCGCACGTCAGACCGGTGGCGGGCAAGGGCAGGGCGCAGGTATGGCATTGGTCGCCCAGCCAGGGCAGCTCGGTTTCGCAGGCCATGCAGATCGGTATGGTGTCGTCCGCGACCTCTGAGCAGAGCAAACAGGATTGTTTGTTTTTTAACCAGATGTAAACCGGTCCTTCGTATCGTGGTTGACAGTGCATGAGTCTTCCTTAAATATGCCGAACATCCGTGTCGCGTCTGTGGGTATTCCATTCCCCAGTCGCTTGCCAAGCATAACCAAGGAATCGCCCATGAGCGCCAGCACCACTGCCACCCTGCGTCACGACTGGTCTTTGGCTGAAGTCAAAGCACTCTTCGTTCAGCCATTCAATGACCTGTTGTTCCAGGCGCAGACGGTGCACCGCGCGCATTTCGACGCCAACCGCGTCCAGGTTTCCACCCTGCTGTCGATCAAGACCGGCGCGTGCCCTGAAGATTGCAAATATTGTCCGCAATCGGGCCACTACAACACCGGCCTTGAAAAAGAAAAACTGATGGAAGTGCAGAAGGTCCTCGAAGAGGCCGCTCGCGCCAAGGCCATCGGTTCGACCCGTTTCTGCATGGGCGCGGCGTGGAAACACCCGTCGGCCAAAGACATGCCTTACGTGCTGGAAATGGTCAAAGGCGTGAAAGCCATGGGCCTGGAAACCTGCATGACCCTCGGCCGTCTCGATCAGGACCAGACCGTCGCCCTGGCCGAAGCCGGCCTGGACTACTACAACCACAACCTCGACACCTCGCCGGAGTACTACGGCAGCATCATCACCACTCGCACTTACAGCGAGCGCCTGCAAACCCTGGCCTACGTGCGTGACTCGGGGATGAAGATCTGCTCTGGCGGCATTCTCGGCATGGGCGAGTCCCTCGACGACCGCGCCAACCTGCTGATCCAGCTGGCCAACCTGCCAGAGCATCCAGAGTCGGTACCGATCAACATGTTGGTGAAAGTCGCCGGCACGCCGCTGGAAAATGCCGACGACGTCGATCCGTTCGACTTCATCCGCATGCTCGCCGTTGCACGCATCCTGATGCCGAAATCCCATGTACGCTTGTCCGCCGGCCGCGAAGCGATGAACGAACAGATGCAGGCCCTGGCGTTCTTTGCCGGCGCCAACTCGATTTTCTACGGCGAAAAACTGCTGACCACCGCCAACCCGCAAGCCGACAAGGACATGCAACTGTTCTCGCGTCTGGGCATCCTGCCGGAAGCCCGCGAAGAGCACGCCGACGAAGTGCATCAGGCCGCCATCGAACAGGCACTGGTGGAGCAGAAGAGCAGCGAGCAGTTCTATAACGCTGCTGTCTGATCCAGCACAAATCGAATGTGGGAGCGGGCTTGCTCGCGAAGGCGTCAGTACAGCCGACATCAAGGTTGAATGTCACACTGCTTTCGCGAGCAAGCCCGCTCCCACATTAACCGCGCTCAACCTGTGGGAGCGTGGCTTGCCCGCGATGGCCGTGACTCGGTCTCCAGACAAGTCAGGATAGCTCCCCATATCTGACCTTCGAGGCCTGCATGTCTTTCGATCTCGCCGCACGCCTTGCTGCCCGTCGTGCTGAAAACCTTTATCGCCAGCGCCCGCTGCTCGAAAGCCCTCAAGGCCCGGAAGTGGTGGTCGATGGTCAGCCGTTGCTGGCGTTCTGTAACAACGATTACCTGGGCCTGGCCAATCACCCGCAAGTGATCGAAGCCTGGCGCGCCGGCGCGTCGCGTTGGGGTGTGGGCGGTGGTGCTTCGCATCTGGTGATTGGCCACAGTGGCCCACATCACGCGCTGGAAGAAGCCCTTGCCGAATTCACCGGCCGCCCACGCGCACTGCTGTTCACTACCGGCTACATGGCCAACCTCGGCGCGGTCACCGCATTGGTCGGGCAGGGCGATACGGTGCTGGAAGACCGACTCAATCACGCGTCACTGCTGGATGCCGGGTTGCTGTCCGGGGCGCGTTTCAATCGCTACCTGCATAACGACGCGGCCAGTCTGGCCAAGCGCCTTGAGAAGGCCACCGGCAATACGCTGGTGGTCACCGACGGTGTGTTCAGCATGGACGGCGACATCGCCGATCTGCCGGCGCTGGCGCGGGAAGCCAAGGCCAAGGGTGCCTGGTTGATGGTCGATGATGCTCACGGCTTTGGTCCGCTGGGCGCCAATGGCGGTGGGATCGTCGAGCATTTTGGCCTGAGCCAGGATGACGTGCCGGTGCTGGTCGGCACTCTCGGCAAGGCGTTCGGTACGGCCGGTGCTTTTGTGGCTGGCAGTGAAGAGTTGATCGAGAGCCTGATCCAGTTCGCTCGTCCTTACATCTACACCACCAGCCAACCGCCGGCGCTGGCCTGCGCGACGCTGAAAAGCCTGGAGTTGTTGCGCAGAGAACACTGGCGACGTGAGCATTTGCAGGCGCTGATTCGCCAGTTCCGCGAGGGTGCCGAACAGATTGGCCTGGAGTTGATGGACAGCTTCACGCCGATCCAGCCGATCATGATTGGCGATGCCGGGCGCGCGGTCCGGTTGTCTCAGATGCTGCGTGAGCGCGGCCTGATGGTGACTGCGATCCGCCCACCGACCGTGCCTGCCGGTAGCGCCCGTTTGCGTGTGACCTTGACCGCAGCCCACACCGAGGCTCAGGTACAGCTATTGTTAAATGGACTGGCCGATTGTTTTCAACAACTGGGACCGGAGCCAAGCCATGCGTGATCGTCTGATTCTGCTGCCGGGCTGGGGGCTCGGGATTTCTCCGCTGGAACCCTTGGCGGCTGCCTTGCAAGGCCTGGATGAGCATCTGCGCGTCGAAATCGAACCACTGCCGGAACTGGAATCGAGCGACCTTGAAGAATGGCTCGATGAACTGGATTCGACGCTGCCCCAGGATGCCTGGCTCGGTGGCTGGTCATTGGGCGGCATGCTGGCGTCCGAATTGGCGGCGAAGCGTGGTGACCGTTGCTGCGGTTTGGTGACCCTGGCGAGTAATCCTTCTTTTGTCGCCCATGAGCAGTGGTCGAGCGGGATGCCCGGCGAGACCTTCGACGCGTTTCTGGCCGGTTGCAAAGTCGACCCAGGCATAACGTTGAAACGTTTCTCGCTGCTGTGCACCCAAGGTGCCGCAGACCCGCGCGGGCTATCGCGGCTGTTGCTCGCTGGCGCACCGCTTTCGTCTCCATCGGTGCTGATGAGCGGCCTGGAGTTGCTTGCACAGCTGGATACCCGGCAAGCGTTGCAGGCGTTTCGTGGTCCGCAATTGCACTTGTTCGGTGGCCTCGACGGATTGGTCCCGGCCGAAGCGGCGGGGGATTTGCTGGCGCTGCTGCCGGATGTCGAAATCGGTCTGATTGAACAGGCCAGCCACGCGTTTCTTCTGGAAGACCCCCATGGTGTGGCGGGGGCGATTCAGGCCTTTTTGCATGAGTCCGGTGATGACTGATTTGTCCCTTCCCAACCTGCCCGGCGGCTTGCCCGATAAACGCCAGGTAGCGGCGTCCTTTTCCCGAGCGGCAGCGAGCTACGACAGCGTGGCCGAATTGCAGCGCGACGTTGGCAATGAATTGTTGCGTCGCTTACCGGAGGATTTTGTCCCGGGTCGATGGCTGGACATGGGTTGTGGCACCGGGTATTTCAGCCGTGCGCTCGGTGAGCGTTTTCCTGCCGGCAACGGGCTGGCCCTTGATATCGCAGAGGGGATGCTCAATCACGCCCGTCCCTTGGGCGGCGCCAACCATTTCATCGCCGGTGATGCCGAACGCTTGCCGTTGCAGGATTCGACCTGCGACCTGGTCTTCTCCAGCCTGGCGGTGCAATGGTGCGCGGATTTCGCCTCGGTGCTCAACGAAGCGAATCGGGTGCTGAAACCGGGCGGTATTTTCGCGTTTGCTAGTCTGTGTGTAGGGACTCTGTACGAATTGCGCGACAGCTGGCGTCAGGTGGATGGCATGGTGCACGTCAACCGCTTCCGCGAGTTCGGTGTTTACCAGCAGCTTTGCGCGGGCAGTGGCTTGAAGGTCATCAGCCTTGAAACACATCCACATGTGTTGCATTACCCCGATGTCCGCAGCCTGACCCATGAGCTCAAGGCTCTCGGGGCGCATAACCTGAACCCCGGTCGGCCGGGCGGTTTGACCGGCAGGGCGCGAATCCTCGGCTTGATCGAGGCTTACGAGCAGTTTCGTCAGGCACAGGGACTGCCGGCGACTTATCAAGTGGTTTACGCCGTTCTGGAGAAACCCTTATGAGCGCAGCCTATTTCATCACCGGTACTGACACCGATGTCGGCAAGACCACCGTCGCCGCAGGTTTGCTGCATGCCGCGCGATTGTCAGGCTTGAGCACCGCGGCGGGTAAGCCGGTAGCCTCCGGGTGTGAGCTGACGCCCAAGGGATTACGCAACGCCGACGCACTGGCACTGCTGGCTGAATGCTCGATACCGTTGACCTACGATCAGGTCAATCCGGTCGCGTTCGAGCCGGCGATCGCACCGCATCTGGCGGCGCGGGAGGCTGGCGTGGCGCTGACCGTGCAATCGTTGCTGGCACCAATGCGGCAGGTTCTCGATCTGCAGGCGGACTTCACCTTGATCGAAGGCGCTGGCGGCTGGCGAGTGCCGTTGGCGGATCAAGACAATCTGTCAGATCTGGCCATGGCGCTGGATCTGCCGGTGATCCTGGTGGTCGGCGTGCGCCTGGGCTGCATCAACCATGCGCTGCTGACGGCCGAGGCAATTGCTCGCGATGGTTTGCAGTTGGCGGGGTGGGTGGCGAACATCATCGATCCGAAGACCTCGCGTCTTGAAGAGAACCTGGCGACGCTGGCCGAGCGGATTCCCGCGCCGTGCTTGGGGCGGGTGCCGAAACTCAAGTCGGTGACGGCCGAAGCGGTGGCCGAACATCTACAGCTGGATCTGCTGGACTGACGTTTATGGCGTGGGTTTTACCTATGATAAGGCACTGTGCCATTAGTGTTTTTGTCGGGCCTTTTAGCGGCGTGTCTGGTTCAATGGCCGCTGTTGATCCTTTGTAGGACGAGTTCTCCCATGGAAATCTCAGGAAACACCGCTTTCTATGCCGGTCTGAGCACTATTCAGACAGGGCAGAGCCGCGTCGATCAGGCTTCGGGGCAGATCGCCAACAACACCATCGAGCGTTCGGTCACCAGTCAATCCTCTGAGGTTCAGGTCGATCGTCTACGCTCGGTAGATCGCAGCCAGCAATCGGATCTGGCCAGTAATGTGGTCGAGATGTCTCAAGGCAAGTTCCAGGTGGAACTTGGCGTCAAAGTCGCCAAGGCCTCCGATGAAATGCTCGGTACGTTGATCGATACCTTCGCCTGATTCCTCACTGAATTCACTATCCCAGCGCCGCGCCTGTCCGCGGCGTTTTTCTGCGTAAGTCCTTCTCCCTCAACTAATCTCTCCTACATGACGTGTTGCTCAATCAACGACGTTGCGCCACTGCGCGCCCAAGATTTTCATAGATCGAAGACGAACGGCAAAAGATCGGCGCTTGACAAGATTTGGGCGTAAACGTATGTTTCAAACAACTGTTTGACCGTTACAACAAATCACCACGGTCGTTCATTCCCGGTTACATCAGCAGAGGTTTATCGCTATGCCTGACTACAAGGCCCCCTTGCGTGATATTCGCTTCGTTCGTGACGAACTGCTCGGCTACGAAGCGCACTATCAGAGCCTTCCGGCTTGCCAGGACGCAACTCCGGACATGGTTGACGCCATTCTCGAAGAAGGCGCCAAGTTTTGTGAGCAGGTGCTGGCGCCGCTGAACCGCGTGGGTGACACCGAAGGCTGCACCTGGAGCGAGTCCGGCGTTAAAACCCCGACCGGCTTCAAAGAAGCCTACAAGCAATTCGTCGAAGGCGGCTGGCCAAGCCTGGCTCACGACGTAGAGCACGGCGGCCAGGGTTTGCCAGAGTCTCTGGGGCTGGCTGTCAGCGAAATGGTTGGCGAGGCCAACTGGTCGTGGGGCATGTACCCAGGCCTGTCCCATGGCGCGATGAACACCATTTCCGAACATGGCACGCCTGAGCAGCAAGAGGCTTACCTGACCAAACTGGTTTCCGGCGAATGGACCGGCACCATGTGCCTGACCGAACCGCACTGCGGCACTGACCTGGGCATGTTGCGCACCAAGGCTGAACCTCAGGCCGACGGCTCCTACAAAGTGTCCGGCACCAAGATCTTCATCTCGGCCGGTGAGCACGATATGGCCGACAACATCGTCCACATCGTTCTGGCACGTCTGCCGGACGCACCTGCCGGCACCAAAGGCATTTCGCTGTTCATCGTGCCGAAATTCCTGCCGAACGCAGATGGCTCGATCGGCGCGCGCAACGCGGTGAGCTGCGGTTCCCTGGAACACAAGATGGGCATCCACGGCAACGCCACCTGCGTGATGAACTTCGACGCGGCCACCGGTTACCTGATCGGCCCGGCTAACAAAGGCCTGAACTGCATGTTCACCTTTATGAACACCGCACGTCTGGGTACCGCGCTGCAAGGTCTGGCACACGCCGAGATCGGCTTCCAGGGCGGCCTGAAATACGCTCGCGATCGCCTGCAAATGCGCTCCCTGACTGGCCCGAAAGCGCCGGACAAAGCCGCTGACCCGATCATCGTTCACCCTGATGTACGTCGCATGCTGTTGACCATGAAGGCGTTCGCCGAAGGCAACCGTGCGATGGTTTACTTCACCGCCAAGCAAGTCGACATCGTCAAATACGGCGTCGATGAAGAAGAGAAGAAGAAAGCCGACGCATTGCTGGCCTTCATGACGCCGATCGCCAAAGCCTTCATGACTGAAGTCGGTTTCGAATCCGCCAACCACGGCGTGCAGATCTACGGTGGCCACGGCTTCATCGCCGAGTGGGGCATGGAGCAGAACGTTCGCGACAGCCGTATTTCGATGCTGTACGAAGGCACCACCGGCATCCAGGCACTCGACCTGCTGGGCCGTAAAGTGCTGATGACTCAAGGCGAAGCGCTCAAGGGCTTCACCAAGATCGTTCACAAGTTCTGCCAGAGCAACGAAGGCAATGACGCGGTCAAAGAGTTCGTCGAGCCATTGGCTGCGCTGAACAAAGAATGGGGCGAGCTGACCATGAAGGTCGGTATGGCGGCCATGAAAGATCGCGAAGAAGTCGGCGCAGCATCCGTGGACTACCTGATGTACTCCGGTTACGCCTGCCTGGCCTACTTCTGGGCTGACATGGCGCGTCTGGCGGCCGAGAAACTGGCTGCCGGTACCACCGAAGAGGCGTTCTACACCGCCAAGCTGCAGACTGCGCGCTTCTACTTCCAGCGCATCCTGCCGCGTACCCGCACTCACGTTGCAACCATGCTGTCGGGCGCCAACAACCTGATGGACATGAAAGAAGAAGACTTCGCACTGGGTTACTAAGCCCTACGCAGTCTCTTCACAAAGCCGCTGCTTCTTCGGAAACAGCGGCTTTTTTATGCCTGACGCAAACGATCACGTCTTTAAATATTCCTGACTAAAACGCTAAGAAGAACGACTTTGCTGCCGTTAAAGAGGCTGCGATGTGACACGTGTCACATTGCACGTGCTTAGCTGCTCCAAATGCAGGCACAATGCCATCTTTGTTTGCCGGGTCGGAGCTTTACCCTTGCCGCGTTCTTCCGCTGTACGTTTCAGCCATTTTTTGCCATCGCTGCTGTTGTTGCTCGCGGGGCTTGCGGCTGCCTACGTCAAGGATCTCAACGTCTTCTTCACTTCGCTGTTCAACGTGCTGCCCACTCTGGTGCTGTTGCTCGGCGGTGCGTATTGCGCGGTTTATCGACGTCAGCGTGAACTGTTTTTGATGGTCACGGTGTACATCGCCTACTTTCTGCTCGACACCCAGACTGACTATTACCGCGACAACGGCAAGGTTCGTGAAGACGCCGCGGTGGTGTTCCATCTGTGCTGTCTGTTGTTGCCGTTGCTGTTTGGCTTGTTCGCTGCCTGGCAAGAGCGTACTCACCTGTTCCAGGACATGGTGGCGCGTTTCGCTGTGTTGCTGGCGTTCGGCAGTGTGGCGCTGGGGCTGGAGCAAAGTTACCCACAGGCGCTGCTGATGTGGCTGTCGGAGATCCGCTGGCCGGCGTTGCATGGTGCGTGGATGAGCCTGATCCAATTGTCTTATCCCGTGTTCATCGCCTCGTTCCTGTTATTGGCCTGGCAATACTGGCGCAACCCAAGACCCTTGCACGCTGCGCAATTGGTGGGGCTGTTGGGATTGTTCTGGATGTTGCCGAAAACCTTCATCCTGCCCTTCACCCTCAACATCATGTGCAGCCAGGTGATGTTGATGATTGCCGCCGCAGTTGCCCATGAGGCCTATCAGATGGCTTTCCGCGACGAACTCACCGGCCTGCCGGGGCGCCGCGCCCTGAACGAGCGCATGCAACGGCTGGGGCGCAATTACGTGCTGGCGATGAGCGACGTCGACCACTTCAAGAAATTCAACGACACCCACGGCCACGATGTCGGCGACCAAGTGTTGCGTCTGGTCGCCAGCAAGCTGTCGAAAATCAGCGGTGGGGGTAGGGCATATCGCTACGGCGGTGAGGAATTTGCCTTGGTGTTCGCAGGCAAGACCCTCGAAGAGTGCATGCCGCATCTGGAGGTCATCCGCGAATCCATTGCCACTTACAACATCCAGCTGCGCAATCAGGACAGCCGTCCCCAGGATGACCAGCAGGGACGCCAGCGTCGCGCGGGTTCGGGTGCCTCGAGTGTTTCGGTCACCGTCAGCATCGGCGTCGCCGAACGCCTGGAACAACGCACCCCCGAAGAAGTGCTCAAATCCGCCGACCAGGCGCTCTACAGCGCCAAGGGCGCGGGGCGAAACTGTGTGATGGCCTTCGGTCAGAACCGCCGTGGCGCAGTGCGCATGGACGCTGCTGCGGGTTGAGTGATGATGGCGCATTCAGCGTCTGGACTGTGATTGTGAGGTGTGATGCACGGCAGTAGGTTTGAGCCATCTGCTGCCGGAGAAATGACCATGCCCGAGTACAAAGCTCCCCTGCGCGACATGCGCTTTCTGATCGATCACGTCTTCGATTTTCACCGCAATTACGCCGCGCTGGGGGCCACCGATGCCAGCCCGGACATGGTCAATGCGATCCTCGAAGAAGGCGCGAAGTTCTGTGAGAACGTTCTCGCACCGCTGAACCGCAGCGGCGACGAAGAAGGCTGCCATTTCGACAACGGAGTGGTCACAACGCCTACAGGTTTCAAGCAAGCATTCGCACAGTACGTGGAAGGCGGCTGGCATGGGCTGGCGGCGGACCCGGCTTACGGTGGCCAGGGCTTGCCAAGTTCTCTGGGACTGGTTATCAGCGAAATGATCGGCTCCAGCAATACGTCCTGGGGCATGTACCCTGGCCTGACCCACGGTGCGATGTCGGCCATCCATGCCCATGGCACTGAAGAACAGAAACAGACCTACCTGAGCAAGCTCACCGCAGGCCAATGGACCGGCACCATGTGCCTGACCGAAGCTCATTGCGGCACCGATCTGGGCATCATCAAGACCCGCGCCGTGCCTCAGGCCGACGGCAGTTACGCGATCTCCGGCAGCAAGATATTCATCTCCGCCGGCGAACACGACATGAGTGACAACATCATTCATCTGGTGCTGGCCAAACTGCCGGACGCGCCAGCGGGGACCAAAGGTATTTCGCTGTTTATCGTGCCCAAATTCCTACCCAATGCCGAGGGCGAGGCGGGCGAGCGCAACGGCGTTTCCTGCGGCTCGATCGAACACAAAATGGGCATCAAGGCCTCGGCCACCTGCGTGCTGAATTTCGACGATGCCAAGGGCTTCTTGATCGGTGAGCCGAACAAGGGCCTGAACTGCATGTTCACCATGATGAACCACGCGCGGCTCGGCACCGGCATGCAAGGTTTGTGTCTGGGGGAGGCGAGCTTCCAGGGCGCGGTCAAATACGCCAACGACCGTCTGCAAATGCGCTCGCTGACCGGCCCGAAAGCGCCGGAAAAACCCGCCGACCCGATCATCGTTCATCCCGATGTGCGCAGGATGTTGCTGACGATGAAGGCCTTCAACGAGGGCAACCGGGCACTGACTTACCTCACCGCACAGTTGCTGGACGCTGCGCATATGAGCCCGGATGAAACGGCGCGTCAGGACGCTGAGGATTTGCTGGCGTTCCTCACACCGATCTGCAAAGCCTTCATGACCGACACCGGGCTGGAGGTGACCAACCTTGGCATGCAGGTGTTTGGCGGCCACGGTTTCATTCGTGAGTGGGGCATGGAGCAGTTGGTTCGCGACTGCCGGATCGCGCCGATCTACGAAGGCACCAACGGCATTCAGGCGCTGGATCTGCTGGGGCGCAAAGTCCTTGGCAGTCAGGGAAAACTGCTGCGCGGCTTCACCAGAATCGTCCACAAGTTCTGTGCGGCAAATGCTGAGCACCCGCAACTCGGCGGTTATGTGGCGCAACTCAACGATCTGAATCAGCAGTGGGGTGAATTGACCACCAGGATCGGCATGGCTGCGATGAAAAATCCGGATGAGGTCGGCGCCGCTTCGGTGGATTACCTGATGTACTGCGGCTACATCATCCACGGCTACCTGTGGCTACGCATGGCGCTGGTAGCTCAGTCGCAGTTGGAGGCGGGCAGCGGTGATGCCGATTACTGCCGAGGCAAACTGGCGACCAGCGAGTTTTACTTCAAGCGTTTATTGCCGCGGACGGCTGCTCATCGGGCGGCCATCGAGGCGGGTAGCGACTGTTTGATGAAGTTGCCGGCGGAGTTGTTTGCACTTTAATCATTCAAATCAGCCATAAAGAAGCCCGCCTTGCTGCGGGCTTCTTTATGAAGAACAGGCCTGTGACTAAAAATAACAAATTGGTCATGGGCTGACCCTATGTGTCGTAAAAGTTGTTGAGGTACACTCGGACACAACGAAATCACTATTCCTACGAACCACCTGTTTAGATCTTGCGAGGTTTGCCATGGCTGACTACAAAGCGCCCCTGCGCGATATGCGCTTCGTCCTCAATGAAGTTTTCGAGGTCGCCAAACTCTGGGCCGAACTGCCTGCGCTCGCCGAGACCGTCGATGCTGAAACCGTCGAAGCTATTCTGGAAGAAGCCGGCAAGGTCACCAGCAAAAGCATCGCGCCCCTGAGCCGAGCGGCTGACGAAGAAGGTTGCCACTGGGCCGACGGTGCCGTCACCACCCCGGCTGGTTTCCCACAGGCGTATCAGACCTACGCTGAAGGCGGTTGGGTCGGTGTCGGTGGCGATCCGACCTACGGCGGCATGGGCATGCCCAAGGCGGTTTCGGCGCAGGTCGAAGAAATGGTCAACTCCGCCAGCCTGTCGTTCGGTCTGTACCCTATGCTGACCGCCGGCGCCTGCCTGTCGATCAACGCCCACGCCAGCGAAGAGCTGAAAGCCGCGTACCTGCCGAACATGTACGCCGGTGTATGGGCCGGTTCCATGTGCCTGACCGAGCCGCACGCCGGCACTGACCTGGGGATTATCCGCACCAAGGCCGAACCTCAGGCTGACGGTTCCTACAAGGTCAGCGGAACCAAGATCTTCATCACCGGCGGCGAACACGACCTGACCGAGAACATCATCCACTTGGTACTGGCCAAACTGCCGGACGCGCCAGCAGGGCCGAAAGGTATTTCGCTGTTCCTGGTGCCGAAGTTTATGGTCAATGCCGATGGCAGCCTCGGTGCGCGCAACCCGGCGACCTGTGGTTCGATCGAACACAAGATGGGTATCCAGGCGTCCGCAACCTGCGTGATGAACTTCGACGAAGCCGTGGGTTACCTGGTTGGCGAGCCGAACAAAGGCCTTGCGGCGATGTTCACCATGATGAACTACGAGCGTCTGGGTGTCGGTATCCAGGGCCTGGCCTCGGGTGAACGTTCCTACCAGAACGCTATTGAATACGCTCGCGACCGCCTGCAGAGCCGTTCGCCGACCGGCGCGCAGAACAAGGACAAAGTGGCTGACCCGATCATCGTCCACCCGGACGTGCGTCGCATGCTGCTGACCATGAAAGCCTCGAACGAAGGCGGCCGTGCATTTTCCACTTACGTGGCGATGCAACTGGACACCGCCAAGTTCAGCGAAGACGCCACCACCCGCAAGCGCGCAGAAGACCTGGTTGCACTGTTGACGCCTGTTGCCAAGGCATTCCTGACCGACCTGGGGCTGGAAACCACGGTTCATGGCCAGCAGATTTTTGGCGGCCACGGCTACATCCGTGAGTGGGGCCAGGAGCAACTGGTTCGTGACGTGCGTATCACGCAGATCTACGAAGGCACCAATGGTATTCAGGCGCTGGACCTTGTCGGGCGCAAGATCGTCGGCAGCGGCGGGGCGTTCTACAAACTGTTCGCTGACGAGATTCGTCATTTCACCGCGACGGCCAGTGCTGATTTGGCGGAGTTCACCAAACCGCTGAACGATGCAGTGGGCAGCCTCGACGATCTGACCGCTTGGCTGCTGGACCGGGCGAAAAACAACCCGAACGAAATCGGCGCTGCTTCGGTCGAGTATCTACAAGCATTCGGTTACACCGCCTATGCCTACATGTGGGCACTGATGGCCAAGGCAGCCTTCGGCAAAGAAGCGCAGGACGATTTCTACGCGAGCAAACTGGGTACGGCGCGGTTCTATTTCGCTCGTCTGCTGCCACGTATTCATTCGTTGAGCGCGTCGGTAAAGGCAGGAAGCGAATCGTTGTTCCTGTTGGACGCAGGACAGTTCTGACGTCTGTAACGTCATGTAAGCATTCTCTTACATGACGTGCTGCTGTTTTCCCATATGCGCAGATTGGATCCAGAGCTAATCTACTTCACATGGACGTCGCGCAGGAAGCGCAAAGCAACAACACGGACACGTAGGATTCTGCCAGGATGGCGGAGTGAAATGGATGTCAGGGAAACAGTCTGCAAAGCCCCGCTTCGGCGGGGTTTTCTTTTGCCTGCAAAAAAGTTCAGCTCAACCCATCCAGGGCCGTCGGGCTACGCAAGTGTTCATCCATCACCTCTTCCAGCAATGTCCGCAACAACGCCAGCGAAGCCTGTTGCCGCTGCACATCCCGACACACCAACCCCACTTTCAGCGGCACCCGCGGCTCACTCAGTGGTTTCCACAGCAACTCTTGGTCGCCATGGGTCTTTTGCGAGCGTCCGGGCAGCACAGTCGCCAGCCGCGTGTGCGGCAGGCTGTCGAGAATCCCCGCCATGTTGTTCAGCTCGGCCTGCACCTGCGGCCGGCGCCCAAGACTGGCCAATTGTGCCTGCCAGATCTGCCGCACCTGGAACTCTTCACCCAACAGCAACATGGGCAACTCGGCCGCCTGGCTCATGGAGACCTTCTTGAATTCGCGCAACGGATGGTCCGCCGGGATGACAAGGGTCAGCTCATCTTCGTACAACGGCACGCCGTGCAAACCCGGCTGACGGGGCGGCAGGTAACTGATCCCGATGTCCAGCGAACCATTGAGTAGTCGTCGCTCGATTTCCAGGCCGGTCAGTTCATAGATCTGCACCACCAGATGCGGCTGTGCCTTGCGCACGCGTTCGAGCATTTGCGGCACCAGGCTGGAGTGGACGGTCTGCAGTACGCCAATGGCCAAGGTTCGCAGCGCCTTGCCCTTGAAATTGCCCAAGGCTTCGCGCGCGCGTTGCAAACCATCGAGCAAGGGCAGGGCATGGTTGTACAACGTGTGGGCCGCCAGGGTTGGCAGCAGACGCTTGCTGCTGCGTTCGAACAGGCTTACATCGAGGTTCTGTTCGAGTTGGCGGATCTGCTGAGACAACGCAGGCTGGGAGATAGAAAGCCGCTCGGCGGCCCGACCGACGTGGCCCTCTTCGTAGACCGCGACGAAATAACGCAGTTGTTTGAAATCCATAAGCAATACTTATCGAAAATGCTGAGAAATCGAAATGGCTCAGTGCCTTGCCTACGCCTAGTCTAACCGCATTCACAAGGCTTACAGGGCCATAAAGCACGATGAATACCGTTTACAGCGATGGTGTTTACATAGGCAAGGCAAAAAACCTCGGACGAGGTTTTATCCGATGAATCTGTTCAACCTGCGACGCAAGCCACCGAGCCTTGATGACCTGGCGATGGACACTTCCCTGCCGGCCAGAAGCGACAACTTTTCCAGCGAGTGCCTGATGCCCTGTGTCGAACGACCGAAACAGATTTTCGTGCGTGGCCAAGGCTCCTGGTTGTGGGACAGCGACGACCGCGCTTACCTGGATTTCTCACAGGGTGGCGGCGCCAATAGCCTCGGACATAGTCCTTCAGCGCTGGTCAAAGCGATTGCTGAACAGGCTCAGTCGCTGATCAATCCGGGTTTCGGACTGCACAACCGCGGCATGCTCAACCTCGCCGACCGGCTCTGCGCCAGTACCGGCAGTGACCAGGCGTACCTGCTCAACAGTGGCAGCGAAGCCTGTGAAGCGGCGATCAAACTGGCGCGCAAATGGGGCCAGCAACATCGTGGCGGCGCTTCGCGGATCATTGTGGCCAGTAAAGGCTGTCATGGCCGTAGCCTCGGGACGATTTCTGCGTCGGACAGTTCGAATCTGATCAACCGATTCGAGCCACAGTTGCCGGGCTTCAGCCATGTCCCGTTCAATGACCTGCCCAGCTTGCATGCGGCCGTGGATGCCCAGACGGTCGCGATCATGCTCGAACCGATCCAGAGCGAGGCCGGGGTGATTCCCGCCACCGAGCACTACCTCAAGGGTGTCGAGCGCTTGTGTCGTGAGCTTGGCATTCTGCTGATATTTGACGAAGTGCAAACCGGCGTCGGTCGCTGCGGCACATTGCTTGCCGAACAGTCCTACGGCGTACGGGCAGATATCGTGGTGCTCGGCAAAGGGCTCGGTGGTGGCGTGCCATTGGCGGCATTGTTGGCGCGAGGCAAGGCCTGTTGTTTCGAAATCGGCGAAATGAGCGGCACTCATCATGGCAATGCGTTGATGAGTGCCGCCGGGCTTGTCGTGCTCGACAGCGTGCAAGACAAGGGCTTTCTCGATCATATGCGGGAAACCGCTCAGCATCTGGGCGAAGGCCTGAGTCGTCTGGCCCATCGCTATGGTCATGGTGAATTGCGTGGGCAAGGGCTGCTTTGGGGGCTTGCCCTGTCCGACGATTCAGCTGACGCCGTAGTCAAAGCCGCGTTGCATGAAGGCTTGTTGCTCAACGCTCCGCAACCCGATTGCCTGCGCTTTACCCCGGCCCTCACCGTCAGCAAGGCCAATATCGACGAAATGCTCCTGCGCCTGGCCCGCGCCTTCTCCCGCGTACGCACCGCGCAACTGCAGTGCCGCAAAGGTATTGCGGTCTGATCAGACCCGCCCTACACGAATTTCCGAACCGTCTCGCGGTATAACGCAGCGCCCCACGTTTGATTCCTTTCGCGTGGGGCGTTTTTTTGTCTCTGCGTTTTGCCGAAGGCATTTCAGTGCTTGAGCGATAGCGGGATCAATGGCTTTTTAGAAGGAGTCGGCAAGGAGTGCCGATGCCAGCGAAACAACATGGTTGTGGCAATGGCTTTGAGTTCTATACCACTGAGTGGTATGTTTTATGGAAGGGATGCCGATGTCACCGAGGTTATTCAAGACAAAGCGTTTTGCGATGCAGGCCGGTAAGGCTTGGGTCGGTGATGAAGAGCTTCGGGAGGCATTCACCGAAATGCTCGAAGGCCAGGCGGACAATCTCGGCGGCGGGGTCTGGAAAAAACGTTTGAATGCCAACCGCCACCGCTCAATTGTTCTGGCAAAGGGTGGGTATTATTGGATCTATCAATTGCTGTTTGCCAAGAAGGATCGAAGCAATATCAGCCTTGCGGAGCTGACTCAACTGCGGGGATTAGCCAAGGTTTATGGCACATTGACCGAGATGCAGGTCCAGCACTTGCTGGACACTAAGGAGTTTGTGGAGATACCCCATGAGTAAGACATTCAAAAGTGACGTGTTTGAGTCGGTACACGAGTCAGCCAGTGCTTTGTATGCCATCGGTGCCATCAGTAAGGCGACCATGCGTGAATTCGACGAGTCATGTCTTGCAACGGTTCCGGACGCGATCCCGGCTGAGCAGATCAAAGCGCTACGTGAACGTAACAATGTCAGCCAGCCAGTGTTTGCACGTTATCTGAACACCAGCGCTTCGACGGTCAAGCAATGGGAGGCGGGAGCCAAACACCCCAGCGGTATGGCTCTGAAGTTGCTGAGCATCGTTCAGAAACACGGCCTGGAGATACTGGCCTGAAGCATCGCACTGAACCCTGACGAACACCGCAGGTTGATTAAATGAGGCGCTACGATTTCAGCCCACCTACTCCATCACCCGCCGATAAAACAACCATTCCTGCTCCAGCGCATGGGCCTGGTTGCCGGCCTTGCGAAAGCCATGGCGTTCGTCGCCGTAGTAATGCGCTTCGACCAGAATGCCATTGTCCTGTAGCGCCTTGACCATGTCGCGGGTCTGTTGCGGCACCACCACGGCGTCCAGTTCACCCTGAAAGAAGATCATCGGAACGCTGATGTTGTGCGCGTGCAGCAGCGGCGTGCGCGCTGCGTAGCGCTCAGCGTCCTGCACCGGGTCGCCGATCAACCAGTCCAGATAATCACCTTCGAACTTGTGGGTAACACGACCCAGCGCAACGGGATCGCTGACGCCATACAGGCTGGCGCCCGCACGAAACACCTTGTGAAAGGCCAGTGCGCACAACGCGGTATACCCGCCGGCGCTACCGCCGCGGATAAACGCTTTACTGCCGTCGATCAGTCCACGTTCGGCGAGGTAGTCGACCACCGCGCAGGCGTCCTCTACATCGACATCGCCCCAGCTCAAATGCAGCGCCTGGCGATAAGCGCGGCCGTAACCACTGCTACCCCGGTAATTGAGGTCGGCCACGGCGAAGCCCCGTTGTGCCCAATACTGGATTCGCGGGTCGAACATCGGGTAGCAGGCCGACGTCGGTCCGCCGTGAATGAACACCACCAAGGGCGGTTTCGTATTGTCGTTCATTGCCGGGTAGAAGAACCCGTGGGCCTCGCCCGAACCGCTCGGATAACGCAGGGTTTGCGGGCGGCTGATTTGATCGGCCGGCAGGGGGACAACGCCACCGGCGAGGGTCTTCACCTGCCGGGTCTTGCGGTCAATGGCAATCACCGATGCCGAACTGACTGGTGAAGCGGTGATGCAGTAGATGAACTGGTCATCCTGTGCGAGATGGCGGAAGCGGCTGTAGTCGCCCGTGAAATCCTCACGGGAGCCATCGCCATGACAAAGCCCCAGTCGCCCAAAACCCTCTTCGGTCCAACTCGCCAGATAAGTGTCTTCGCTCAACGGTAACCAGGTGCAACCACCCAATTGCCAGGGCGCCGGTCCATGGTCGGCAGCAGCGCTCGGGAGTGGGCTCAGACCGTCGGTCGACTCCACCCACGGCTGCCAGAAACCGCCGCGATCGGTCAGACAATACAGACGGCCGCTGTCATCGAATCTCGGTTGTTGCAGCGACTCCTGAGGACCGTCGCCGGCCACACAGCGCGGCGACGCAAAGGTGTGATTGCTCTGGCGTTCGGCAACCATCAGGCGAGTAGCGGTCCAGGGCTGATCCGGGCGATTCCACTCGATCCAGGCCAGTCGCCGGCCATCGGGGCTCAGGGTCGGTGCCGCGTAGAAATCGGCACCCTCGGCCAGCAGATGGCGTCGGCCATCTGCCAGATCGATCGCCACCAGGCGATGCCGATCGCGATTCTCTTCCACTGCCAGAACTTGCCCGTTGGCGAACTGCAGATCGCCGTAACGGCATTCACTTGAAGTCAGCACCTCAGGTGTCTCATCGCTCAGTGATTGCCGATACAGCTGCTGATCGGCCTCGTTGACGAACACCAGCCCGTCATCGGTCAGACAAAACGCGCCGCCGCCATATTCGTACACCCGGCTGCGCGCACTGAACGTGGGTGGCGTCAGGCAATGGGCCTGACCGTCGCGCCACTGCCAGACTCGGCAGGCAGCATCTTCGGGGCGGTACTCGTTCCAGAACAGGCCATGTGGCCCGACCTGCAACTCGGCGAAGTCGATACCGGCCGCGACGGCCCTGGCGGCGCTCAAGGGTTCAGCTTTTGGCGATGAGGCGTGAGTTTCGTTCATTGCGAAAGGCCAGTTGTTCGATGGTCTGGGTCGCGTGCTCGGCTTCTTCGCGGGCCTTGAGGATCACGCCGTGATGTTCCGACTTGCTGCACACCGGGTCGGCATTGCTCGCGTCACCCGTGAGCATGAACGCCTGGCAACGGCAGCCGCCGAAGTCCTTTTCTTTCTCGTCGCAGGAGCGGCACGGCTCGGGCATCCAGTCGTAACCGCGAAAGCGGTTGAAGCCGAACGAGTCGTACCAGATGTGCTGCATGCTGTGATCGCGCACGTTGGGAAACTGCACCGGCAGCTGTCGGGCGCCATGACAGGGCAGGGCGGTTCCGTCTGGTGTGACCGTCAGAAAAATACTGCCCCAGCCGTTCATGCAGGCTTTCGGACGTTCTTCGTAATAGTCCGGCGTTACGAAAATCAGCTTACACGGATGCCCTTCGGCTTCCAGTTTGGCGCGGTATTCGTTGGTGATGCGTTCGGCGCGAACCAGTTGCTCTTTGGTCGGCAACAGGCCGACCCGATTGAGCTGCGCCCAGCCGTAGAACTGGCACGTCGCGAGTTCGACGAAGTCTGCCTCAAGGGCAATGCACAGCTCGATGATCCGGTCGATCTTGTCGATGTTGTGCCGATGGGTGACGAAGTTCAGCACCATCGGATAGCCGTGTGCCTTCACCGCACGGGCCATTTCGAGTTTTTGCGCGAAGGCCTTTTTCGAGCCGGCCAGCAGATTGTTCACCTGCTCGTCGCTGGCTTGAAAACTGATCTGGATGTGGTCCAGACCGGCCTTTTTGAAGTCGCTGATTTTCTGCTCGGTGAGGCCGATGCCGGAGGTGATCAGGTTGGTGTAGAACCCCAGTTTGCGCGCCTCAGCGATCAACTCGGCGAGGTCCTGGCGTACCAGCGGTTCACCACCGGAAAAGCCCAACTGCGCCGCGCCCATTTCCCGGGCTTCGCGAAAGACCTTGATCCACTGCTCGGTGGTCAACTCCTGGCCTTGCTCGGCGAAATCCAGTGGATTGGAGCAATACGGGCATTGCAGCGGGCAGCGGTAGGTCAGTTCGGCCAGCAGCCACAGCGGCAGGCCGATTTCGGGCTTGGGCGGTAACTTGCCTGACGCGGAATCAGGCAAGTTCGATCCAGTGCTGAGCACGGGCGACCTCCATGAATTGCTCGATGTCGTCACCGAGCTCGGGCACGCCGGGGAACTGTTTGTCGAGCTCGGCGATGATGGCCGCAACATCTCGCTGGCCATCGATCAAACCGCCGATCAGCGCGGCGCTATCGTTGAGTTTGATCATGCCTTCGGGGTAGAGCAACACATGGCCTTTTTGCGCCGGTTCGTACTGGAAACGGTAGCCGGGACGCCAGGTCGGGGTTTTGCTGCGATCAAAACTCATAAGGTGATTCCTTTATGCCAGACCCGCTGTTCGGTCACGCTGTGGTACGGCGGGCGGTTCAGTTCGTAGGCCATGCTCATGGCATCGAGCATGCTCCAAAGAATGTCCAGTTTGAACTGGAGAATTTCCAGCATGCGCTCCTGGCCTTCCCGCGTAGTGTAATGCTGCAACGTGATCGCCAGACCGTGCTCCACATCCCGGCGAGCCTGGCCCAGGCGTGTGCGGAAATATTCGTAACCGGCCGGGTCGATCCACGGGTAATGCTGCGGCCAACTGTCGAGGCGCGATTGGTGGATCTGCGGCGCGAACAGCTCGGTCAATGAGCTGCTGGCGGCTTCCTGCCAACGGGCCCGGCGGGCGAAGTTGACGTAGGCATCCACGGCGAAACGCACGCCGGGCAGCACCAGTTCCTGAGAGCGCAGCTGATCCGGGTCGAGGCCAACGGCTTGCCCAAGACGCAACCAGGCTTCGATACCGCCGTCTTCACCGGGGGCGCCGTCATGGTCCAGCAGGCGCTGAATCCACTCGCGGCGGATTTCGCGGTCCGGGCAGTTGGCCAGGATCGCAGCATCCTTGAGCGGGATGTTCACCTGATAGTAAAAGCGGTTGGCGACCCAGCCCTGGATCTGCTCGCGCGTCGCCCGGCCTTCATACATCGCCACGTGATAGGGGTGATAGATGTGGTAGTAGGCGCCCTTGGCGCGCAGGGCCGCTTCGAATTCGGCGGGGGACATTGGAATGTCAGTCATTGCGGTTCTCCGGGAACAACCGGTGGATTCTTTGGTGTCTGGTCGGGCGCCTTCGCGGGCAAGCCCGCTCCCACAGGATTACGCGATCTATTGTGGGAGCGTGGCTTGCCCGCGATGGGGCCATCCGCTACAGCACAATACTCATGCCGTCATAAGCCACTTCAACTTCACGACGGGCCAGCTCCGCACGCTCTGGCGAATCCTCATCGAGAATCGGGTTGGTGTTGTTGATGTGGATAAGCACTTTGCGCTGCTTGGGCAGTTGTTCCAGCACTTCGAGCATGCCGCCGGGGCCGTTCTGCGCCAAGTGGCCCATTTCCCGCCCCGTGCGCGTGCCGACACCACGGCGCTGCATCTCGTCGTCGTCCCACATCGTACCGTCCACCAACAGGCAATCGCTGCTGGCCATGATTTTCAACAGCGGAGCATCGACCCTGCCCAGGCCCGGTGCATAGAACAATTTACCGCCGGTGCTCAGGTCTTCGACGATCAGGCCGATGTTGTCGCCCGGATGCGGGTCGAAGCGGTGCGGCGAGTAGGGTGGGGCGGCGCTGCGCAGGGGCAGTGGGGTGAAACGCAGGTTCGGGCAGGCCGGGACGGTGAAGCTCTGATCGAGCTCGATACGGTTCCAGTTCAACCCGCCATTCCAGTGGGTCAGCATGGTGAACAACGGGAACCCGGTGCTCAGGTCTTCGTGGACCATGTCAGTGCACCAGACCTGATGCGGGCAACCTTCGCGCAGGCTGAGCAGGCCGGTGGTGTGGTCGATCTGGCTGTCCATCAGGATGATTGCGCTGATGCCGGTATCACGCAGCGCGCGTCCCGGTTGCATCGGCGCGAAACTCTGGAGCTGGGCGCGGATGTCCGGCGAAGCATTGCACAGCACCCAGTTCACGCCGTCATCGGAAATCGCGATGGACGACTGGGTACGCGCCTCGGCCCGCAGGCTGCCGTCGCGAAAACCTGCGCAGTTCGCGCAGTTGCAGTTCCACTGGGGGAAACCGCCGCCGGCGGCGGAACCTAGAATCTGGACAAACATGGCCGCTCCATCATTGAAAACTGAAAATAAAAACGCCCCGGCAAGCCGAGGCGTAGCACTGCATTCTCTACCAAACGGCAGAGCTTAGCGGCTTGCGAAGTACATGGTGACTTCGAAGCCGATACGCAGGTCGGTGTAAGCAGGTTTGGACCAGGACATAAGAGCGCTCCTTCGGGTGGATGGGACAGTTGAGACCTATACATATAGTCCACCTCCAGTCGGAGATGTTCAGATAGTTAGGTGGCTATGTTACTCAAAATTACAGAGCGATTGGCTGCGAATCTTTGAGAAAGCTAATTGCAGCGCCGGTAATGATCATTTTGCCACTTGCCAACGCGTAGTCGGGCAAGGTCCGCTGGCCAGACAGCGCCAGCCGCCTTCGGCCCTATTCAGTCGCTGTGCCGCGGCCAGTAAGGCTTTGCGGTCGATCATCAGAATCGCTTGAGGTAAAAGGCCCAGATAATCCGACGAGTGGCCGGCCAGTTTCCCTTGCCAGAGCAGTTCGGCGGCCTGGGCGTTGGGCAGGGCGGTGCTGTCGAATTGGTTGGCCAGGGCTTGGCGTTGGGCGATGAAGGTCAGCTCATCGATGCTTTCGATCATCCCTTCCAGTTCGCCGAGGAATTGTTCGATGTGCTGCAACAAGTCCAGAGGCGCGACGCTCGGCGATTGCACGCCGAACAACAGCCCGGTCTGACCGTTGATCTGGCGCAGGCCGCTGAACACCGCGTAACCGAGCTGCAGCTCCACCCGCAAGCGTTGATAGAACGGTGTCTGGCACACATGTGCGAGCAAGCGCCAGGCAGCTTCGTCGGCGATGTTATGGGTTGCCGTCGGACAAAAGAGTAACAGCGCGTGTTCGCTGGAGCCGGTATCGATGGCGTTCCAGAGATGCTGTGAGCCGATCGACAAAGGCAACGTCGATTGATGGTCAGGCGTTCCCGGCACACGACTCAACGCCAACCCCATCGCCGCTTGCGTCTGGGCCGACAGTCCGGTCGCCAGGCCATCCCAGCGCGCACTCGACCAGAGTTGCTGCAAGTCATCCGAGGCTGCGGTGTGCTCAGTGCATAGATCGGGCAACGCCTTGAGCAGCTGTCGAATCGGCATCAATGGGGTGGCCGTCGGTGCTTCCTGTAAGAAACGGGCATCAGGTTTTGTCAGCGCTTTCAGCACATGTTCGAGGACTGTTGGCATCGGCTCCTGCAGGCCCGTCAGTTTCAGCAGCCACTCATTGCCCGATGCGCTGAAGGAAACGTCGACACCGGCCTGACGTGCATCCTCGCGCAACGGCCCCAGGTTGTTTTCCAGATTGGTCTGAAGACGGCCATGAGGCGCCGACTCCAGGCGCCAGCGCAGATAAACCGCGCCTTCATCCGTGTTATCCGGCAACGCCTGACTGAACTGCATCGGCGAACGTTCGCGGCGACTGCGCGAGCGATCCTGGGCAAAGGTCCGCAGGCCACGGTGGGCGCTGGTCTGGCCGCGAATCAAGCCGGCATTCGGGGCTGGAGTATCGGTACGCAAAAACGGGTTGGGGGTCGGCAGTTGCCACTGGCCGGTGAAGTTATCCACAGCGCCGATTTGTTGCAGGATTGCCTTGAGGGCGACAACGCCCTGTTCGGACAACCCCGGTTCAAGTTGCTCACTGTCCCGTTGGACCAGTTGCAAGGCGCTGCTGACTTGTTGTTGGCGCTGCTGCAGGGCTGCGTATTCTTCGCGCAATTGGGCCCAATCCTGACGGGAGGCAAAAAAGCCCAGCCAATCCAGAAGCCGTTCGCAGATCACGTTGCCCGATTGCGTGGCGTTTGCGGGCTGCGTGAATTCGATGTGCAGCAAGGCTTGCCCGGCGTAGCAGTAGAGCGGCGCGGCTTTCAGGTTGTCTGCCAGCCCGCTGTCTCGCAGCTGCGCGACCAGGCCGCCGGGTTTTGCGGCGGTCAGCCAATGGCACAGGAATGCCAGCGCTTCGGGCGATGAGTCGGGCAGCCCTTCGAAGGTGAACAGCAGATCCAGTCGACGTTCTCCAGCCTGTTGATAACTATTGGCCGATGAATCCATCAACAGGTTGGGCTTTGCCTGGGGGACTTTTTCTCCGGCGGGAATGGCAAGGGCAAACGCCTGCGCCGCCCCTTTCAATGCTTCGAGGCTCTGCGGGCCGGCCAGGCTCAGCGTCATCTGCCCGGTCTGATAAAACTGCTGATAAAAGTCCTTCAACGCTTGCTGAAACTCGGGCTGTGGAATCGGCAGGCTGTAACGGTTGCCAGCATGAAACGCCCGTAACGGGTGAGCCGCCGAGAGCCCATCGAACAGCGCGAATTGCTGCTGGGCTGTGGCATCCCGCGACCAGGCGACAAATTCAGCGTGTAGCACTTCCCGTTCGCGCCGCTGATCATCCGGATTCATACGCGGATGGGCGAGCATGTCTGACAGACGCTCCAGCCCAGCGCTGAACGCCTGGGGCGGCAGTTCGAAAAAGAAGTCCGTCGTCCGTTCGCTGGTGCGCGCATTCACCTGCCCGCCATGACCTTGTACGTAGGCCATCAGCCCTTGCTCTGCAGGAAAGCGCTCCGTACCCAGGAACAGCAAATGCTCAAGAAAGTGCGCCAGCCCCGGCCAGGCCGGTGGCACGTCGTGACTGCCGGCAGCGACCCGCAACGCCGCGGCGCAGCGCTTCAAACCGGGAGCATGACGCAGCGTCACCCGCAGACCGTTGGCCAGGGTTTCAGTGTGAAGGTGGGGGTGATTCAGCGCAGGCATGAGCACTTCCAGAACAGGGAAGCGCTAATGCTAGCGGATTAGGGGGCGTTCTCAATGAGTTTCCACACTGCGCCGGGGAAACTGATTGAGAACGCCCCCTAAGTGGATCAGCGCTTGTTCAGCGCGCCGTAAAGCTCGGGACGGCGATCGAGGAAGTAGCGATTGGCAGCGCGGGAATCGATCATCAGCTGGCGATCCAGCTCACCGACAATCAGTGCTTCATCAAGGCCGGCCTGGGCGATACGGCTTCCATCCGGCGCGGCGATGCTGCTCTGGCCGCAATACTGGATCTCGCCCTCGCTCCCGCAGTAGTTGGCGTAAGCCACATAACACTGGTTTTCGAAGGCCCGGGCGCGGACGGTGACGTCGGCGATGAAATCGTAGGGAATCATGTTCGCCGTCGGCACCAGGATCAACTCGGCTCCGGCCAACGCCAAACGCCGGGCGTTCTCCGGGAATTCCAGGTCGTAGCAGATCAAAAAGCCAAGCTTCCAGCCGTTGAGTTCAACCAACGGAAACTCATCCGGCCCGGGGCTGAACATCGAGTGATCGAGGTCACCGAACAGATGAGTCTTGCGGTAGTTGCACAGCCGCTCGCCATTGGCGTCGATCAACTGCACGGCGTTGTAGATCTGCCCGTCCTCGGTACGCTCGGGGTAGCCATACAAAATGGCGATCCCGGCTGCCTTGGCGATGCGCGCGATGTGCTGCGCCGATTCACCGTTGTGCACCTCCGCCAGCACGCTGACGGCGTCTATGCCGATGTTGTAGCCGGTCAGGAACATCTCCGGTACCACCAGCAAGTCCGCGCCCTTGGCCTCCAGCGCCAGTTGATGCAGGCGTTGCAGGTTGCCTGGGACATCCAGGGGCAGCGGTGGACATTGGTAAAGGGCTACGCGCATTTCGGATTCCTCTTACTCGGGCAGGGCGATCGGACCGATTTCGTTGAACACATCTCCTGGACCCGGGTTTTCGGCGTGAGTTTCACCGCCGAAGTGTTTCATGATGCCCCACACCGCGTTGAGCGAGGTCTGCACCGCGCCTTCAACCCACGCCGGCGTCCACGAAACGTCATCGCCGGCGATGAAAATCCCGCGTTGCTCGGGCGGCATGTCGTCCTGCATGAAGTGCGCGTACATGCGCTGGTTGTAGCGGTAGTGACCGGGCAGGGCGCCTTTGAAGGCTCCGAGGAAATGTGGGTCGGCTTCCCACGACACGGTGATCGGATCGCCGATGATCCGCGCGGCGATGTCGACTTTCGGGTAGATCTTCTTCAGCGCATCCAGCGCCAGCTTCACGCGCTTTTCCACTGGCTGTGGAAGCATTTTCAGGGCGTCGCTCATCCACGAGTACGACAGGCAAATCACCCCAGGCTTGTCGTCGCCGTTATCGAACAAGTACGTGCCACGGGTCAGGCGATCAGTGAGGGTCATGCTCATCAGGTCGCGGCCGGTTTCCGGGTCTTTGTCCTTCCAGAACGGGCGGTCGACCATCACAAAAGTTTTCGACGACTGCATGTAGCGAGTGCGGTCCAGGGCCATCCACATCTTTTGCGAGAACAGGCTCTCGTCGCATTCGATTTGGGTGGTCAGCAGCCAGCTCTGGCAAGTGGTCAGCACCGCTGCGTATTCGCGCGTATCGCCCCAGTTGTCGGTGACCGCAAAACGGCCGCCTGCCGCATGGGCAATTTTCTTCACGCCGGTACGTGGCGCGCCGTTGTGCAGCGAGCTAAGGCTGGTGCCTTCCGGCCAGTGCACGCAACGCTCCGGCACATGGCGCCAGATACCCTGCGGCACTTGTTCCACGCCGCCGACCACCAGGTGTTGGTGATCGTCGCAGTTGGTCATTACCACGCGGAAGATTTCCAGCATCGAGTTGGGGAAGTCCGAGTCCCAGCCACCGGTGCCGAAACCGACCTGGCCGAACACTTCGCGATGATGGAACGATAGCTTGGCGAAGGCTTTGGAGGTGGCGACGAAATCGTAGAACGTGCGGTCGTCCCACAACGGCACGAGGGTGTTCCACAATTCCTTGAGGCGCGGCACGTCGCGATCACGGATCGCTTGCTGGATCTCGCCGAAGCGCGAACCGTCTTCCAGGGCATCGGCCCAGGCGTCAGCGACTTCCTGGAACAGTGCAGGAAGATCCGCCAGTTTCTGTGCGTAATGGGTTTTGCCTTCCAGATCGATCACCGTGCTGCCAGACGCGGGTGTCAATGGGTTCGGGAAGGGCTTTGTCTCGAGGCCGAGCTTGTCGACGTAGTGGTAAAACGCAGTAGAAGACACCGGGAAACGCATGCCGCCGAGCTCGGCGATGATGCCTTCGGCACCGTTGAACGCCTGGGAGCGCAGACGACCGCCCATTTTCGAGGCTTCGTAGACGACCGGTTTGAGGCCCAGTTTCATCAGTTCATAGGCGGCCACCAGACCGGCAATGCCAGCCCCGACAATCGCCACTTCGGCGCCGTGATTGTGCGTTGGAATGCTCCCCAGGCCGGCCGGGTGCTCGATCCAGTCGTCGAAGGCGAAAGGAAAATCCGGGCCGAAAATAGTGACTGGTTTTTTACCGTCTGCAGGATGGCGATTGTTCTTGTTCATGGCTGACCTTGCTGGCGACCCGACGCAGGATGCGCGTCTGAGTATAGGAAAAGATGGCAGCCATTCTAGAGAGCGTAGAACACGTTAATAAGACGCAATGTGTCGTCGTTTTGCTAATTGTTTTATCAATATGACGATATATCACTACATATTGTAGGTGTGAGCAGTGCGGCGATCCGACTTGCCCGCGATGAGGCCCGACCAGACACCGAAGGCCTCAAACCGGCTGCCCTCGATCAATCTTGCTGCTCAGGATGATCGAAGTCGTCGTCTTCTCCACCCCATCTACACTTCCAATCTGATCCAGCAACTGATCCAGCTGCTCCGGCGAATCGGTGCGCAACCACGCCACATAATCAAACTCGCCACTCACCGCACACAGCTGCTGCACCTGAGCCATGGCGCTAAGTCGTCGCAGCACTTCCTTGCCAGACCTCGGTTGCACCGTAATCCCGACGTAAGCCTGCAATCCGCCATCCACCACACGCTGACCCAGTCGCACACCGTAACCGGTGATCACCTTGGCCTTTTCCAACCGTGCCAGGCGCGAAGTGACGGTGGTGCGGGCGATGCCCAGCTGCCGGGCGAGCATGGCCACACTTTCACGGGCATTGATCTGCAGGGCGGCGATCAATTGGCGGTCGATTTCGTCGAGAACGGGCGGGCGAGTGTCAGGCAAAGGGGTATCTCCAGCGGTACAGAGCAATGGGCAGGCATATTACAGGCAGTCCATGCCCTCAACGGGTTAATTGGATGGACACAAATTCTCACTCGTAGTCGAATGCGTAACCAGGAGCTGCGAAGCGAGGGGATGAAATGAAGGGTATGCCTGCGGCTCTGCGCGACTATGCATTGCAAATTGCCAATCACGAAATGGGGCATTACGTCGTAGCCCGAGCCCTGGGTTTTGAAACGGGTGATGTGACCCTGAAAGTGACCATGGGCCTGACGCATCATGGCGGGGCCTCCATTACCTTGACGCGGTCCATTTCGTCGCTCGAAGCCATGAAGGAACATTTGGAAGCCCGCATAATGGTCCTCTGCGCCGGCGCCATGGCGCAGACCTTGCCTGCAAAGCACTCGCCCGAGAAACGCGTCCATAAGTCGAAAGCGGCAGCCATCCTGAACGGAGAGTTTGGAGCGGAACAGGATCACGCAAAAATAAGAGAGTTGCGGTACTTGCTTCGAAACATCGCCTATCCCGATACGGATCCAGCGTCGTCTGATCGCATCATTGCTGAGCTGACAGAAATTAATGATCGCTTGTGGTTGCGCACTCAAGAAATCGTCGAAGAATTGGCCGAGACGATTACTGGATTGGCAGGACTTTTGGTGGAGCGCATGGTCATTGTTGAGCAGTGGGGGCGGCCGGCGGATACGTATGAGGTTGTGTTGACCGGTGAAGTGCTTGAGCGGCTGGGCCCCGTGCAGGCCATTCCAATGTTGAGTGTTTGGCCCGCCGCGCCGCACTCCCTGTAGCAGCAGGCTTCGCCAGCTGCTACAGATTGCATTAAGGCTTAACTGACGGGCATTACCCCTAGTTCCTACTCGGGGCTGATCCCACGGTTTTCGGCCGCTATTCTTCGGACTCCGTCGCGGTCCGGGCAGGTCGCGGTGTCAGCACTTTCACCACATCATCAATCACCGCTTTGCTCATCGCCGTCAGATAGTGCGCGGCCCAGGCGTGGCGGTCGGTGTCTTTTGCGTAGGCTGCGTCCTCGGCAAATGATTTGGCGAGGGATAGCAGGTCGGAGGTTTGAGTCAATGCGTCGAGGATGGGGACGCCAGCGCTGACGTGGAACAGTGGCTGATCCGAGCAATAGGTGAAGGGCGTGAGGCCGATGGTTTTCAGTTCGGAAGCTGCGGGCGGAATTGTTTTGGTCATGGTTCTACTCCTGGGTTCGAGGAGCTGCCCTTTTCGTTACCACACGAAAAGGTGGCAGCTGTACGCAGGGTGGTAAACCGGGAACCAAGGAAACCGGCACGCCCGAGGGCGTCCCACGCACAGCCGCCATATCAAGATCACAGGCATAAAAACTGCCTGTATTCGTAATGAGTGCACTGTTGTGCTGGTTTCACCGGGTTACCACACCCGATCGCTGCATTGGCAGCGACGTCTGGAGAGTATCCCGTCGAAGAAAAGCCCAACAAGGCGGCAAAGTGCCCAAATGCGCCCATTACGCAATTCTCGGAGTTTGCCTACAACGTTAGCGGACGTCATCCGATAACCCACCATCTGCGCAAAATATAACCTAGACGGCAGACAGGAAAAATGACGCACGACCCGCCTCGGAGCAGCGCACATGGTGCGACCCGAGCTCCGACAGGATGACTGATGCTACAGAATGACCGCGATAATCTGGAACTCGATAAGCTCCAAGTCGAAATCCGGAAATTCATGGCCGAGACCCGCAAGTTTATGGCCGAAGAAAGCAAGCTTAGACAGGAAGCTTTTTGGTATCCGTTTGCGGTGGGCGTCGGTCTGGTCACCGCCTTCGTCGCCGCTGTCGGGCTGTGGTCCAAGCTCTAATACCGAGCCCGTCAGAGCGCAGCCAATCATCGGCGGCACTTGAGTTTTGCCACGGAGCAGCTCACCGTATCCAACTAGGGTAAGCGCATTAGGCAGAGCCCGTGATCCACACAGGAAGAAGCAGTATGTCCACACCCCCCACGACTCAAGCCAGCATTGAGCAGTTGCACCGAGACGTGGCCGCCTTGGCTGAAGACATGCGTAGCCCGGCCCCCACCGCGACCCGAGCGATACTACTGCCGTTCGGGCTCGGCGCCGCTCTGGCCCTGGTGACCTTTGCTGTCGTCGCCTTGGTGGCTCGGCTGGTCTGAACCCTAAAATCAAACCTCAATCTCAGAAAGCCAAAAGCCGCGCATTAGCGCGGCTTTCTTGTTTGGTGGGCCCACACAGACTTGAACCGTGGACCAAAGGATTATGAGTTGCTGGGCGAGCTGGTATGCCTAGAGAAAGCGTTCGTAGGTGAACGTAGGTTGGCATAGCTGGAGGCCCCGTAATACGTGGCGTTAAGCGTAATTTTGAGAAGGCTGCTCAAGCTGAGTACTGTACCGTGGTTGTACTGATTTTGCGGCCTATGTTCAAAGTAACCCCCAATCCGCCGGCAAGGTCCAACGCTAAGATCATCGATCAACGCGCTGTTGATCGACTGTTGTCCCATATGATTTTGGGTCAGAGACGGCACCGAGAAATCGTGCCAGGGCTTCAGTCCCCCTCCGTGAACCGCCGCCGCGTCAGGAAAAGCACCACGCCCAGCGGCACGGCCAGCAGTGCTAGCAGCTCCAGGTCAAAGCCCAGCACCTGCTGCTCACCAACCTTGAAGATGCTGACCAAGCCCGTTGCCAGCAGCGCCAAACCCAGCCACTTGCGCAGCGGGTATGGTTTCAGAAACTGAACGAGGATCGCGCCCAGCACCAGAAGGACGACAGTTTGCATGATGTAGGGCATGTGCAGTTCCTCAGACCTTGATGACCAGCGTCACGACAGAGCGCTGTGGGCCAATCCCGCCATGGACCTCTCCCTCGATGCTGACCAGCACGTCACCTGCATGCAGGTTCGGCAGGGCCCCTTTGAGGTACCAGTTGACACCTGTCGTCACGACTGCACCTGAAGCCCAGCCAATGAGCGGCCCGCCAACGCACCTACCCTCCCGGCAACGCCACCTGAGACCGCAGCAATTCCCTTGGCGACGTTGCCGCGCATAGTGCTGATAGCATCGGCCTGCTGCCGGGTCAGGGGATTGGAAATGCAGACTGTCAGCAGGCATGGCAGGTTTCGAGTCTGCATTCGGTCGTACATATAGACGACCATGCTGTTGACTTGGTAATGGGCGCGTTTCGCTTCGCCAAAGTGCAGCTCGCGCAGGCGACCTCGGTCGCTTTCCATGAGGGTGATTTGAGACAGATTGAAGACGATCCCTTCCTCGGACCTGTACTGCGTGGTCTTCTCGAACTTCATGCGCGTATCCATTCGTGCAAAAAGACGATGATTTTCAACAAGCGGTGACTAAGATGCAAACGGTCTTTGATGTGAGGCCCCGGGGAATTTGACGTCTGCACGGGTCTCATCGCCAGCGAGCCAACTCCCCGGCAGATAGCACCTCAAACTGGTGTCATGTATCTGTGGAGATCGATGGTGAGGATGTTGAGGGGTGGGTATACCGTCCATTCACGCTCGGTATCTGATAGAGCCAGCGGTCTCTGTAGACGTTTTGTGGACACTGATAGTGAATTGAACGGAAATGATCCATCGAGAGTGAATGTCTCAGATGCACAAAAGCCGCGCAATGCGCGGCTTTTGAGTTTGGTGGGCCCACACGGACTTGAACCGTGGACCAAAGGATTATGAGTCCTCTGCTCTAACCAACTGAGCTATAGGCCCTCAGTAGGCCGCGGATTATAGCGATGGTTTCTCGGCTGTGCTATCCGAAAAATCCGATACGGCTATACGAAGAAACGTCGCGGCGAATTCGTCGGGGGAAAGTGGCAGGCTGACGATGTAGCCCTGGATCTGTTCGCAGCCTTCGGTGGTGAGGAATTGTTGCTGGGCATGGGTTTCGACGCCTTCGGCGATGACGGTGAATTGCATGCTGCGGCCCAGGGCGATGATTGCGCGGACAATCGCCGCGTCGTGCGGGTCGTCCGGCAAGCCGCGGACGAAGGACTGGTCGATTTTGAGGATGTCCAGCGGCAGGCGCTTGAGGTAGCTCAGGGACGAATAGCCGGTGCCGAAATCATCGATCGCCAGCTGCACACCCAGGCGTTTGAGTTGGTGCAGCACCGCCAGCGCTTCCTCAGCCTGGCTCATGATGAAGTTTTCGGTAATTTCCAGTTGCAGAAAATCAGGTTTGAGGCGGTTGTCCTTGAGCAGCTGCTCGATCCGACCGAGCAGGTTCGGCTGGCGTAACTGAGCACCTGCGAGGTTGACCGAGAGTGGGCCGAGGCACTCATAGACCTGACTCCACTCGTACATCTGCCGGCAGGCGGTCTCCAGTACCCAGTCACCGATTTGCAGGATCATGCCGTTTTCTTCGGCCAGGGGAATGAAGTGCTCGGGGGGCACATCGCCGAAGGTCGGGTGATGCCAGCGAATCAGCGCTTCGGCACCGACCAGCCGATGATCCTTGAGGCTGATTTTGGGCTGGTAGTACAAAAACAGCTCATTGCGCTCGATGGCGCGTCGCAATTCATGCTCCAGCGCCACGCGCTCGCTGGCCTGGGCGGTGAGGTCGCGGGTGTAGCTTTCGACCCGGTTACGGCCCTTGGCCTTGGAACGATACATCGCGGCATCGGCGTTCTTGACCAGCGTGGCAACGTCGCAGCCGTCCTTGGGATACAGGCTGGTGCCGATACTGGCGCTGATGAAAAACTCGTGCTCGCCGGCCTGGAAAGGGGCGCTGAAGCAATTGAGCAGCTTGGTGGCAATGTTGTCGGCATCGCTGGCCTGTTGCAGGCCGGGGAGCAGGATGATGAATTCGTCGCCACCCAGCCGCGCCACGGTGTCGATATCGCGCAACTGCTCCTTGAGGCGTACGGCGATGCCTTTGAGCAGCAGGTCACCGACCGGGTGACCGAGGCTGTCGTTGATGTGTTTGAAGCGGTCCAGGTCCAGGAATAGCACGGCGCCTTGGCCACCGTTTTCCTGCTGGTTGTTCAGCGCGGTCAGCAGGCGGCTTTCGAACAGTGTGCGATTCGGCAGGCCGGTCAGCGGATCGTGGTGCGCCTGGTAGTCGAGTTTGGCTTGCGCATGCTTGAGGCTGGAAATGTCCGCGAACACCGCGACAAAGTGGGTGATGAGTTTGTCCCGGTTGCGCACGGCGCTGATGGTCAGCCAGCTCGGGTAGAGCTCGCCGTTCTTGCGCCGGTTGGAAATCTCGCCTTGCCAATGACCTTCGGCGGTCAGTTGATGCCACATCGCCGCATAGAAGGCGCTGTCGTGCAGGCCTGAGGCGAGCAGGCGAGGGGTGTGGCCCAGTGCTTCGGTCTCGCTGTAGCCGGTGATTTCGGTGAAGGCCCGATTGACTGCGCTGATGTGCTGTTGGGTGTCGGTGATCAAGACACCCTCGGCGGTGCTTTCGAACACGGTGGCGGCCTGTTGCAGTTTTTCCTGCATCAGGTGCCGCTCGGTGATGTCCCGGGCGATGGTCAGCATGCAGTCTTCATCGCCGATAGGCAGCGGCCGGCTTGAAACTTCGCAGAGCCGGATCTGCCCGTCCTTGCGGCGGATGTGGCAACTGAAGTCGCGGACGAAACCATCCCGGTGCAGCAATTCGAGCATCTGTTTGCGCTCGTTGAGATTGACCCAGATCCCCAGATCCAGCGCCGACCGATCCACAGACATCGCGCTGTTGAATCCGGTAATGCGGCTGAAACCTTCATTGACTTCCAATAGCAGGCCGTCGCTCTGCCGGGACAGCAGCAAGCCGTCAGGGGAGGCGTGGAAAGCCTTGGCGAATTTCTCTTCGGAGGTTTGCAGTTGCTGCTGGGTTTCCTTGAGCTGACTGATATCTCGTACGACGACCACTAGGGCCGGGGTTGTATCGAGGTCGAAAGGCTCGGCGGAGATCAGGCCGGTGAACACCTGGCCATTGCTGCGGCGAAAGGGCATCTCCAGGTTGCGGATGCTGCCGGCCTGCAACCGCTGTAGCAAACCCGGTCCTACGCCAGGAACGCCCCAGATATTCAGGTCGGTGGCGGTCTGGCCGATGACGTCTTCGGCCTTGAGGCCGATCTGCTCCTCGAACGCTTCGTTGACTTCCAGCAGGCAGCCATCGGAAAGCCGTGCGATCACCAGAATATCCGGGCATTGCTGGAACACTGAGGCGAACTTCTGCTCCGACAGGCGCAGCGCCTCTTCGGTGCGCTTGGCTTCGCTGATGTCGATCATCAGCCCGCGCAGGACCGGTTCATGGCCGTGTTCGATCAGGCTGACGATATCGCGGACCCACAGACAGCGGCCGTCAGCGGTGATGACCCGGTAATCGACGCTGTGATCGCGCCCGGCCGCCACTTCGCGGTCGCAGAAGGCCTGAGCGCGGGTGAGGTCCGCGGGGTGGATGATGTTGCGCCAGAAGCCCGGAATCAGCCAATGGGACAGGGGGTAACCGAGGAGATCCTGGGCGTGGGGTGACACGTAGCTGTAGGTGTAATCGCTGATCTGCGCTTCCCAGGCGATGGCTGAAAGACTCTCCACCAGCCCGCGGTAATGGTATTCGCTGCTGCGCAGTTCCTGTTCCAGGTCGACCCTGCGGGCAATTTCCGAACTCAGTCGGCGATTGATCCGGATCACCACTGCCAGCACGGTCATCAGAGCCAATAGTCCTGGCAGGCCGTAAACCAGCACGTCGGACCAGAAGGTCCGATGGTCCAGGACGTTACCGACCCAATGCTCCTGGATGGCGCTGATTTCACTCGGACTCATGTCTGCCAGGACTTTGTCCAGGATGCTGACCAACAGCTTGTCGTTCGGGGGGACGGCCATCGCCAATTGGTAGCGGTAGGGCGTCTCACCGCTGACGTAGAGCCCGTCGAGCTTGAGCTGGCGCAGACTCCAGACGCTGGAGGCTAGGTCGCCCACGACGGCGTCCACGGCGTCGGTGGCAAGCGCCTGCAGCGCCGAGCTGACGTTGGGCATCGCCACCAGATTCAGATCGGGATGGTGGGTGCGCAACAGTTCATGGGGAGCGTAGTTTTCCACCACGGCGATCTTCAGCCCGTACAGGTCTTCGAGTTTGCGTGGTTGGGGGCCGCCGACGTGGGCCAGAATGACAATCGGAAAATCGAGGTAGGGGCGGGTGAAAGACAGATAGGTCTGGCGTTCCGGGGTCGACATGATGCCCGGCAAGATGTCTAGCTTGCCTTGTTTGGCCTGCTGCAGCACTTCAGTCCAACTGACCGGTTCGATGGGCGTGAGTTTGATCGCCAGCCGTTGCCGGATGACGTTGATATAGTCCGCTGCCAGGCCCTGATAACGCCCATGATCGTCGCGAAATTCAAACGGCGGCCAGGACGCATCCACGCCCAGGCGCAATTCCGGATGAGCCGCCAGCCAACTACGTTCTTCATCGGTCAGAGTCAGCGCGCCAGCCGTTGCGGTCCAGGTCATCAGCGACAGCAAAAAAAGCACGGTCGACCATCTGGGCATAACGCTCTCGTTATGGCTTGGGGGGAATGTTTCGAGTGTAGACGGGCTATTCGGAGGGGGGGACGTGCGGGGCATTTAATCTGCATAAAGCAAAACCCCCGGCCTGGGCCGGGGGTTTTGTGATCACTCGTCGAGGAAGGAGCGCAAATGCTCGCTTCTCGTCGGGTGGCGCAGCTTGCGCAGCGCCTTGGCTTCGATCTGACGAATCCGTTCACGGGTCACGTCGAACTGCTTACCAACCTCCTCAAGGGTGTGGTCGGTATTCATATCGATACCGAAGCGCATGCGCAGAACCTTGGCTTCACGGGCAGTGAGGCCGGACAGGACTTCGCGAGTCGCTTCTTTAAGGCTCTCAACGGTAGCGACATCGATTGGCGACTGCATGGTCGAGTCTTCGATGAAGTCACCCAGATGGGAGTCTTCGTCATCACCGATCGGGGTTTCCATGGAGATCGGCTCTTTAGCGATCTTCAATACCTTGCGGATCTTGTCCTCAGGCATTTCCATGCGTTCGCCCAGCTCTTCCGGGGTCGGTTCGCGACCCATTTCCTGCAACATCTGCCGGGAAATACGGTTGAGCTTGTTGATCGTCTCGATCATGTGCACCGGAATACGGATGGTGCGGGCCTGGTCGGCGATCGAGCGAGTGATCGCCTGACGGATCCACCAGGTGGCATAAGTCGAGAATTTGTAGCCACGGCGGTATTCGAACTTGTCTACCGCTTTCATCAAGCCAATGTTGCCTTCCTGGATCAGATCGAGGAACTGCAGGCCACGGTTGGTGTACTTCTTGGCGATGGAGATCACCAGACGCAAGTTCGCTTCGACCATCTCTTTCTTCGCGCGGCGGGCCTTGGCCTCACCGATCGACATGCGACGGTTGATGTCCTTGATCTCGGCGATCGTCAAACCGGTTTCGGTTTCCAGCGCGGTCAGCTTCTGCTGGCAACGAATGATGTCCGGTTGCAGGCGACCAATGGCTTCAGCGTATTTGCTTTTGCCTTTGGCCAGTGCATCGCTCCAGCTCTCGTCGACTTCGTTGCCCGGGAACTGGCGCAGGAAGTCGGCACGCGGCATGCGGGCGTCACGAACGCACAGTTGCATGATCGCGCGCTCTTGCTGACGCAGACGATCCAGGGCACTGCGAACACGCTCGACCAGGCCTTCGAATTGCTTCGGCACCAGTTTGATCGGCATGAACAGCTCGGCCAGGGCCAACAGCTCGGCAATCGCTGCCTTGTTGTGGCGACCGTGCTTTTTCAGCGCCTTGCGGGTGATTTCCATCTGATCAGCAACAGCGCCAAAGCGCTGTGCGGCGATGATCGGATCCGGACCGCTTTCGGCTTCTTCTTCGTCATCGCTCGCTTCGGCGTCATCGTCGTCGGTGTCGTCGTCCGCTTTAACGGCTTTCGAATCGACAGGCGGCGGCACTTCGGCTGCAGGCGGCGCAATGCCGTCGTCCGGGTCGATATAACCGCTCAGGACGTCGGACAGGCGGCCACCTTCGGTGGTGACGCGAGTGTACTCGGAGAGAATATGGTCAACCGTGCCAGGGAAGTGCGCGATTGCGCCCATCACTTCGCGGATGCCCTCTTCAATACGCTTGGCGATTTCGATTTCGCCTTCACGTGTGAGGAGCTCTACCGTACCCATTTCACGCATGTACATGCGCACTGGGTCGGTGGTGCGACCAATGTCGGTCTCGACCGCTGCCAACGCTGCTGCTGCCTCTTCGGCCGCGGCTTCGTCGGTATCGGCGTCGGCCAGCATAAGGGAATCCTTATCTGGCGCAACCTCGAATACGTTGATCCCCATGTCATTGATCATGCGGATGATGTCTTCCACCTGTTCCGGATCTGAAATATCCTCCGGCAGGTGGTCGTTGACCTCCGCGTAAGTCAGGTAGCCCTGCTCACGACCAAGTGTGATCAACTCTTTGATACGAGACTGCTGTTGCGCTTTTCCGGACATAACACCCTATCCACTGAAGGTCTTGGCGGGCAAAAAACAAGCCGAGGATTATACCTGAGCTATGACCTCACGCGCCAGTTGAGGTCGGGTTTGATGCGCAAACATTGCGGCTTAAAAGGTCGCGCAGTTGATTTTTCTCTTCGGCACTCAACTCACTTTGACGCGCTTTTCGAAGAAGTTGTTCCAGATTTCGCTCGCGTTGGCGGGCTGACAAGCTAGTAATGGTGTCGAAAAACTGTTGTTCAAGGTTATCTCCATCAATCAGCCATTCCTTTTCTGCCAGCGCTTTCAGCAGTCGGCCCTGTTCAGTGCCGTGCCAGCGCGCAATCAGTTGAAATGAGTTTAGCTTGGGATTCTTCTGTACGGCTTCGAGCAGGGCGACCAGCAGTTGCGTGTTAGTGTGGTCTTCGGCCGCAAAGTGCCCGGCATCCTCGACTTTTTCGGCCAATTGCGGGTGATGCAGCAACGTGCGCAAGGCGGCCAGGGTGGGTGGCTCTACAGCAGCCGGTACTCGTGGCGCGCGTGGTTGATCGCGATCGCCGCCACGTTTGCCGTTCTTGTCCCACGGCTTCTTGTCCCATTTTTTGCCGCCGGCTCCCGGTTTCTTCGGCGTCCACTCCTGCTGCGGCACATACATCTCCTGCGCCTGCGGCTGATGGTAGTCGCTGTAATCCGGCATGGCGTCGTAATCAATGCCCGGGTCGTACGCCGGTGGTGCTTCTTGAGGTGCGCTTTGCACCAGTTGGCTCACGGCTTCACCGCTGAGCCCGGTAATTTCGGTCAGGCGCTGGCGCATCAGAATGCGCAGGTTGGCGCCCGGGACTTTGTCGATCAGTGGCGCGGCGAGGGTGGCCATGTGGGCCTTGCCTTCCAGCGAGCGCGGGTCCGATTCCTCGGTCAGCTGTTGGAAAAAATAATCGGCCAATGGCTGTGCATGCTGATTGATCCGCGCGCGGAAGGCGTCAGTGCCTTCGGAGCGGACCAGCGTGTCCGGGTCTTCGCCTTCGGGCAGGAATAGAAAGCGTGCGCGCCGTCCGTCCTGCAGGCTCGGCAACGTCGCTTCCAGTGCACGCCAGGCAGCGTTGCGGCCGGCCTGGTCGCCGTCGAAGCAGAACAGTACGTTGGGTACGACGCGAAACAGTCGCTTCAAGTGCTCTTCGCTGGTGGCGGTGCCCAGGGTTGCCACAGCATTGCGCAGGCCTTGCTGGGCGAGGGCGATGACGTCCATGTAGCCTTCGACGACGATGATTTCGTCGAGGTTGCGGTTGTTCTTGCGCGCTTCGTAAAGGCCATAGAGTTCCTGGCCCTTATGGAAAACCGGGGTTTCCGGTGAGTTCAGGTATTTCGGCTTGTCGTCGCCCAGTACCCGGCCGCCGAAGGCGATGATGCGCCCGCGACTGTCGCGGATCGGGAACATCACGCGATCGCGGAAGCGGTCATAGCGCTTGCCGGTTTCGGCGTTCTCCACCAGCAGGCCGGCATCGATCATGGCCTTTTGCTGCAGGGTGTCGCTGCTCAGATGCTTGAACAGATTATCCCAGCCGGGCGGAGCGAATCCGAGGCCGAAATCCCGAGCAATTTCGCCGGTCAATCCACGACCTTTCAAGTAATCCACGGCCGCTTTGCGCGCCGGGTGGCTTTTCAGGGCCTGGCGGTAAAAATCGGCGGCAGCGGTGAGCAGCGGATACAGCGGCGAATCGGTGGGCTGCCGCGGTTTGTGCGGGCGGCCGCTTTCTTCGCGGGGAATTTCCATGCCGGCGGCTTTGGCCAGTTCTTCGACAGCCTGGGGGAAGTCCAGATTGTCGTGGTCCATGATGAAGCCGAGGGCGTTGCCGCCAGCGCCGCAGCCGAAGCAGTAATAGAACTGTTTGTCGGGGCTGACGCTGAAGGAGGGGGTTTTCTCTTTATGAAACGGGCAGCAGGCGGTGTAGTTCTTGCCGGCCTTTTTCATTTGCAGGCGCGAGCTGACCACGTCGACGATGTCGGTGCGGTTCAGAAGGTCGTCAATGAAGCTCTGGGGAATTAGCCCGGCCATGGCGTTCTCGTCATCTGCGCTGAAATGGACCCGAAACGAAGGGCGGCCGAACGCGGGTCATTGTTTGAGGCGCGCAGTGTGTGCGGCTCGACCGGTGTCGCGTGCGTAATCGCTGTCGGGAAGTGTATCTGCCGAAAATCCACTGACGTTAGTACCAATCAGCATTCGACTATATGAAAGTGTTTCGCTGAGTCCGGCGACGGCCAGTCAATGGCCTCGGATAGCTCATAAGCGGGCACGCAAGAAGGCGCCTTGGGCTGATCGTCGTGAGAGGAATCAGTGGGTGTGCTCGTCAGTAGCCTTGAAAGGCTCGTCAGAAAAGACGTGCACCGCTGGCAAAAGAGCCAGGTCTGACGCTGTGAAGCAGGTTTGTCTCGGTCGCGTCTGCGGCTTTGACGGTGAAGCATCAAGCGTTTTCCGCAAATGCCATTAGCCCGGCTGAGGGCCGGGCTTGGCAGAAGCTTGCTACGATCGTCTGTGTATTAGTACAGACGAACGGCGCGGCGCTGTTCGCGCTGTACTTTCTTGGCGTGACGCTTAACAGCGGCTGCTGCTTTGCGCTTACGCTCAGAAGTAGGCTTCTCGTAAAATTCGCGGCTACGAACTTCAGCCAGTACACCGGCTTTTTCGCAGGAGCGCTTGAAACGACGCAGAGCTACGTCGAAGGGTTCGTTCTCTTTAACTTTGACGGCTGGCATCCAGAGCTACCTTCATTCATTACCGGGGTCAACATCCTCGCGGCAAAAGAGCACTTGAAGACGTCGGTTTTTAAGGGTTGCGGATGTTAACCCCTCATCGCTCGGAATGCAAAGCCTCTGATCGAAAACCGCTGGTCGGGGCATCACGCGACGACTATTATGCGCGCCTTCGAATTCAGCCTCTACAAGGCGCAAACCCATGCTAGTACTGGGATTAGAAACCTCTTGCGACGAAACCGGCGTCGCGCTTTACGACAGTGAACGCGGGTTGTTGGCCGATGCGCTGTTCAGTCAGATCGACCTGCATCGCGCCTATGGCGGCGTGGTACCGGAGCTGGCTTCGCGCGATCACGTCAAACGCATGCTGCCCTTGATCCGTCAGGTGCTGGCGGAGGCCGACTGCGTGCCGACCGAGATCGACGCCATTGCTTATACCGCCGGCCCCGGCCTGGTCGGAGCCTTGCTGGTAGGGGCTTCCTGCGCGCAGGCGCTGGCATTTGCCTGGGGTATCCCGGCGTTGGGCGTGCACCACATGGAAGGTCACTTGCTGGCGCCGATGCTGGAGCCGCAACCACCGGAGTTCCCGTTCGTCGCTTTATTGGTCTCGGGAGGTCATACGCAGCTGGTTCAGGTCGACGGGATCGGTCAGTACACGCTCTTGGGTGAGACCCTCGACGATGCCGCCGGCGAAGCGTTCGACAAAACCGCAAAAATGATGGGCCTCAATTATCCGGGCGGTCCGGAGATCGCTCGTCTGGCGGCGCAAGGCGTTGACGGACGTTTCATCTTTCCGCGCCCGATGTGTGATCGTCCGGGCCTGGCGTTCAGCTTCAGCGGTTTGAAAACCTTCGCCTTGAACACCTGGCAGCAATGCATCAGCGCCGGGGACGACGGCGAGCAAGCCCGTTGCGACATCTCGCTGGCGTTCCAGCAGGCCGTGGTGGAGACTTTGACCATCAAGTGCAAGCGTGCCCTGAAACAGGCCGGCATGAAGCGTCTGGTGATCGCTGGCGGCGTCAGCGCCAACAAGGCGCTGCGCACTTCACTGGAAAAAATGCTCGGCGACATGAAGGGCGACGTGTTTTATGCCCGTCCGGAGTTCTGCACCGACAATGGCGCGATGATTGCGTTTGCCGGCTGCCAGCGCTTGCAGGCCGGTCAGCATGAAAGCCTGGCGATCAGCGTGCAGGCGCGTTGGCCAATGGAACAGTTGTCGGCGCTGTGATGAACGGCTCTCACATGTGGCATTTAAAAATGCCGTTCGCGTCCGGCAAACAGGTCGCGTAGATTGCCGCGATGACGCCAGACGATCAGCCCCGTGAGTGCGCTCATGGGCAGCAGTGCCGCCGGTTCTTGCCAGGCGAGCAACGGCAGGGTCAGTGGTGTGGCGATCAGGGCGGCGAGTGAGCTGGTGCGGGTCAGGTAGAACGTCAGCAGCCAGGCACAGATCGCCAGCAGCGCAGCGGGTGGATAGAGCCCCAGCAGCATGCCGGCCGCGGTGGCGACACCTTTGCCGCCGCGAAAGCGAAAGTACAGCGGAAACAGGTGGCCGATGACGGCGCAGACGCCGATCCAGGCTTGCTCCTGCAGTGAAAGGCCCATTGCACCTGCGACCAGCACGGGCAGCAGGCCTTTGCAGAGGTCGCCGAGCAAGGTCAGGGTGGCGAGTTTCTTGCCGGCGAGGCGAAACATATTGGTGGCACCGGCATTACCCGAGCCACTCATTCGCGGATCGGGGTTACCGGTCAGGCGGCTGAGCAAAATGGCGAAGGACAGAGAGCCGAGCAGGTAGGCGAAAATCGCCATTGACCAAAACATGCTAACTATTCCGGGCGAGGACGCCCTGATTCTAACGGCGCATTGCGCCCTTGTCGTGCAGCGGAGAGAAGTGCTTGGACAGAGTGTTTATCGAGGGCCTGGAAGTCGACACCGTGATTGGTGCCTACGACTGGGAACGAGGCATCCGACAGTGTCTGCGACTTGATCTGAGCTTCGCCTGGGACAATCGTCCGGCTGCTGCGGGTGATGACCTGACCCTGGCGCTCGACTACGCGAGCGTTTCGTCACGCATCCAGGCTTTTGCCGAGCAGGCGCAGTTCCAGCTGGTCGAGACGTTTGCCGAGCGTCTGACGCAAGTGCTGATGAGTGAGTTCAATATCACCTGGATGCACCTCAAACTGACCAAGCCAGGTGCCGTTCCGGCGGCCAAGGGCGTGGGTGTGGAGATCGAGCGCGGATGTCGCTGACTCAGGTGTATCTCGGGCTCGGTAGCAATATCGAGCGCGAATCCCATTTGCAGGCAGGCCTGGACGCCCTGGCGGGTTTCCTGGTGGATATGCGCTGCTCGGCGGTGTTCGAAAGCCAGCCGGTGGGGATCAAGAGCGGGCCGTTTTTTAACTTTGTGGTCTCGGCCTATACCGATCTGCCGCTGATGGAGCTGGATCGGCGGCTGAAATTCATCGAAGCGGATAACGGCCGTTACGCGCCGGACCGCAAGGGCTTGCCGCTGGATATCGACGTGTTGTTGTACGGCGATCTGGTGGGTAACTTCGATGGCTTGATCTTGCCCAGGGCAGAGATTCTGAAAAATGCCTTCGTGCTGTGGCCGTTGTCGCTGATTGCGCCGGACAGAGTGCATCCGGGCGTAGGCAAAAGCTTTGCGGCCTTGTGGAGTGAGGCGCAGATCGACCAGGTGTTGGCGCCAGTGGCGTTTGAGTGGCGTGGTCAGCAGTTGACCCCCTTGAATCTGCTGTGATCTTGCTGACGCCTTCGCGGGCAAGCCTCGCTCCTACAAGTTTGACGTCGATTGTATGAACGGCACCAACCTGTAGGAGCGAGGCTTGCCCGCGAAGTTTTTCAGGCTGACGCCGCGTCTTTGTAAGACTTCAACGCCTTGAGCCGCTCGCGCTTGATCGCTTCACCCAATTCCGGCCCCTTGAATCCCTTCTCCAGCAACGGCTGAACCGCCACGCTTCGCGCTGCAGTCGCCGCCCCGCGCAAATAATCCGCCTGTGGATAACTTCGCTGCTCCAGGCCTTTGCGCCCTCGAGCGTCCATCTCGCACGCCGCAATAAACTCCTCAAAGCGCTGAGGACGACGGTAGACGTCGAAACTCTGCAGCAACTCCAGCAAGGTCGACGGTTTCAGCTCCAGAGCCCGGTGGCCATGGGTGTGATACTCACCCACCAGCAATGCCAGTTCCTGACAATCCTTCGGTGCCTTGAAGCGCTCGTTGACCGCTTTGATCAGCTTCAGGCCTTTGTGCTCGTGGGCGATGTGGCGGGGCCATTCCTCCTCGGGCGTCAGTCCTTTGCCCAAGTCATGCAGCAGGCAGGCCCAGCGTACGGTCAGCGGTTGTTTGTGTTGTGCCGCTTGCTCCAGCACGCTCAGGGTATGCACGCCTGTGTCGATTTCCGGGTGATGGGCTTCGGGTTGCGGTACACCGAACAGTGCATCGACTTCCGGCATCAGCACCTTGAGCGCACCGCACTCGCGCAGCACCTGGATGAACACCTGGGGTTGGTCTTCCATCAGCGCGCGGGCGATTTCTTTCCAGCTGCGTTCCGCGGTCAGTGCCTCCAGTTCACCCGATTCGCTGAGTTGCCGCATCAGCGCCAGTGTCTCGGGGGCGACGGTGAAGCCCAGTCCCGCATAACGCGCGGCGAAGCGGGCAACGCGCAGAACACGGAGAGGATCTTCGGCGAACGCGGGGGAAACGTGACGAAGCAGGCGTGCTTCGAGATCTCGCTGGCCATGGTAGGGGTCGGTCAGGTTCTGCTGATCGTCTTCGGCCATGGCGTTGATCGTCAGGTCGCGACGAATCAGGTCTTCCTCGAGCGTAACTTCGGGGCTGGCGTGAAAGGTGAAGCCGCCGTAACCGCGACCGCTTTTGCGTTCAGTGCGGGCGAGGGCGTATTCCTCACCACTTTTTGGGTGAAGAAACACCGGAAAATCCGCACCCACCGGGCGAAAGCCTTTGGCGAGCATTTCTTCAGTGGTGGCGCCTACCACGACCCAGTCGATATCGGTGACAGGTTTGCCCAGCAGGCGATCGCGTACCGCACCACCGACTTTATAAATCTGCATAAAAAACCTCCGTTAGCTCGACAGAATAACCTTTGCGTCGAACTTCCGGAGGCCGAAACAGGATCAAAGATGAATGACAGCCAGGTCTAGCCGGCCGTAGTCCCCCTCACCGTGCTCGCTTCTGGGGGGAACGTGGTGGGTTTTCACCACCTGATCCCCTTGCAGGGTTTCCAGGTGAATGTCGAAGCCCCAGAGCCGGTGCAGGTGCTTGAGCACTTCCTCGGTGGAATCGCCCAGCGGCTTGCGGTCGTGCTGCTGGTGACGCAGGGTCAGCGAGCGGTCGCCGCGCCGGTCGATGCTGTAGATCTGGATGTTGGGTTCACGATTGCCCAGGTTGTATTGCGCCGCCAGGGTTTCGCGGATGGTTCGATAGCCCTCTTCGTCGTGGATCGCCGGAACCAGCAGATCATCCTTTTGGTCGTCATCGAGGATGCTGAACAGCTTCAGGTCGCGGATCACCTTGGGTGACAGGTACTGCAGGATGAAGCTCTCGTCCTTGAAGCTGCTCATGGCGAATTTGATGCTGGACAGCCAGTCGGTGCCGGCAATTTCCGGGAACCAGCGGTAGTCCTCTTCGGTAGGGTGTTCGCATATCCGCCGGATATCGCGATACATGGCAAAACCCAGGGTGTAGGGGTTGATTCCGCTGTAGTAGGGGCTGTCGAAGCCGGGCTGAAAGACCACGCTGGTGTGGGACGTCAGAAACTCCATCATGAAGCCATCGGTGACCAGGCCTTCGTCATAAAGGTCGTTCATCAAGGTGTAGTGCCAGAAGGTGGCCCAGCCTTCGTTCATCACCTGGGTCTGGCGCTGTGGATAAAAATACTGGGCGATCTTGCGCACGATCCGCACGATTTCGCGCTGCCAGGGTTCCAGCAGCGGGGCGTGTTTTTCGATGAAGTACAGGATGTTTTCCTGTGGCTCGGCGGGGAAGCGCGCGTTGTCCTTGTCGCTGAACTTGTCTGCGCCTTTGGGAATGGTCCGCCACAAATCATTGATCTGCTTCTGCAGATGCTCTTCCCGATCCTTCTGCCGGCGGCGTTCTTCTTCGGCGGAAATCGGATAAGGGCGTTTGTAACGGTCGACCCCGTAGTTCATCAGTGCGTGGCAGGAATCGAGCAAGTCCTCTACCGCGTCGATGCCGTGGCGTTCTTCGCACTGCATGATGTACTGCTTGGCGAACACCAGGTAATCGATGATCGAGCTGGCGTCGGTCCAGGTACGAAACAGGTAATTGCCCTTGAAGAAGCTGTTATGGCCATAGCAGGCGTGAGCCACCACCAGAGCCTGCATGCAGATGGTGTTTTCCTCCATCAGATAGGCGATGCAAGGGTCCGAGTTGATCACAATCTCATAGGCCAGCCCCATTTGGCCGCGGCTGTAGGATTTCTCGGTGCTGAGGAAGTGTTTGCCGTAGGACCAATGGTGATAACCCAGGGGCATGCCCACAGAGGCGTAGGCGTCCATCATTTGTTCGGCGGTGATCACTTCGATCTGGTTGGGGTAGGTATCGAGCGCGTAGCGGGCCGCGAGACGACTGATTTCGCGGTCGTAGGCCTGGATCAGCTCGAATGTCCATTCGGAGCCGGTGGAAATGGGTTGGCGCTTTTGCTCTTTGGCGGTCATGTCACTAACCTGCGCTGGAAGAGTTCACGGAAGACCGGATAGATATCCCCGGCCGAAACCAGTTGCTGTTGGGCAAAAGTGTCAGAGAAGGCTTCGGCGATGCGTTCGTATTCGAACCACAGAGCCTGGTGTTCGCGCGGGGTAATCTCAACATAAGTGTAGTACTGCACGAACGGCATGATCTGGTTGATCAGGATGTCACGGCAGATCGGCGAGTCGTCGTTCCAGTTATCGCCGTCGGACGCCTGGGCGGCATAGATATTCCACTCATTGCTCGGATAACGCTCGGCCATGATCTCCTGCATCAGTTTCAGGGCGCTGGAAACGATGGTGCCGCCGGTTTCCCGGGAGTAGAAAAACTCCTCCTCATCCACTTCGCGGGCACTGGTGTGGTGGCGGATGAACACGACGTCGATCTTGTCGTAGTTCCGCTTGAGGAACAGGTACAGCAGGATGAAGAAGCGCTTGGCGATGTCCTTGGTCGCCTGGGTCATGGAGCCGGACACGTCCATCAGGCAGAACATTACTGCTTTGGAGCTGGGGTTCGGCTGCTTGATCAGCAGGTTGTACTTGAGGTCAAAGGTGTCGAGGAATGGCACTCGGTGAATGCGCGCACTGAGTTTCTCGATTTCCGCTTCGAGTTCCTGGATGTCGCCGAAGTTGTCCGGCTCCTCTCGTCTAAGCCGTTCCAGCTCTTCTTTGACTTCGCGCAGTTTGGCCCGGCTGCTGCCAGACAGGGCGATTCGCCGGGCATGGGCCGAACGCAACGTGCGGATAATGTTGATCCGTGAAGGGTTGCCTTCGTTGCTGATGCCCGCGCGTACGGTCTTGAAGGTGTCGGTACCGGTCAGGTGACGCTTGACCAGGTTAGGCAGTTCAAGGTCTTCGAACATGAATTCGAGGAATTCTTCCTGGGTGATCTGGAAGACGAACTCATCCATCCCTTCGCCCGAGTTACCGGCCTTGCCGGGGCCTCTGCCGCCGCCACCTCCGGGCGGACGAGCAATGTGCTCGCCGCTGGTGAACTCCTTGTTGCCGGGGTGCACGATGGTCTGCTTGCCGCCCCGGCCGTGGTGAAGCACTGGCTCGTCGATGTCGCGGCCGGGAATGCTGATCTGCTCGCCGTGCTCCATATCGGTAATGGAACGCCGGCTGACCGCCTCTTCGACGGCCTTTTTGATGTGATCACGGTAGCGCCGCAGAAACCGCTGGCGGTTTACCGTGCTCTTGTTTTTGCCATTGAGACGTCGGTCGATCACATAGCTCATGACTGCTCCTTAGAAGCTGTCCTGAAAGGGGCGAGCGGTTATGCAGCATCGAACTGTGCCAAGGGATGTTCACGCTCCCCCAAGCGCTTGTGGATGCTGCCTGAACCTCGTTACCGACTTTCGAACACCTCCCAGAGGTCTGTGTAACAGAAAAATCGTACACAGACCTCTGGCTAACGACAACCGGTCTGACCGGCAGCGGGTTACTGTGATTTTCTGACCCGCAGGTACCACTCGGACAGCAGTCGTACCTGTTTGTCGGTGTAACCCCGCTCGACCATCCGTGTGACGAAGTCGTTGTGCTTCTGCTGGTCCTCTTTGCTGGCCTTGGCGTTGAAGCTGATGACCGGCAGCAGGTCCTCGGTGTTGGAGAACATTTTCTTCTCGATGACCACCCGCAGTTTTTCGTAGCTGAGCCAGGTTGGGTTCTTGCCGTTGTTGTTGGCACGGGCGCGCAGTACGAAGTTGACGATCTCGTTGCGGAAATCCTTCGGATTGCTGATGCCGGCCGGTTTCTCGATTTTCTCCAGTTCTTCGTTCAGTGCCACGCGGTTGAGAATCTCGCCGGTTTCCGGATCGCGGTATTCCTGATCCTGAATCCAGAAGTCGGCGTACAGCACGTAGCGATCGAAGATGTTCTGGCCGTACTCGCTGTAAGACTCGAGGTAGGCAGTCTGGATCTCCTTGCCGATGAATTCGATATAACGCGGCGCCAGGTACTCTTTCAGGAAGCGCAGATAGCGTTCGCGTGTCTCGGCCTGGAATTGTTCCTGTTCGATCTGCTGTTCCAGCACGTAGAGCAGATGCACCGGGTTGGCGGCGATTTCGTGCGGATCGAAGTTGAAGACCTTCGACAGGATCTTGAAGGCGAAGCGGGTCGACAGACCGTTCATGCCTTCGTCGACACCTGCTGCGTCGCGGTATTCCTGGATCGACTTGGCCTTCGGATCGGTGTCCTTGAGGTTTTCACCGTCATACACGCGCATCTTGGAGTAGATGTTGGAGTTTTCCGGCTCTTTAAGGCGCGAGAGCACGGTGAACTGAGCGAGCATTTTCAGCGTGTCGGGTGCGCAATGGGCCTTGGCCAGCGAACTGTTGAACAACAGCTTGTCGTAGATCTTCACCTCGTCGCTGACGCGCAGGCAATACGGCACTTTGACGATATAGATCCGGTCGATGAAGGCTTCGTTGTTCTTGTTGTTGCGGAAGGTGTGCCATTCCGATTCGTTGGAGTGGGCCAGCAGGATCCCGGTGAACGGAATCGCCCCCAGGCCTTCGGTACTGTTGTAGTTGCCTTCCTGGGTGGCCGTCAGCAATGGGTGCAGCACCTTGATCGGTGCCTTGAACATTTCGACGAACTCCATCAGGCCCTGGTTGGCCCGGCACAGTGCCCCCGAATAGCTGTAGGCATCGGCGTCGTTCTGCGGAAACTCTTCCAGTTTACGAATATCGACCTTGCCCACCAGTGCCGAGATGTCCTGGTTGTTTTCATCGCCCGGCTCGGTTTTCGCGACCGCAATCTGGTTGAGGATCGACGGATAGAGTTTCACCACGCGGAATTGGCTTATGTCGCCGCCGAATTCGGCCAGGCGCTTGGTCGCCCATGGCGACATGATGGTGTTGAGGTAGCGCCGGGGAATACCGAAGTCTTCCTCGAGGATCGCGCCATCTTCAGTGGCGTTGAACAGACCCAGGGGCGACTCGAATACCGGCGAGCCCTTGATTGCATAGAAGGGTACTTTCTCGATCAGCTGTTTAAGCTTTTCGGCCAAAGATGACTTACCGCCACCGACAGGGCCAAGCAGGTAGAGGATCTGTTTCTTTTCTTCCAGACCCTGAGCGGCATGGCGGAAATACGACACGATCTGGTCGATGCATTCTTCCATCCCGTGGAAGTCTTCAAAGGCCGGATAGCGACGGATCACCTTGTTGGAAAAGATGCGCGACAGCCTCGAATTGGTCGAGGTGTCGAGCAGCTCCGGCTCCCCGATGGCCAGCAGTAGACGCTCGGCGGCGGAGGCGTAGGCGCTGCGGTCCTTTTTGCACAGTTCCAGATACTCCTGCAGGGAGAATTCTTCCTGGCGTGTGGACTCGAAGCGTTGTTGGAAGTGGCTAAAGATACTCATGACGTCACCTCGCTCGATACGTGGAGCCGACGCCGGATCACTCAGTCGATGCTGGCAGCAACCGAACAGGCAGTTGCTGTTTACCCCCCAGAACTCTCCCGGAGCTGACTACTCCGAAAGCTACTCCCGATGACCCGTGCGCCGGTGTACCGGCTCTCCCCTGTTTTGGATGGCCTGCGCTTAAGGATAGTTGGGAATTCGGGAGGTAAAGGCAAGATCCGCAATAAGTTATGGCAGACCGTTCGTCTGTAATCGCGCGAGCCCACGGGGGCCGGGGCTTGCGCGTTACAAAAAAATTATTCGGACGTGCCTTGCGCCGTTTCCGAAGGATAGGTCGTACGCCACAGCTCAAAACCGCCGTCCATGCTGTAGACATCAGTGAAGCCCTGGCTGATCAGGTAAGCAGCGGCGCCCTGGCTGGAGTTTCCGTGATAACAGACCACTACCGTTGGCGCATCCAGATCGGCACCCTGAATGAAAGCATGCAGGGAATGGTTATCCAGATGCTTCGAGCCGGTGATGTGCAGTGCGGTAAAAGTAGCCGGGTCGCGGACATCGACCACCACTGCGCCTTGTTCGCGCAGGGTCTGGGCTTGTTCTGGGGGAATGCGTTTGAATTCGCTCATGGCGGGCTCCTGTGGCTCGGCTGAAAGCGCAGTCTAGCGCGGGGCGCTGGCTGACGTTTGTTCGGAAATAGAGGTGGCGACTGCCGGTTGAAGATGGCCATGGGCGTCGCATTTGCATTGCAGGCGCTCGAAGGTGTCGACGTTCATCAGGGTCATGGCGCCACCCCAGACGCAACCGCTGTCGAGTGCAAACAGTCCAGGCTCGTTGCACTGGCCCTCAAGCGCTGCCCAATGGCCGAAGATGATCTTCAGGCCTTTGGTCTTGCGTTCCTTGTGCGCGAACCACGGCGCATAACCCGGCGGTGCGGTGTCGATGCCTTCCTTGCCCTTGAGGTCGAGTTTGCCGTCGCTGGTGCAAAAGCGCATTCGGGTGAAATAGTTGGTGATGACTCGCAGGCGGGCGGCGCCTTTGAGGTCGCTGTTCCATTTCACCGGCTCGTTGCCGTACATGCCGTCAAGGTAAGGCGCGAAGCGGTTGTCATCGTGCAGGGCTTCTTCGACTTCGGCGGCGCACTTCAAGGCTTTGCGCAGCGACCATTGCGGCGGGATGCCGGCATGGACCAGGGCGATATCGCGCTGTTCGTCGTAGTGCATGAGCTTTTGCTGGCGAACCCACTCCAGCAGATCCGCGCGATCGGGTGCTTCGAGGATCTCACGCAAGGTATCGGCTTTCTTCAGGCGCTCGATGTTTTGCCCGACGGCCAGCAAGTGCAGGTCGTGGTTGCCGAGTACGCACACCAGCGCTTCGCGGATGCTATAGAGGAAGCGCAGGGTTTCCAGCGACTGTGGGCCACGGTTGACGAGATCGCCCACCAGCCACAGACGGTCTCGGGCAGGGTCGAAGGCGACTTGCTTGAGCAGGCATTGCAACGGCTCAAGGCAACCCTGCACGTCACCGACGGCATACGTCGCCATCAGTGCAACGCTCCGGGGACCGCCAGACGGAACGGCGCGATGATGGCGTCGAAGTGTTTGCCGTCTTCGGCGAGCATCTGGTAAGTGCCCTGCATCGTGCCGACCTTGGACGTCATGACGGTGCCGCTGCTGTAAGTGTGGCTCTTGCCCACCTCGATCAACGGCTGCTGGCCGACGACGCCCGCACCGCGAACCTCCTCGACATGCCCGTCACCGTCGGTGATGACCCAATGCCGTGAAAGCAGTTTGGCGGGTAGCAGGCCATTGTTTTGCACGGTGATGGTGTAGGCGAAGGCAAAGCGGTTGTGCTCGGGTTGCGATTGTTCTGCCAGATAGCGGGTGACGACGCTGACGTCGACCTGATAACGAGGATCGGACATGCAAAAGGCCTTAGAAACGAAGCGGAACGCGGGGCGTAGCTGATAGAGCTCAGTCTAGGCCAAGTATCGGGTAGTAAACCAGAGTGGCGTCCTACCCGATAGCGTTCATCGCCTGTCAGTCGGTGGCAGGCTTTTGCAAGGCTTGTTCGCTGAGCTTGTCGGCCAGGCGTACGAAGGCGGCCAGGTCGAGCTGCTCGGGGCGCAGGCTGCCATCGACGCCGGCGGCTTCGATTTCGGCATTGCTCAGCAATAGTTTCAGTGTGTTGCGCAGGGTCTTGCGACGCTGGTTGAAAGCTTCGCGAACGACGCGCTCCAGCAGGCGATGATCCTTGGCCGGGTGCGGCAGCATCGCGTGGGGCACCAGGCGCACAATTGCGGAGTCGACTTTCGGCGGCGGATTGAACGCGCCCGGACCGACGTTGAACAGATGCTCGACCCGGCAATGGTACTGAACCATGATCGACAGCCGACCCCAGTCACCGCCACCAGGACCCGCCGCCAGGCGCTCGACCACTTCTTTTTGCAACATGAAGTGCATGTCGCGAATCAGGTTGGCGTTGTTCAGCAGGTGAAAAATCAGCGGCGTAGAGATGTTGTACGGCAGGTTGCCGACCACTCGCAGGCTGCTTGGTGCGGCGTTCAGGCTGTTGAAGTCGAACTTGAGCGCGTCGCCCTGATGCAGATTGAAGTTGCTCTTGCCGGCGAACTGCTGGTTGAGGATCGGGATCAGGTCCTTGTCCAGCTCCACGACGTCCAGTTGGGCGCCGCTGTTGAGCAAGCCTGCGGTCAATGCACCCTGGCCCGGACCGATTTCCAGCAGACGGTCTTCAGGTTTGGCGTGAATGGAGCGCAGGATGCGGTCGATAACGCCGGCATCGTGCAGGAAGTTCTGGCCGAAGCGCTTGCGCGCCCGGTGTTGGTAATGCTCGGTCATAAACGGGTCTCGGCCATCTGGTAGGCGGTTTCCAGGGCGACTTGCAGGCTGCCGGTGTCGATGTTGCCGCTGCCAGCCAGGTCCAGGGCGGTGCCGTGGTCGACCGACGTGCGGATGATCGGCAAGCCGAGGGTCACGTTGACTGCCGCGCCGAAGCCTTTGTATTTCAGCACAGGCAAGCCCTGGTCGTGGTACATCGCCAGCACTGCGTCGCAGTGCTCCAGATATTTGGGGGTAAACAGAGTGTCGGCGGGCAGGGGGCCGCGAAGGTCCATGCCCTCGCCGCGCAGGCGCTCTAACGTGGGTTCGATGATGTCGATTTCTTCATGGCCCAGATGGCCGCCTTCACCGGCATGCGGGTTAAGCCCGCAAACCAGGATGCGTGGCTGGGCGATGCCGAATTTTTCTTTCAGGTCGGTGTGCAGGATCCGTGTGACCCGCTCCAGCCGCTCCGGTGTGATCGCGTCGGCAATTTCGCGAAGGGGCAGGTGAGTGGTGACCAGCGCCACGCGCAAGCCGCGGGTGGCGAGCATCATCACCACTTGCGCGGTGTGGGTCAGGTCAGCGAGAAACTCCGTGTGCCCGGAAAAGGCGATCCCTGATTCATTGATCACACCCTTATGCACCGGGGCGGTGATCATGCCGGCGAAATGCCCATCCAGACAGCCCTGGCCAGCACGGGTCAGGGTTTCCAGAACGAAAGCCGCATTGGCCTTGTCCAGTTGCCCGGCGGTGACCTTGGCGTTGAGAGGCGTATCCCACACATACAGGCTGTTGGCCGGTGCGGGATCGTTCGGCCAGTTGTCCGGCGTTACCGGCAGCAGGTCGACAGTCACGCCCAGTTGCGCGGCCCGCTCGGTGAGCAGGTCGCGGCTGGTAATGGCAATCAGGGGGTGTGGCTGGGCTTGCGAGGCGAGCAGCAGGCACAGGTCTGGACCTATGCCGGCTGGTTCGCCGGGAGTCAGCGCGAAACGCTTGGGTTTCACTGCGCTGCCTGGTCTGCACCAGGGAGTTTGATTTCTACGTACGCTTCGTCACGGATCTGACGCAGCCAGGTTTGCAGCTCTTCGTCGTATTTGCGGTTACGCAGTACGGTCATCGCTTGCTGCTCACGGGCCTGCGCGGTGCTGTCGGTGGCGCGGCGGCCAAGCACTTCCAGAACGTGCCAGCCATATTGGGTCTTGAACGGCTTGGACAGCTGACCTTGCGGGGTCTTGGCCATCACTTCGCGGAATTCAGGTACCAGCGCGTTCGGGTCGATCCAGTTCAGGTCGCCACCGTTGAGGGCCGAACCCGGGTCCTCCGAGAAGCTTTTCGCCAGTTCGCCAAAGTCTTCGCCCGCTTGAATACGGCTGTAGAGCGATTGAGCCAGGGCCTTGGTTTTTTCTTCGTCGCGGATCGGGCTCGGTTTGACCAGGATGTGCCGTACGTGCACTTCGTCACGCACCTGGGCTTCGCCGCCACGCTTGTCGAGGATCTTCAGGATAATGAAGCCGCCCGGCGTGCGCATTGGCTGGGTTACGTCGCCAACGGCCATGGTGCCCAGCAGGCGATCGAACGGAGGTGGCAGTTGAGCCGCTTTACGCCAGCCCATGTCGCCGCCTTCCAGTGCGGTTTCGCTGGCGGATTTGGCAATTGCCAACTGACCGAAGTCAGCGCCTTGCTTGAGTTGCTGGTAAACCGCGTCGGCTTGTTTGGCGGCATTCTGAATCGCTTCGGAGTTGGCGCTTTCCGGCGTAGGAATCAGGATGTTGGCCAAACGGAACTCTTCGGACAGCTGCATCTTGCCCAGGTCGGACGCCAGGAAGTTCTTCACTTCCTGCTCGGACACCTGAATGCGCTCGGCCACACGGCGCTGACGCACACGGCTGATGATCATTTCGCGGCGGATCTGGTCGCGGGCGTCGTCATAAGACAGGCCGTCGCGAGCCAAAGCGGCGCGGAATTGTTCGATCGACATGTTGTTGCGCTGGGCAATGGTGCCGACAGCCTGGTTCAGTTCTTCATCGGTAATGCGGATGCCGGAACGCTCGCCGATCTGCAATTGCAGGTTTTCGACGATCAGACGCTCGAGCACCTGCTGATCCAGTACGCCGGCAGGCGGTACGGCAGCACCGCGTTTGGCGATGGTTTGCTGAACTTCGTGAACGCGCCGGTCCAGTTGGCTCTGCATGACCACGTCGTTGTCGACGATGGCCACTACTTTGTCGATGGACTCTACCGCGGCGTTGGCCGCGGTACCCAGGAACAGCGCGCCCAGCATCAGCGGGCGCAGACAATCAGAAAGCTTGGTCTTCACGTTCACGATAACCTTGGATGCCTTTGTCGAGGAAGCTCTCTACTTTGGCGCCGGTGAGGCCGCCGAGTCCCTTCAGAACAATTTGGAGGAAGACGCCGTGGTCGCCTTTTTCGTTTTGTGGAGCTTCCTGACTGAATTCGTCATAGGAAACCCAGTAACGGTTGATCAGGCGTAGTTTCCAGCAGCAGTTGTCGTACTCGAAACCACCAAAGGCTTCCAGGGTACGGTTGCGGTTGTAGTCATACTGCCAGCGGCTGATGGCGTTCCATTGTGGCACGATCGGCCAGATCACCGAGAAGTCGTGCTGTTTGATCTTGTAGTAGTCCTTCACGTAGCCAGGTGTGCCCGGGGTGCCGTAATCGCCACCGCCCACCGACCATTTACCGGTGTTCTGGTCATAACGGACCTGGTCATTGCGATAGCGATAACCGGCGTTGATGACCTTGTTCGGGTTGTCTTCAGGCTGGTAGTGGAACATCGCGCTGCCCGAGCGGGGGCTGCGGCTGTCCGGGTCCCAGTTGTAGTCGGCGGTGGTGCGCCAGTCGCGGTTCCAGCGGTATTCGTATTCCAGCGCATACGGTGAAACATTGGCTTGAGCATCGGCGCGGGTTTTTGCGTCGATACCTGGCAACTGGACTTCGCGGTCCTTGAAGTACATGGCTTGGCCGACGCTGATACGTTGACGCTCGAAACCATTGTCTTCGATCCAGCGGCTGGTCACGCCCAGGGACAGTTTGTTCTCGTCGCCGACACGGTCGGAACCGGAGAAGCGGTTGTCACGGAACAGCGAGGCGTAGTTGAAGGTGTATTCGCTGGTGTCGAATACCGGAATATCCTTCTGGTCTTCCTCAGGTACATAGAGGTAGAACAGACGCGGTTCCAGGGTCTGACGGTAGTTTTTTCCGAACCAGGAAGTGTTGCGGTCAAAGTAAAGACCGCTGTCGATGCTGGCGATCGGTACCCCACGGTTCTGGTTGCTGCTGAACGTGCCGTTAAGCCTGTCCTGTTCCGCGCTTTGCGAAGCGATGTCGCTCTTGCCTCGGCCGTCCAGATCCAGTTGATACTGCGTGTACTGGTACTTGAGCGATGGCTTGAAGAAACCATAGGTCCAGTTCAGCGGCAGGCTGACACCTGGTTTGAGATTCAAACGGTCGCCGTTGGCGCGTGCCAGACCAAAGATGTTGTTATCCAGACGTGGCTCGGTGGTAATTCCGTCCTGCTGGACGAATGTTCCACTCTTCAGATCCCGGTCAAATCGAACGATCTCTGTCTCGTAATCGAAGTTCAAACCTTCCGGATGATACGGCAGCTGACCATTAAAGGTGATCTGCGGCAAACGGTCGTACGGCGTGATGTTCGAAACAGTCGCCAGCTGATAAGCCTGGGCGTTCAAGCGAGCGGTGTAGCTGTCGCCACGATAGGTAACAGAACCCTGCTGGTTCACATAGTCAGCGCTTTTCACGCCAATCTGGTCAGTCTGCAGATCCTGGAAGTAATAAGGATCGCTGATTTTGGTGTAGTCGACTTGCGTAAAGACGCGCGAGTCGAGGCCACCCTTGTGCTGCCAGTTGTACATGTAGCGGTTTTTTTCGTAGTCGGTCTGCTTGCTGCGATCGGTATCTTCGTCGTTGAGGTACGCGGCGCCGAACTGACCTTCACTGGACTTGGTCAGGTAACGGAATTCGCCTTCCATCAACAGGCCGTGCTTGGCCATGTAGCGTGGGTACAACGTGGCGTCGTAGTTCGGCGCCAGGTTGAAGTAGTACGGGGTCACCAGCATGAAGCCGGTATCGCTGCCGGTGCCAATGGTCGGCGGCAGGAAGCCGGACTGGCGACGGTCATCGATCGGGAAATAGATGTACGGCGTGTACAGAACCGGAATGTCCTTGACCCGCAGCGTCACGTTGGTCGCGGTACCGAAACCGGTGGCCGGGTTCAAGGTGATGTTGTTGCCCTTGAGCTGCCAGGCATTGCTGTTCGGTTCGCACGTGGTGTACGTGCCGTCCTTGAGGCGGATGATCGCGTTCTCGGCACGTTTGGCGTACAGCGCGTTACCGCGGATACGCGATTTGTGCATCACGTACTCGGCGTTGTCGACCTTGGCTTCACCGGTGTCGAGCTGCACATCGGCGTGGTCGCCGACGATCAGTGCGCCATTGTCGCGAATGCGCACGTTGCCGGCCAGTTCGCCACGGCTCTCGGCCTGGTACAGGTTCGCTTCGTCGGCTTCGACTTGCATGCTGCCCTGACGCATGACCACGTCACCGGCGAGGGTCGCGACCTGCTCTTCCTGCTTATAGCGGGAGGCCTTGGCGCCGATAAAGGTCGGAGCGTCACTTTTATTCGTCTTGTCATTCATGCCAGGACGAATCGGTTCGATATAGGAACCAGAGCAGTAAGGACCGGTTTCGGCCAATTGCGCAGCAGTGAGCTTCTCGCGCGGAACCCAGTCGAGGTGGCTGTAGTCTTCACTACGCGACTTCAGGCCGCGGCCCTTGGACTCGGTAACCAGCACAGGCTTGGCGCCGGTGTCTTCGCTGGAGGCGGTGCCTGCCGGGGCTTCGCCAGTGGCGGAGACTGCGCTGCCCTCATGCACGGGGCGCGGCGGCAATGCAGCGGCCGGTGATTTTGGCGCACAGTCCCAGGCACCCGAAGCAGAGACTGAGCAGTCATACTGTTCCGCGGCGACCACGAACGACGTGGCCAGGGGTTGCAGGGCCAGCAGACTGCCGGTAACCAACAACGGAAATTTTTTACGAAACGCGGGGGATTTCAATGCCATCTTATTAGTCCGGGCTTCCTGCGTGCCATCTGCCCGCGGTGTGGGCCGCACGCCTCTCGATGGTCTGAAAAAGATGTCGGATAATAAAGCATGACCCGCTTGACGGCTAGCGCCGTCGGAGACCCTTGTAATGCCTGACCAAGATGTACGCTTGCAACACCTGAAAGTTTGGCTCGATGAACAGTTGGCTATCCTCTTTGCAGAACAAGGCTGGGGCGCCGTACCCCCGGCCACGTTGACCGCGGCCAGTAGCGACGCGAGTTTTCGGCGCTATTTCCGCTGGGAAGGCGCAGGCAGAAGTTTCGTCGTGATGGATGCGCCACCGCCCCAGGAAAACTGCAAACCCTTCGTGGATATCGCTTTTCTGCTGGCGAAATCCGGCATAAACGTGCCGAAAATTTATGCTGAAGACCTTGAACGCGGTTTTCTTTTGCTCAATGACCTGGGCAACAAGACGTACCTGGACGTGATCAACAGCGAAAACGCCGATGATTTGTTCAAGGATGCCCTGCAAGCGTTGTTGGCTTTCCAGCAGTTGCCGATGGTGGCGCCGCTACCGAGTTATGACGTCGCGTTGCTGCGTCGCGAGCTCGAACTGTTCCCGGAGTGGTACGTGAAGCGCGAACTGGGCATCGAGTTCGATGCGGCGCAGCAAGTGCTCTGGCAGCAGGTCAGTGACCTGCTGATCGACAGTGCTCTGGCTCAGCCCAACGTCTTGGTGCATCGCGACTACATGCCGCGCAACCTGATGATCAGTGAGCCGAATCCCGGCGTGCTGGATTTCCAGGACGCGGTCTACGGGCCGGTGACCTATGACGTCACCTGCCTGTTCAAGGACGCCTTCCTCAGTTGGCCTGAAGAGCGCGTGCGCGGCTGGCTGCAAGATTACTGGCAGCAAGCCGCTGCGCTCGACATCCCGGTTCAGCCTGACTTTGAAGATTTTCTGCGCGCCAGCGACCTGATGGGGGTGCAGCGTCACTTGAAAGTGATCGGCATCTTCGCCCGCATCTGCCATCGCGACGGCAAGCCACGCTACCTGGGCGATGTGCCGCGTTTCTTTGCTTATATAGATGCAGTCATCGCCCGTCGCCCTGAACTGGCGGAGCTGGATGTGTTGCTGGCCAGTCTGCGTGCTGGAGTGAAGGCATGAAGGCAATGATTCTGGCGGCGGGTAAAGGCGAGCGCATGCGTCCGCTGACCCTGACCACGCCAAAACCGCTGGTTCGCGCCGGCGGAGCACCCTTGATCGAGTATCACCTGCACGCGCTGGCGGCGGCAGGGTTTACCGAGATCGTGATCAACCATGCCTGGCTCGGTCAGCAGATCGAAGATTATCTGGGCGATGGCTCGAAATATGGCGTGAGCATTCAGTATTCGCCGGAAGGTGAACCGCTGGAAACCGGTGGTGGTATTTTCCGCGCGTTGCCGTTGTTGGGTGATGAGGCTTTTGTGGTGGTCAATGGCGACATCTGGACCGACTACGACTTCAGCGTGTTGCACCAGCCCATCGTCGGGCTCGCCCATTTGATCCTGGCGGACAACCCGGCGCATCACCCGAACGGGGATTTCACCCTGGTCGATGGCCATGTGCAGGATGGTCAGCCGGATACCTCAACCCTGACCTACAGTGGCATCGCCGTGCTGCACCCGCAGCTGTTTGACGGTTGCTCGGCCGGGGCCTTCAAGCTTGCGCCATTGTTGCGCAAAGCCATGGCCGATGGACAAGTGACGGGCGAGCGCCTGAATGGGCATTGGGTGGATGTCGGCACCCACGAGCGCCTGGCAGAAGTAGAAACCTTGATAGAAGCGAGACGCTGACATGTTGTGGCCAGGGACTCTGATTGGAGCCGGAGCGGGCTTTGCCATAGCCAGCATTCCGGGGGCCATGCTCGGCGCTTTATTGGGGCAGGCGCTGGATCGGCGCTTGCACCTGCAGAGCTGGGCGCATTTATGGGAAAAATTCGGTGGCCGCTCGGTGCTGCGCAACGATGAACTGCTGTTCGTGCTGCTGGGCCGATTGGCCAAGAGTGATGGGCGGGTAGTGGATGGCCATATCCAGCAGGCACGCCAGGAAATGCGCGCGCTGGAAATGACCGAGTCCGCACAACGTCGGGCGATAGCAGCATTCAACCGAGGCAAGTCGGGGCATGATCGGTTGCGCGGTTATCTGCGACGCTTGAGTGCTCAACCCTATGCGGCGGAAGGCGTGTTGCGTGCCTGTTGGCGGATGGTCTGGGCCGATGGCCGCGCCGGTAGCAGTGAGCGCGAGCTGATTGCCCAGTGGGGCAAATGGTTGGGCTGGACGCCACAACAGGTGCAGGCACTGGCGAGTGACTATGAGCCGAAGCGCCCATTGGCCACAAGCGCGATTACGTATCAGGATGCCTTGCGGCTATTGGGCGTGTCGGCGACCAGCGAGCCGGCACAGATCAAACGCGCCTATCGGCGCCTGCTCAGTCGCCATCATCCGGACAAGATTGCCGGCAGCGGTGCGACGGCGTTGCAGGTTCGTGAGGCAACGGACAAGACTCGTGAACTGCACCATGCCTACACGTTGATTCGTGAGCGGCGGGATTTTCGATAGCAGGGCAGAGTTGTGTCGCCCCATTCGCGGGCAAGCCTCGCTCCTACAGGTTTTATGATCGCCGGGCGCGACACGTAATCTGTAGGAGCGAGGCTTGCCCGCGAATGGGGCGACGCGATCCATCAGTCCGCCGCAGGCTGCGGATTCAACCAACCCCGAACCCGGCGCACCAACTGCTCTTGCTCAGCCTTGGCATTCCCCGGCAACGCCTTGAGCGAAACCTGGCTGAACGCCGATGTCTTCAAGCGTTTATTGGCCTGCAAGCGTGCCAGCGCTGCGTTGCGGTCCAGCGGCTTGTCGATGTAGAAAATGTCGGCAACAGGTAGCTTGATCGTCGGCGTCAACTCGGCCAGCCCGGGCTTCGCTGTAACAGGCGTCTGGGCGGCGACCATCACGAACTTTTCGACTTGTGATGGCTGCTTCTCACTCAGATAACGCGCAGCCCAGTAAGCGCCGGTGCCATGCCCCAGCACGACTACCCTGCGAGCGCTTTGCTGTTCGGCGTAAGCGATGGCCGCGTCGATGCGGGCGAAAATTCGCTCAGCGTCGGCTTTGGCGTGCTCCTCGGTGGTTTCGGCGATGGCCTTGTCGGCCACCTCCGCTTCGCCGCCGGCCGCCTGTTCGATGGGCGCCGCGGTGGTCGAGTCTTTGCTGCCGGTATCAGGCGCTTTGGGCGCTGGCACCACTTCGACGACACGGGCTGCAATGGCTTCGCTTTGCAGGTCCGGCAAGGTGATACTCAGGCTGCTCCATTCGGCGTCCGGCAATTGGCGGCGTAATGGGCTGATTGCTTGCGGCCAGTCAACGGTTTCACCGGCACCCGGGATGATAATCACCGCGCCTTTGGGGTCGGCGGTATTGGCCGGTTTCCACAGGGCGAGAAAGCTGTCGGCGCCGGCTTGCAGTTGTTGCTGTTCCTGCGCAGGGATTTGTCGCTCAAGTGCCGTGGCTTCTTCCTGACTACGCTCAAGCAGTGGCTGGCGTTCGACCGGTTTTTCTTCGGTGGGTTTTTCCGCAGTGGCAGGTGCCGGGTCGGCCGCCTCGACGGAAAAGGCGCACGGCAGGATCAGCGACAGGCACAATGCTGGCAGTGCCAGGCGGTAGACAGGGGGCATCGGATATTCCAGGCCAGAAGTTATTCCGGCAGCCTAATGGGTTGGTCAGTATTTGTCAGTGTGTGAGACTTCGATGATGCATTTTCGCTGCCTGTGGGTTATCGGCTGGTTGTGGTTTCCCTTGATGGGCTGGGCGGCTCCCGCGCCACCGGCGCATGTCGTGTCATTGTCTTCGGCGCAACAGCAATGGCTGGCGCAGCATGAAGAGTTGCGGGTAGGGGTGGTGTTGCAAGCGCCCTATGCCCAATACGATCGCCGCTTGCAGCGCCTGTCCGGGGTGAACATCGAGTTGGTGAAGTGGCTGGCCAAGTCGCTCAAGGTCGAGCTGAGCTGGCGTAATTATCCTGATCTTGCGCAACTGGAAGCCGCCGCGCGCGAAGGCGATATCGATATCGCGCCGGGGCTGACGCAAACCCCGGCGGGTTTACGGCTCTGGCTATTTTCCGACCCATATATGCGGGTGCCGCAACTGGTGGTCAGCGACCAGAAGAGCACCGGTGTGGTGGAGCTGGAAAAACTCGACAGCCAGACCCGCGTCGCCGTGCGCATGCCCAGCGTCACCGCCGACTTTTTGCGTAGCACCTATCCGCATTTGAACCTGCAAGGCGTGCCTCTGGAACGCCAGGCGTTGCAACTGTTGTTGAGTCAGCAAGCCGGTTACGCCGTGGTTGATGAGGCGCAATTCGGGCGCCTGTCGGTCGAGCCTGAATTCTCGGGGCTGGCCGTGGTGGGTGATATCGGTTTCCCGCAACTGTTGCGAGTGGCCACGCGTCGGGACTGGCCGGAGTTGGCCGGGATCGTCGAAAACGCGCTGCGGGCGATCCCGGCCAAAGACTTGGAGCAATTGCACAATCAATGGCTGCAACCCAAGTATCCGCGGCTGTCCGATTCACCGGGTTTCTGGAAAAACCTCTGTCTGCTGTTGCTGGTGTTGCTGCTGAGCAGCATGGCCATTGTGTTCTGGCAGCGTCGTCAGCAACACAGTCTGGAGCAACGTTTGCTGGCGGCACACGAAGACATTGCCCTGCGCGAGGCCAGCGAAGAGGCCTTGCGCCTCACGCAGTTTTCCATCGATCAAAGCACCGTCGGCATCCTTTGGGTCAACTGGGACAGCCATGTGCGCTACGCCAACCGCGCCGCCGAAAGCATGCTCGGCTATCCGGCGGGCGGGATCATTGATCGACCATTGATCGATTTCGAGCCCGGTTTGCACATGGACCGCTGGCTGAGCCTGTGGAAGCGCGCCCGGGCCAGTGAGGAAGGGCCGCTAAGTTTCGAAACCAATTGTGTGCGGGCCGATGGCAGTATTCTGCCGGCGGATGTCTCGTTGAGCTTCTTGCGTTTTCGCGAGGGCGAATACCTGGTGGTTTACCTCAATGATGTCACCGAGCGTCGTCGCGCCCTGGCCGCCTTGCAGGAAAGCGAAGCGCGGCTGCAAGGCATCGCCGCCAACGTCCCCGGGCTGGTCTTTCGTCTGGAGCGCGCACCAGTAACTGGGCAGATCGATTTTGCCTACATCAGTGAGGGCAGCGAGAACCTGGTGGGGTACTCGCCGGCCACCCTGGCTCATCGGGACAAGGGCCTGCGCAGCCTGGTGCATCCGGATGACAAGGCCAGTTATCACCAGACTCAGGACCATGCACTGGACACCGACAGCGACTGGTCGTGGCAGGGACGGATTCTGACTCGTCAGGGCGAACAGCGCTGGGCCGAGATCAAGGCCATTACCCGCCGCCTCGAAGACGGTACTTATGTCTGGGACGGGATCGTCTGGGACATCACCGAGAGCAAGCGCATCGAGCTGGAATTGGCCAGCTCCCGTGAGCAGTTGCGTGAGTTGTCCGCGCACCTGGAGAGCGTGCGGGAAGAGGAAAAGGCGCGGATTGCCCGGGAAGTTCACGACGAGTTGGGGCAGATGTTGACTGTGTTGAAGCTGGAAACGTCCATGTGCGAACTGGCTTATGCGCAGCTCGACCCTGGCCTGCACGAGCGCTTGAACAGCATGAAGCGTTTGATCGCGCAGCTGTTTCAACTGGTGCGTGATGTGGCCACGGCGCTGCGGCCACCGATTCTCGATGCCGGGATTGCTTCGGCCATCGAATGGCAAGCCCGACGATTCGAGGCGCGCACGCAGATTCCGTGCCTGGTACAAGTGCCGGATAACTTGCCGGTGCTCAGCGATGCCAAGGCCATCGGGCTGTTCCGGATCCTTCAGGAAGCGCTGACCAATGTCATGCGCCATGCCCAGGCGCATACTGTTGAACTGACGCTGGCCCTTGAGGGCGATGAACTTTGTCTGACTGTCAGCGATGATGGCGTAGGATTTGTCGCCGCGCCTGGCAGGCCGACATCCTTTGGCGTGGTCGGCATGCGTGAGCGGGTGTTGATCATGGGCGGGCAATTGTCGCTTGAGAGTGAGCCGGGGGAGGGCACGACCCTGACGGTGCGAGTGCCGCTGGATGAAGCCTGATGGTTTTGTGTTGTTTGAGCTGGCGCCTTTGCAGGCAAGCCCGCGATAGATCTTGGTTCTGACATAAGAAGAATGGAGAAGAACGTGATCCGTGTACTGGTAGCCGAAGACCACACCATCGTTCGCGAAGGCATCAAGCAATTGATCGGCCTGGCCAAGGACTTGCTGGTGGTCGGGGAGGCGAGCAATGGTGAGCAGTTGCTCGAGACCTTGCGCCATATTCCCTGCGAAGTGGTGTTGCTGGACATCTCCATGCCCGGGGTCAACGGCCTGGAAGCGATTCCGCGGATTCGCGCCTTGAACAATCCGCCGGCGATTCTGGTGCTGTCGATGCACGACGAAGCTCAGATGGCCGCTCGGGCGTTGAAGGTCGGCGCTGCGGGTTACGCGACCAAGGACAGCGATCCGGCATTGTTGCTGACGGCGATTCGCAAGGTCGCGGCGGGCGGGCGCTACATCGATCCGGACCTGGCCGACCGCATGGTTTTCGAGGTTGGCCTGACCGATGCGCGGCCGTTGCACTCGTTGCTGTCGGAGCGTGAATTCTCGGTATTCGAACGCCTGGCCCAGGGCGCGAACGTCAACGACATCGCCCAGCAACTGGCCTTGAGCAGCAAAACCATCAGTACCCACAAGGCGCGGCTGATGCAGAAACTCAACATCACCTCCCTGGCCGAACTGGTGAAGTACGCGATGGAACACAAACTCCTGTGATCCAGGGTTCACTGTGGATTTTGTAGGAGCGAGGCTTGCCCGCGAAGCTTTTGGCGCCAGTGAGATCGCCTTCGCGGGCAAGCCTCGCTCCTACAGAAAGAAGAGGCATGTCCATTTACGACATGCATGCAAAGCCGCTTTTACCGGTTCCTGTGGCTTGCAGCTCACCGTCTGTCGCCATCAAGAATCGGCATATCCATCCCCGCCATCCTTGTAGGGCAATCCCTACCCCCAACCTTCCATCCGGCTGAGGCGATTCTCTCCTGCACCCCGATTTGCGCGGCTCCCAGCGTCCACTAGGCTTAGTCCACAGCAGTCATCAATAACAAAGGTGTGGGTATGAGCCAGGTTGATTCAAGCGCAGGGGCCAACGATATTCTGGTCAGCTTTCGTGGAGTGCAAAAGAGCTACGACGGCGAGAACCTGATCGTCAAAGACCTCAACCTGGAGATTCGCAAAGGCGAATTCCTGACCTTGCTCGGGCCGTCCGGTTCCGGCAAAACCACCAGTCTGATGATGCTCGCCGGCTTCGAAACGCCGACCGCCGGGGAGATTCAACTGGCCGGGCGTTCCATCAACAACGTGCCACCGCACAAGCGCGACATCGGCATGGTGTTCCAGAACTACGCGTTGTTTCCGCACATGACCGTGTCCGAGAACCTGGCGTTCCCGCTGACCGTGCGCGGCTTGAACAAGAGCGACGTCAGTGACCGGGTCAAGCGTGTGCTGAGCATGGTTCAGCTCGATACTTTCGCCCAGCGCTATCCGGCGCAACTGTCCGGCGGTCAGCAGCAGCGTGTGGCCCTGGCCCGTGCCCTGGTGTTCGAACCGCAACTGGTGCTGATGGACGAACCCCTCGGCGCACTGGACAAACAACTGCGTGAACACATGCAGATGGAAATCAAACACCTGCACCAGCGCCTCGGCGTGACCGTAGTCTACGTGACCCACGACCAGGGCGAAGCCCTGACCATGTCCGACCGCGTCGCCGTATTCCACCAGGGCGAGATCCAGCAGATCGCGCCACCGCGCACGCTCTACGAAGAGCCGAAAAATACTTTCGTCGCCAACTTCATCGGCGAGAACAACCGCCTCAACGGCCGCTTGCACAGCCACACCGGTGATCGCTGCGTGGTCGAGCTCGGTCGTGGTGAAAAGGTTGAAGCACTGGCGGTCAACGTCGGCAAGACCGGCGAACCCGTCACGCTGTCGATTCGTCCGGAGCGCGTGAGCCTCAATGGCTCGAGCGAGTCCTGTGTCAACCGCTTCTCGGGAAGGGTGGCGGAATTCATCTATCTGGGCGACCACGTCCGGGTTCGCCTGGAAGTCTGCGGCAAGACCGACTTCTTCGTGAAACAACCGATTGCCGAGCTCGATCCTGCGCTGGCTGTCGGCGACGTGGTACCGCTTGGCTGGCAGGTCGAACACGTTCGCGCGCTCGACCCACTTCTAGAGGCGCATTGATCGCCCCCTGCTTCACCAACACCAACCCTGCACGTGGAGAGAACAATAAATGTTGAGATCCCTGAAATTCACCGCCCTGGTCGTCGGCATGATCGGCGCGGCGCACGCGATGGCGGCTGGCCCGGACCTGACCGTGGTGTCCTTTGGCGGGGCGAACAAGGCGGCGCAGGTCAAAGCCTTCTACGCACCATGGGAAGCGGCGGGCCACGGCAAAATCGTCGCTGGCGAATACAACGGCGAAATGGCCAAGGTCAAAGCCATGGTCGACACCAAGAGCGTGTCCTGGGACCTGGTGGAAGTTGAATCGCCGGAACTGTCCCGTGGTTGCGACGAAGACATGTTCGAGCAGCTTGATCCGAAGCTGTTCGGCAAGTCTGAAGACTACGTCAAAGGCGCTATCCAGCCTTGCGGCGTGGGCTTCTTCGTGTGGTCGACCGTGCTGGCCTACAACGCCGACAAGCTGAAAACCGCTCCGACCAGTTGGGCTGATTTCTGGGACACCAAGAAATTCCCGGGCAAGCGCGGCCTGCGCAAAGGCGCCAAGTACACCCTGGAATTCGCACTGATGGCTGACGGCGTTGCGCCGAAAGACGTCTACAAAGTGCTGGCCGGCAAAGATGGCCAGGACCGCGCGTTCAAGAAACTCGATGAACTCAAGCCAAGCATCCAGTGGTGGGAAGCCGGCGCACAACCGCCGCAATACCTCGCCTCCGGTGACGTGGTCATGAGCTCGGCCTACAACGGCCGGATCGCCGCGGTACAAAAAGAAAGCAACCTGAAAGTGGTGTGGAACGGCGGCATCTACGACTTCGACGCGTGGGCGATTCCAAAAGGTCTGGACAAGACCCGTGCCGAAGCTGCGAAGAAATTCATCGCCTTCTCGGTACAGCCGCAACAGCAGAAGACCTACTCGGAAAACATCGCCTACGGCCCGGCCAACACCCAGGCAGTGCCATTGCTGTCCAAGGATGTCCTGAAAGACATGCCGACCACCCCGGAAAACATCGCCAATCAGGTGCAGATCGACGTCAGCTTCTGGGCTGACAACGGCGAGCAACTGGAGCAGCGCTTCAATTCCTGGGCTGCAAAATAAGGCCACCCCGTGGGCTTATCCACTCCTGTAGGAGCGAGGCTTGCCCGCGAAGGCGTCGGCACATTCAACATTAATGTTGACTGACACACCGTCTTCGCGGGCGAGCCTCGCTCCTACAGGGGCCGATGTGTAGCTAACAAGAACAGAGGTGGCCTCCCAGTTATGGAGTGCCACCCTCTGTAACGATCAAAGATTTCCGGAGTACGCCATGGCTATCGCCGTTCCCGTGAACGCGGGCACCGACCCCACCTTGAAGCAGCGGCTAAAGCACGCCGAGCGAATCAACCGCTGGAAAGCACAAGCCTTGATCGCGCCGTTGGTGCTGTTTCTGTTGCTGGTGTTCCTGGTGCCGATCGTGGCGCTGCTCTACAAAAGCGTCGGTAACCCGGAAGTGGTCGGCGTCATGCCACGCACCGTGGCAGCCATCGCCAGTTGGGATGGCCGAGGCCTTCCGGCAGAGCCTGTGTACAAGGCCGCCAGCGAAGACCTTGCCGAAGCCCGCAAGAATCAGACCTTGGGTGATTTGTCCAAGCGCTTGAACATGGAGTTGGCCGGCTACCGCAGCCTGCTGACCAAAACTGCACGCGCCTTGCCGTTCGCAACGGAACCTGCTTCTTATAAAGAAGCGCTGGAAGGACTCGACGAACGCTGGGGCGATCCGGCCTATTGGCAGGTGGTGCGTCGCAACACCAGTAGTGTCACGCCTTATTATCTGCTGGCCGCCGTCGATCACCGTATCGACGACCTCGGTGAACTGGCCCGGGCTACTCCCGATCAGGCGATCTACCTCGACATCTTTGCCCGGACTTTCTGGATGGGCCTGATCATTACCATGATCTGCCTGGTGCTGGCCTATCCGCTGGCCTACCTGCTGGCGAACCTGCCCTCGCGCCAAAGCAACTTGCTGATGATTCTGGTGCTGTTGCCGTTCTGGACCTCGATTCTGGTGCGGGTCGCGGCATGGATCGTGTTGCTGCAATCGGGCGGCTTGATCAACAGCGGCCTGATGGCCATGGGCGTCATCGATAAGCCGCTGGAACTGGTGTTCAACCGCACCGGGGTCTACATCTCGATGGTGCATATCCTGCTGCCGTTCATGATTCTGCCGATCTACAGCGTGATGAAAGGCATCTCGCCGACTTACATGCGTGCGGCGATTTCCCTCGGCTGCCATCCGTTCGCCAGTTTCTGGCGGGTGTACTTTCCGCAGACCTATGCCGGTGTCGGCGCCGGCTGCCTGTTGGTGTTCATCCTTGCCATCGGCTACTACATCACCCCGGCATTGCTGGGCAGCCCGAACGATCAGATGGTCAGTTACTTCGTCGCCTTCTACACCAACACCAGCATCAACTGGGGTATGGCGACCGCGCTCGGTGGGCTGTTGCTGCTGGCGACCGTGGTGCTTTATCTGATTTACAGCAAGCTGGTGGGCGCCAGTCGCCTGCGCCTGAGCTAAGGGGAGAATGAAATGCTGAGTCCTTACATGTCGCCCATCGAACGGGTGTGGTTCTACAGCTTGCGGATTCTCTGCGGCTTGATTCTGTTGTTCCTGATCCTGCCGGTGCTGGTGATCATTCCGCTGTCGTTCAACTCGGGGAGTTTTCTGGTCTACCCGCTGCAAGGCTTCTCGCTGCACTGGTACCAGGACTTCTTTGCCTCAGCGGAATGGATGCGTTCGTTGAAGAACAGCATGATCGTGGCCCCGGCAGCGACCGTGCTGGCGATGATTTTCGGTACGCTGGCGGCGATCGGCCTGACCCGGGGCGACTTCCCGGGCAAGCCTCTGGTGATGGCGCTGGTGATTTCGCCGATGGTGGTGCCGGTGGTGATCATTGGTGTGGCCAGTTACCTGACCTTCGCGCCATTGGGGTTTGGCAATAGCTATACCTCGTTGATCGTGGTGCACGCTGTGCTGGGCGTGCCGTTCGTGATCATCACTGTGTCGGCGACCTTGCAGGGGTTCAACCAGAACCTGGTGCGGGCTGCGGCCAGCCTGGGCGCTTCGCCGCTGACGACGTTCCGCCGGGTGACCTTGCCGTTGATTGCGCCGGGGGTGATTTCCGGTGCGCTGTTCGCCTTCGCTACCTCGTTCGATGAAGTGGTGGTGACGCTGTTCCTCGCCGGTCCCGAACAAGCGACCTTGCCTCGGCAGATGTTCAGCGGCATCCGCGAAAACCTCAGCCCGACGATCGCCGCTGCCGCAACGCTGCTGATCGCATTCTCGGTGATCCTGTTGCTGACCCTGGAATGGCTGCGTGGGCGCAGCGAAAAACTGCGCACCGCCCAAGCCTGACGCCAACTGTGATCGTTCCCGCGCGAGTGTGGGAACGATCACAGAAGCACCTCGATCATTCACCAACTTAATAGCAGACAAACCCCAATCCCCAGCTACTATTGTGCCCAGCTCCCCTATCTATAAGAGGCTGCGCACATGAGTCTTTCCTCTTTCAAAATTGCCCACAAACTGATTACCGGCGCAGGTGCCATCGAGCAACTGGCGGCCGAGCTCACACGTCTGGACATCGACAACCCGCTGATCGTCACCGATGCCGCGCTGGTCAAGTCCGGCACGGTGGAGCTGGCGCTGGCGCAGCTGGGCGAGCGCAGTTATGAGATTTTCGACCGGGTGTTGCCGGATCCGGAAATCGCCATCGTCGAAGATTGCATGCGGGTTTACCGTGAGGGTGGGCATGACGGGCTGATCGGCCTCGGTGGCGGCAGTGCCATCGACATCGCCAAGAGTGTTGCCGCCTATGCCGGTTATCACGGCGCGCTGGAGGATTTGTTCGGCATCGATCAGGTACCGCGTAAAGGCCCGCCGCTGATCGCCATTCCGACCACCGCCGGCACCGGTTCGGAAGTGACCAACGTGGCCATCCTCTCCGACAAGGTCGCGCAGCTGAAGATGGGCATCATCAGCGATTACCTGTTGCCGGACGTGGCGCTGGTCAGCCCGCAAATGACCCTGACCTGCCCGCGCAGTGTCACTGCCGCCAGTGGTGTCGACGCGCTGGCGCACGCCATCGAATCCTACCTGTCGCTCAATGCCTCGCCCATCACCGATGCCCTGGCCATTGGTGCGATCAAGCTGATTACCCAGGCGCTGCCCAAGGCCTACGCCAATCCTTCTCACCTGCAAGCCCGCGAAGACATGGCCACCGCCAGCCTGATGGCCGGCATGGCATTCGGCAATGCGGGGGTGGGCGCCGTGCATGCGTTGGCGTATCCGTTGGGTGGACGTTTCAACATTGCCCATGGTGTCAGCAATGCCTTGCTGCTGCCGTATGTCATGACCTGGAACAAGATGGCTTGTGTGGAGCGCATGCAGGATATTGCCGAGGCCATGGGGCTGAAGACCGCTCATCTGAGCGCCAGCGAAGCGGCGGACAAAGCCGTGGAGGCGATGACCGAGCTGTGCGCCGCCGTGGAAATCCCGCGAGGCCTGCGCAGTTTCGGAGTGCCGGAGGACTCGATTCCGGCCATGGCCGTGGAAGCCGCCGGCATTGAGCGCCTGATGCGCAATAATCCGCGCAAGCTGAGCACCGCCGATATCGAGAAGATCTACCGAGCGGCCTACTGATCATCGCAGCACGGTGCGCGCGTCAAAGCATGAGGTATACAATGCGCGCCATCGTGATTCTGCTCAGAAAAGGTGCGTCATGCAGCCCTTCGTTATTGCTCCGTCGATTCTCTCCGCCGACTTCGCCCGCCTGGGCGAGGAAGTGGACAACGTCCTGGCCGCCGGCGCCGACTTCGTGCACTTCGATGTCATGGACAACCACTACGTGCCGAACCTGACCATCGGCCCGATGGTGTGCTCTGCGCTGCGCAAGTACGGTGTGACCGCGCCGATCGACGCGCACCTGATGGTCAGCCCGGTGGACCGTATCGTCGGTGACTTCATCGAAGCCGGTGCGACCTACATCACCTTCCACCCGGAAGCCACGCTGCACGTCGACCGTTCCCTGCAACTGATCCGCGAAGGCGGCTGCAAGGCGGGCCTGGTGTTTAACCCGGCGACCCCGCTGGACGTGCTCAAGTACGTGATGGACAAGGTCGACATGATCCTGCTGATGAGCGTCAACCCGGGCTTCGGCGGGCAGAAGTTCATTCCAGCCACCCTCGACAAGCTGCGTGAGGCTCGGGCGCTGATCGATGCTTCCGGGCGTGACATTCGCCTGGAAATCGACGGCGGGGTGAACGTGAACAACATTCGCGAAATCGCCGCTGCGGGCGCCGACACTTTCGTGGCCGGCTCGGCGATCTTCAATGCGCCGAACTACCAGGAAGTGATTGAAAAAATGCGTTCCGAACTGGCGCTGGCTCGCCCATGAGCGGTTTTGAGCAGCTTTTCCCGGGGCGTCTGCCGCGGCTGGTGATGTTCGATCTGGATGGCACGCTGGTCGATTCGGTCCCTGACCTCGCAGCGGCTGTGGATAACATGCTGCTCAAACTCGGGCGTGACCCGGTCGGCATCGAACCGGTGCGCGAGTGGGTCGGCAACGGCGCGCCGGTGCTGGTGCGCCGTGCATTGGCCGGCGATATCGATCATTCGTCGGTCGATGACGGTGAGGCCGAAGGCGCGCTGCAGATCTTCATGGAAGCCTACGGTGAGGGCCATGAGCTGACCGTGGTCTATCCGGGCGTGCGCGACACCCTGAAGTGGCTGCACAAGCAGGGTGTGGCGATGGCGCTGATCACCAACAAGCCGGAGCGCTTCGTCGCGCCGTTGCTGGATCAGATGAAGATCGGCCGTTACTTCAAATGGATCATCGGTGGCGACACCCTGCCACAACAGAAACCTGATCCGGCCGCGCTGTTTTTTGTGATGAAAATGGCCAACATTCCGGCGTCGCAATCATTGTTCGTCGGCGACTCGCGTAGCGATGTGCTGGCGGCGAAAGCGGCGGGGGTCAAATGCGTGGGGCTCAGTTACGGCTATAACCATGGCCGGCCGATTGCCGAAGAGTCGCCGGCGCTGGTGATCGATGATCTGCGCAAACTAATTCCCGGTTGCCTGGATCCGGCCGCTGAGATAACGTTGCCCGACGCTGTTCAACCCCCTGCTGGAAACGCCATCGTGGTGGTCACTCGCAAACTCTGGATGAAAGTCATCAAGGCCCTGGCCCGCTGGCGTTGGCGCGCCTGACTTGTTCCTGGCCGGCTATCCGGCGCGTTTGCATACCTGACCGTTAGACCCTCAAGCCACGAGGCTACCCCATGATCCGCGAAGAATTCCTGCGTTTGGCCGCTGCCGGCTACAACCGCATCCCGCTTGCCTGCGAAACCCTGGCCGACTTCGACACGCCGCTGTCGATCTACCTGAAACTGGCCGACGAGCCGAACTCCTATTTGCTGGAGTCGGTGCAGGGCGGCGAGAAGTGGGGCCGTTATTCGATCATCGGCCTGCCGTGCCGCACCGTATTGCGGGTTCACGACCACCACGTCAGCGTGACCCACGATGGCGTCGAGATCGAAAGCCACGACGTTGAAGACCCATTGGCCTTCGTCGAAGCCTTCAAGGCGCGCTATAACGTGCCGACCATCGCCGGTCTGCCGCGTTTCAACGGCGGTCTGGTGGGTTACTTCGGTTACGACTGTGTGCGTTATGTGGAGAAGCGTCTGGGCAAATGCCCGAATCCGGATCCACTGGGCGTGCCGGACATTCTGCTGATGGTCTCCGATGCAGTGGTGGTGTTCGACAACCTCGCCGGCAAGATGCACGCGATTGTCCTGGCCGATCCGTCGCAGGAAGATGCTTTCGAACAAGGTCAGGCGCGCCTGCAAGCGCTGCTGGAACAACTCCGTCAGCCGATCACGCCACGCCGTGGCCTGGATTTCAGCAAGCAGCAATCGGCCGATCCGGTGTTCCGTTCGAGTTTCACCCAGGACGATTACGAGAAAGCCGTCGACACCATCAAGGAATACATCCTGGCCGGTGACTGCATGCAGGTCGTACCGTCCCAGCGCATGTCGATCGACTTCAAGGCTGCGCCTATCGACCTGTACCGGGCGCTGCGCTGCTTCAACCCGACGCCTTACATGTACTTCTTCAACTTCGGCGACTTCCACGTCGTCGGCAGTTCCCCGGAAGTGCTGGTGCGGGTCGAAGACAACCTGATCACCGTGCGCCCGATTGCTGGCACTCGCCCACGCGGGGCCAACGAAGAGGCGGACCTGGCGCTGGAAAAAGACCTGCTGTCGGACGACAAGGAAATCGCCGAACACTTGATGCTGATCGATCTGGGCCGCAACGACACTGGCCGCGTCTCGGAAATCGGTTCGGTGAAGCTCACCGAGAAGATGGTCATCGAGCGTTATTCCAACGTGATGCACATCGTGTCCAACGTTACTGGCCAATTGAAGGCCGGGCTGACAGCGATGGACGCACTGCGGGCGATCCTGCCGGCCGGCACCTTGTCTGGCGCACCGAAGATTCGCGCGATGGAAATCATCGACGAGCTGGAGCCGGTCAAGCGGGGCGTCTATGGCGGCGCGGTCGGTTACTTCGCCTGGAATGGCAACATGGACACCGCGATTGCGATTCGCACCGCCGTGATCAAGAACGGTGAACTGCACGTACAGGCCGGTGGCGGCATCGTCGCCGACTCGGTGCCGGCGCTGGAATGGGAAGAAACCCTGAACAAGCGTCGCGCGATGTTCCGCGCCGTGGCCCTGGCCGAGCAGACTCCGGACGCCTGAGGTCCCGCAGGTATCTCATCAGCATAAAAAAAGCGGCGCCTGTGGGGCGCCGCGTTTTTTTGCCTGACTTTTGCTGGATCAGAAGTCCAGTGCAACCCCAACATTAATGCCTTGCTGGGTGAAGTCATCATCCTTGCGAATGTCATAACTGGCCCGCAATGCCAGGTCCTTGGTGAGGTTATGACTCACGCCCAGGTTCAAGCGGTTCAGGTTGGTCTGCGGGGTGTAGCCGGCCAGGGTGTAGCGGTTGTTCGGCAGGCTGTTGAGGTTCATGGTCACATTCTGGGTGTCGTCGTTGTACTCGCGCTCGTGGGCCAGTTCGCCAAACACTTGGGTTTGCGAGGTGAACCGGTATTTACCCTGGATCCCGAGACCAAGACGCCGGGAAATGCGTGACTGGTCGTCAAATGTCAGCGCGGTGGAGTCGGCGCTGTTTTCCGAATAACCGTCGACTTCTACCTTGGCGAAATCAGCGCTCACGAATGGCGACAAGTGCCACGGGCTGCTCGCCTCTGGCGCGATGTCATAACCCAGGCGGCCGCTGATGGCGACCAGGTAACCGTCGGTGTCGCCTTTTTCCCCGCGTTCATTGACCCCCAATTGGAATTTGCGTTTAAGACTGTCGTAGTCCAGATGCCCGGCCGTCAGTGCCGCGTCACCCCAAAAGCGATTCTGCTGGTATTGGGCGAAAGCGGTGCCCATGTAGGTGTTGAGTTTGTAATCCGAATCGTTATCGCCAGCTTCGAGTTTCTGGTTATAGAAGCCCGCCGCCAAGCCAACGCGCCATGCGTCGTTGAGCCGATAGCTGCCACCGATGTTCAGGTTGGCGCCATTGCCGTCAGCACTGGCGCCGCTGCGCTGGCTGTCGAAGTCCTGATGCTGGCCACCACCGGCGACAATCGCCCGCCATTGGCCCACGCCTTGCCAGTTCTCCCAATCGGCCAACCACTGGTTGCGCAGCTCATCCTGATGAGAGCGCAAAGTGCCCTGGGCCATTTGTGGCAGCAGGGTTGCTTCCCATGGTGCGGACAGCAGCGAGTATGCGTAGTCGGCAATCAGGCGTTGTCCGGTTTCGGTTGGGTGTACCGAGTCGTTATAGACAAGCTTGGTCGGGTCGGGGGTGGCGCTGTTGATGCCGTATCGAGCGTTCTCGGTGCAGCTGTTGCCGCTGAAACAGGTGGCGCTCAGGTTCTGGTCGGTGGCGAGGCCGAACTGGCCAGGGTTGGCGAACGTTTCTTTGAGCAATACCGGAATGTTCAGCGGGATGATGTTGGCGTTAATGCTCTGCAGTTGGCTGACCAGTTCGCTGTTGAACTGAGAGCTGAGCTGGGACGTGAAGGTCTGCAATGGTGTGCCGTTGAAAGCCGGGGTAAAGCCGATGTCCGGCAGCAGCCAGACCATGATGTAGCGGGCACCGGCCTGTTGCAGGGTCTGCGCGCTACTGGCCAGGCGATCGGCGGCGGCGCTGGCCTCGGGAAGGCTGGTCACGCGCCCCTGAAGGAAGTCATTGCCGCCTCCCGAGAGGTAATACAGCGCATTCGGGTCGGCGCGGAAATTGTTCGAAGGCAGATAACCTGCACGGGTGCGTTCGCCTGTGGCGGAGGTATTGGTGATCGAATCGAGGATCTGGTCAGTACGATAACCGCCTACAGCCCAGTTGTTGCCATCGGGAAGGCCTTCGTTGGCGCGCACCGCCGAGGATGATGAGGCTGTCTGGTCCGGCGAGAACCCCAGTTTCCCGCCGAGTATCTGTGTGGAGTTGAGCGAACGGACTTCACCGCTGCCGTCCAGGTAGATCGGGCCGGTGCGGTTGGTATAACGCTGGGTCGCCCCGGCGGGGCCGCCCGCGTCGCTAAACGTCCCGGCATCGCTGAGGCTGTCGCCGAAAACAATAAAACTCGAATAAGGGTTGGGTGCGGCGATCGCCTGGGCGCAGGCCATGGTGAGCAGGCATCCGGCAAACGGTACAAACAATGTCTGTTTGATCATGAGCAAAGTCCATTTTATTTATTGTTGTAGTTAGCAGAACGACAGTACCAAAATCTTTCGGTCTTTTGCCATCCATCGCGAACCCTTCAATTGTTTCGCAAGCTGTCGCTCCGGCCATATTGCACGCTCTGCCCAGCTAAGTTACTGTGCCGAGACGTATGAATGAGACCTTCCCCGTGTTGATCGTCAGCAAACTCCTGGATCAAGTCATCAAGGCACACGCCCGTTGGCGTTGGCGCGCCTGAATCTTTTCTGCCGGCCTGGCCGGACCTGTACCGCTTTGCCTTCTTTACCTGTATGAAATGCCGCTTTGCTGGCGCCACTCCAGCACCTGTCAAAGCGCAGTGCACTGCGGGTAAATCATTCGAAGGCCGTATTAAAAGTCAGTGAATTCAAGAGGTTCTTAACGCCATGTTGCTGATGATCGATAACTACGACTCTTTTACTTACAACGTTGTGCAATACCTCGGCGAGCTGGGCTCCGAGGTCAAAGTGGTGCGCAACGATGAACTCACCATTGCCGAAATCGAAGCCCTCAAGCCTGAGCGCATCGTCGTGTCTCCCGGTCCTTGCACCCCGACCGAAGCCGGTATTTCCATAGAAGCGATCAAGCACTTCGCCGGCAAGCTGCCGATTCTCGGCGTTTGCCTCGGGCACCAATCCATCGGCCAGGCGTTTGGCGGCGATGTGGTCCGTGCCCGTCAGGTCATGCACGGAAAGACCAGCCCGGTATTTCACGAGGACAAGGGCGTATTCGAAGGTCTGAATCGCCCGTTGACGGTCACCCGCTACCATTCGCTGATCGTCAAGCGCGAAACCCTGCCCGATTGCCTGGAGCTGACTGCCTGGACCCAGCTCGAAGACGGCTCGGTGGATGAGATCATGGGCCTGCGTCACAAGACGCTGAACATCGAGGGTGTGCAATTCCACCCCGAGTCTATCCTCACCGAACAGGGGCACGAGCTGTTCGCCAACTTCCTCAAACAAACCGGCGGCACGCGCTAAGGACTTTCCATGGATATCAAGACAGCCCTGAGCCGTATCGTCGGGCACCTCGACCTCAGTACCGATGAAATGCGTGATGTCATGCGCGAAATCATGACCGGGCAATGCACGGATGCGCAGATCGGCGCGTTCATGATGGCCATGCGCATGAAGAGCGAAAGCATCGACGAGATCGTCGGCGCCGTGACGGCGATGCGCGAGTTGGCGGACAAGGTCGAACTCAACACCCTCGACGGCGTGGTCGATGTGGTCGGCACCGGCGGCGACGGGGCCAATATCTTCAACGTCTCGACTGCTTCCTCATTCGTGGTCGCAGCGGCCGGTTGCACCGTGGCCAAGCACGGTAACCGTGCAGTGTCGGGCAAAAGCGGCAGCGCCGATTTGCTGGAAGCAGCGGGTATCTACCTGAACCTGACCCCGGTTCAGGTTGCACGTTGCATCGACAACGTCGGCATCGGTTTCATGTTTGCCCAGACCCATCACAGTGCCATGAAGCACGCCGCCGGCCCGCGCCGCGAGCTGGGCTTGCGCACCTTGTTCAACATGCTCGGCCCGCTTACGAATCCGGCCGGCGTGAAACATCAGGTGGTGGGTGTGTTCAGTCAGGCATTGTGCCGGCCATTGGCCGAAGTCTTGCAGCGCCTGGGCAGTAAACACGTGCTGGTGGTGCACTCCAAGGATGGCCTGGACGAGTTCAGCCTGGCGGCACCCACCTATGTCGCGGAATTGAAGAACGACCAGATCACCGAGTATTGGGTCGAACCCGAGGATCTGGGGATGAAGAGTCAGAGCCTGCACGGTCTGGCAGTGGAAAGCCCGACGGCTTCCCTTGAGCTGATTCGCGATGCCTTGGGCAAGCGCAAGACCGAGAACGGTCAGAAAGCCGCCGAGATGATCGTGCTCAATGCCGGCGCCGCGCTGTACGCCGCCGACCATGCCAGCAGTTTGAAAGAAGGCGTTGCCCTGGCGCACGATGCGCTGCACACAGGCCTCGCTCGGGAAAAACTTGAGGAGTTGGGTGCATTTACCGCGGTATTCAAAGTGGAGAATGAGGGATGAGTGTACCGACGGTTCTGGAAAAAATTCTGGCCCGCAAAGTCCAGGAAGTCGCCGAGCGTAGCGCTCGTGTGAGCTTGGCAGAGCTGGAAAACCTGGCCAAGGCGGCCGATGCACCCCGTGGTTTCGCCAAGGCATTGATCGATCAGGCCAAGAAGAAACAGCCGGCGGTGATTGCTGAAATCAAGAAAGCTTCGCCAAGCAAGGGCGTGATCCGCGAGAACTTCGTGCCTGCGGACATTGCCAGGAGTTACGAGAAGGGCGGGGCTACTTGCCTGTCGGTGCTTACCGATATCGATTACTTCCAAGGCGCGGACGCTTATCTGCAACAGGCTCGGGCGGCATGCAAACTGCCGGTGATCCGCAAGGATTTCATGATCGATCCGTACCAGATCATCGAGTCCCGCGCCCTGGGTGCTGATTGCGTGCTGTTGATCGTCTCCGCACTGGATGACGTGAAAATGGCCGAGCTGGCAGCCGTGGCCAAAAGTGTCGGCCTCGATGTGCTGGTGGAAGTCCACGATGGCGACGAGCTGGAGCGGGCCTTGAAAACCCTCGACACGCCGTTGGTGGGCGTGAACAACCGCAATCTGCACACCTTCGAGGTCAGCCTGGAAACCACCCTCGATCTGTTGCCGCGTATTCCGCGCGATCGTCTGGTGGTCACCGAAAGCGGTATTCTTAACCGCGCCGATGTCGAACTGATGGAAATCAGCGACGTGTATGCGTTCCTGGTCGGTGAAGCATTCATGCGCGCCGAAAGCCCGGGTACCGAACTGCAGCGCCTGTTCTTTCCCGAGCGTGGTGTTTCAGTGAGCGGTTCGACGCTCGACTGATTGCAAATCGAGTCGCTTCCTTCGCGAGCAAGCCCGCTCCCACATTAGTCCGCGTTTACTCAGACAGCACTGATCAAATGTGGGAGCGAGTTTGCTCGCGAAGACGGCATAAGACGCACCACAGACTTCCGGTCTTACGGATCCCTTATGACCTCACCTATTTCTCTGACCATCGAAGCCGGCCTGCTCGCCGAACAGGACCTTTTGGCCCATGTGTGCACCGGTGATTCGGAGTTCGGCTTGCTGTTCTGGCGACCCACAGACCGGGCGTTGGTCATGCCGCGTCGCTTGAGTCGCTTGCCGGGGTTTGAGGCCGCGTGCGAGATGTCAGCCGTTGCCGGTTGGCCAGTACTGCTGCGCGAAACCGGCGGCGAGCCGGTGCCGCAATCGGCATCGACCCTCAACATCGCACTGGTCTACGCACCACCGCGCAGCGAGGGTGACCAGAATCGGATCGAAACCGCCTATCGCCGCCTCTGCGACCCGATTTGCCAGTTGCTTGACGAGTTGGGCGGCGTGTCGTCCTTGGGCGAAATTGAGGGCGCGTTCTGCGACGGCCGTTTCAACGTCAACCTCGATGGTCGCAAGATGGTCGGTACCGCTCAGCGCTGGCGGCAGAGCAAGGGCGGTCAGCGTCCGGTCGGCTTGGTGCACGGGGCGATGCTGATCGATAACGAACGAGAGTCGATGGTCGCGGCGGTCAATCGTTTCAACGAAGCCTGCGGTCTGGAGCAGCGGGTTCATGCGGAAAGCCATATCGCCCTGCATGAAAAGTTTGCCGCTCCTGATGCGCTGGCACGGCTCGATGGCTTGTATCGCCAAGTGTTGGCAGAAGTGTTCGGTGCTTAAGTATTCGAGGCTTAAGTGTTCGAAGCTTAAGTTCTCCAGGCTTCAACTTTCAGAGCTTAGCGCGTGCCGAAGACCACCATGGTCTTGCCTTTGACATCGACCAGGTTGCGCTCTTCCAGATCCTTTAGCACGCGGCCGACCATCTCACGGGAACAACCGACAATCCGGCCGATCTCCTGACGGGTCACCTTGATTTGCATGCCATCCGGGTGGGTCATGGCGTCTGGCTGCTTGCACAACTCCAACAGGCAGCGCGCAACACGGCCGGTCACGTCGAAGAATGCCAGGTCGCCGACCTTACGTGTGGTATTGCGCAGGCGTTGTGCGATTTGTCCGCTGAGCACGTAAAGAATGTCTGGATCCTGTTGGGACAGCTCGCGGAATTTCGCGTAGCTGATTTCTGCGACTTCGCATTCGACTTTGGCGCGAACCCAGGCGCTGCGTTCCTGTTCCAGCCCGGCTTGTTCAAACAGACCCAGTTCGCCGAAGAAGTCGCCGGAGTTGAGATAGGCAATGATCATTTCACGGCCGTCATCATCCTCGATCAGGATGGTCACCGAACCTTTGATGATGAAGAACAGCATGTCCGAGCGGTCGCCGGCGCAAATGATGTTGCTCTTGGCGGCATAGCGACGGCGCTGGCAGTGCATCAACAGCTTGTCGAGGTTCTTGATTTTGGGTGTGGGGGTAATAGCAACCATGGTTGTATCCCGAAAAGACTGCACGGTGTGTTTGTTTTTTTAGGCGCTGGCGAAGCCTGCGATCCTTTATTCGTTAAAAAGCTGGCTGCGCGCCAGTGAATTGACGCCAGCTTAACAGACGCATTCCTTCAAGATCCGAGAATTTACCTACGATGCATACGGTTATGTCCTAGGAAGGTGAAGCGCTGCCAATCAAGGGCCCTGTGCTAAGCTGGCGACCCTTTTTTATACAGTGGAGTCTTGGCGATGAAGGCACGCATCCAATGGGCAGGCGAAGCCATGTTCCTCGGTGAATCCGGCAGCGGTCATGTCGTGGTCATGGACGGTCCGCCAGATGCCGGCGGTCGCAACCTGGGTGTCCGGCCGATGGAAATGCTCCTGCTGGGTGTTGGCGGTTGCAGCAATTTCGATGTAGTCAGCATCCTCAAGAAGTCGCGTCAGGCCGTCGAAAGCTGCGAAGCCTTCCTCGAAGCCGAGCGTGCGACCGAAGATCCGAAGGTGTTCACCAAGATCCATATGCACTTTGTGGTCAAGGGTCGCGGGCTGAAAGAAGCCCAGGTCAAGCGTGCCATCGAGCTGTCGGCGGAGAAGTATTGCTCGGCCTCGATCATGCTCGGCGCGGCTGGCGTGGCGATTACTCACGACTACGAGATTATCGAGCTCGGTTGAATCGACATTCAACTATCATAAAAGCGGTGCAGACTCTGGTGATCCATAGCTGACATCTGCATAATGCGCCACTTTTTTCAGGGCAGTGATCGGTCAGCCGACAGGTCGCTTGCCTGAACAGACAACCAAAATCGCCATCGCGAAGAGGTGTTAACCGTCCTACGCAGGTGCGTCGTTCGCATCTGACGGGCATGCTTGATCACGCGGCCAGCCCGCAATACATAGAGAGTTTTTAACGGTGAAAAGCAAACTCAAGCTCCACGGGTTCAATAACCTGACAAAGACCTTGAGCTTCAACATCTATGACATCTGCTACGCGGAAACCCCGCAAGACCAACAGGCTTACGTCGAGTACATCAATAAAGAGTACAACGCCAAGCGCCTGACGCAGATCCTCACGGAAGTTGTCGATATCATTGGTGCCAATATCCTGAACATCGCCAGTCAGGACTATGAACCCCAGGGCGCCAGCGTCACGATTCTGATCTCTGAAGAGCCGGTGACCCCAACCGACAGTCAGATTGAAGAGTCTCCGGGCCCGTTGCCCGAAATCATCCTGGCCCACCTCGACAAGAGCCACATCACGGTGCATACCTACCCGGAAATCCATCCGGTGGACGGTATCGCGACGTTCCGAGTGGACATCGACGTGTCGACCTGTGGCGTCATTTCACCGCTCAAGGCTCTCAACTTTCTGATTCACCAGTTCGATTCGGATATCGTGACTGTGGATTACCGCGTACGCGGCTTCACCCGTGACGTTGAAGGCAAGAAGCACTTCATCGACCACGAGATCAACTCGATCCAGAACTACCTCTCCGAAGACACTCGCGACGGGTACCAGATGACCGACGTGAACGTGTATCAGGAAAACCTGTTCCACACCAAAATGCTGTTGAAGAACTTCGAACTGGATAACTACCTGTTCGGCGACGCCACCAGCAACCTGTCCTCTGAGCAGCGTGCCCAGGTGACTGAGCGTGTAAAACACGAAATGCTTGAAATCTTCTACGCGCGCAACATGCCGAGCTGAGAGTTCCGAGTACAAAAAAAGGCGACTACCGCAAGGTAGTCGCCTTTTTCATTGCTGTTGTCCGCGAAGAGTCCCGATCAAACAACGCAACCGTCAGATCCGATAAGTGCTCTTGGTCATCACCTTGGCCAGCAGACTCATCCCGAACTTCACCGGCGCAGGAAAACGAAACCCTCCAGCATCCAGCGCACTTTCGGCATGATGTTCTTCATCAATGCGCATCTGCTCAAGGATCGCCCGGGATTTTTCGTCCTCGGCGGGCAGTTGTTCAAGGTGTTCGTTCAGGTGTTTGCAAACCTGATGCTCGGTGGCGGCAACGAAACCCAGGCTGACTTTGTCGCTGATCAACCCGGCCACCGCGCCAATCCCGAACGACATTCCGTAGAACAGCGGATTGAGAATGCTGGTGTGGCTGCCCAACTGGTGGATGCGCTGTTCGCACCAGACCAGATGATCGATTTCTTCTTCGGCGGCATGTTCCATGGCGGCGCGCACTTGCGGCAACTTGGCGGTCAGGGCTTGACCTTGATACAGCGCCTGGGCACAGACTTCGCCGGTATGGTTGATGCGCATCAAACCGGCGACGTGCCGGGTGTCCTCGTCGTTCATTTGCGCATCCGGCTGCACGATGGCAGGCGACGGACGGTAGGGCTGACCGCTGAAGGGCAGCAAAGTACGCATCGCGGCATCGGCTTGCAGCAGAAGACGGTCAATTGGCGAGTAGTGACGTTGGGTAGTCATGCTGACCTCCGGGAAGAATCTCGGCGGCCAGTTTAACCCAATCGGCCGGGGAGGGTTTGCGCTGGGTCATCTGTGGCGAGGGAGCTTGCTCCCGCTCGACCGCGAAGCGGTCGTAAATTCAGCTCATCGATTCTGTCTGGAAAAACTCGATGCGTGGATTTGGGGCTGCTCTGCAACCCAGCGGGAGCAAGCGCCCTCGCCACATAAACCGGTACTGCTTGCAATCAGCCCGGCGGCCAGTGCATCTGGCGCTGACCCAGCACGTGCATATGAATGTGATAAACGGTCTGCCCGCCCAATTCATTGCAGTTCATGACCACCCGGAAACCTTCTTCACAGCCCAGTTCCAGAGCCAGACGCTGCGCGGTGAACAGAATATGCCCGGCCAGCGCCTTATCGTCCTCTGTGAGGTCGTTGAGGGTGCGCACCGGTTTCTTCGGGACCACCAGGAAATGCACGGGGGCCTGTGGCGCGATGTCGTGGAAGGCCAGTACCTGGTCGTCCTCGTAAATGATCTTCGCCGGGATTTCCCGGTTGATGATCTTGGTGAACAGAGTATCCACAGCTGTTTTCTCCGTTGTTTGGCTGGCTTGAGTGTACGCATGGGCTCTGCCTGAGCCCAGTTTTTTACCTTGAAGGCTGGTCAGCGTGGGCAATACGCCTTGTTGACCATTCCCGCGATTGTCCGGGTCAGCCAGCGCGAGCCGAGCCGTGGCAGGAAGGCGAACCAGCGATTCAGGCGACCGGGGATGATAATGGCGCGATTCTTCTCCAGGGCGCGCACGGTATAGAGCGCGACTTCCTCTGGGCTCATCAGCAGTTTGCTCGCGCCCAGCTTGTCGGTGTTCAGTTGCGCGGTGCGGAAAAACGCCGTGCGGGTCGGGCCGGGGCAGAGCACCGACACCTTGACCGCGCATTTTTTCAGTTCGACGCGCAAGCCTTCGGAAAAATTCAGCACATAAGCCTTGCTGGCGTAATAAGTGCTCATCCATGGACCGGGATGGAACGCCGCAACCGAGGCGACGTTCAGAATCTGCCCGCCCCCCTGCAAGGCCATGCTGTTACCGATGGCATGACACAAGCGAGTGAGGGCCAGGATGTTCACTTCGATCAGATCCTGCTCGGTCATCCAGTCCTGGGCCAGGAATGGGCCACAGGTACCGATGCCGGCGCAATTGACCAGCAGATCGATTTGCCGCTCACCTTCCTCCAGCTCCAGTAGAAAACCGGACAGGCGCAACGGTTCTCCCAGGTCACAGGCACGAAACAACACTTCCACGCCGAAACGTTGAGTCAGTTCAATCGCAATACTTTCCAGCTGATCACGCTGTCGGGCCACCAGTAACAGGCTGCGGCCGCGCCGGGCCAGCGCTTCAGCCATCGCCAGGCCGATGCCGCTGGAAGCGCCAGTGATCAGAGCGTAACGGGTCATGCAGTTCTCCATCGCAACAGCTCCGCGCCAGCGACGCAGGTGTCACGGGCGGGGAGCGCTGTTCATTCTTTTGCAGAGTCTACAGGGGGCTGGGCCGCTTCGGCTGCATCGTCGGTTGAATCTGCTGCCGAGTCGACTTCGACGGGCGCGGCTTCGACTTCATCGGTGGTCAAAGAGCTGCTTTGATAGGCACCATCAGTGGCGCTTTCATACTCATCCTGAATTGCCGTGAGACCTCCGGTCAGCCCGCCAACGAACATGATCGCAATAAACACCAGCCACAATGAAGCCAGTACCCTGACTGCGTTGCTGTTGGGCGGCGGCGGTGCGCCATATCGATTGGCAGTGTTGTTACCCGGTACGATCATTATCACGAACGGGAAAGCGCCCCCCACGAACGGCACAAGGTTCAACAGCCAGAGCCAGCCAGACCAGCCGATATCGTGCAGGCGCTGCACACTGAACTGAATGCTGATGAACGCGAGTATCACGATCAGAATAACGGCCAGCAGACCCGCGACAATCAGGCCGGCAGTCGAGTTGGTGCTGATGAGGCCGAAGCCGAAAATGGCCAGCACCGAGCCAATGCCCAACGTCACCAGCGTCAGAGCCATTGTCCAGGCCAGAAAGCGCAGTCGGCCGATGCGGCCACTGAAACTGAATGCCTTGAGTGTGGCGAACTCCGGCAGCGGTTCGCCGACGGTGGCGCGCGGTGGAGCGTAGGGGGACTCAGGCTCTGCCGATGGCGATGGGCTGGTGTGAACGTCGGACAGGTTCAGCTCGATCGAGGGTTCGGCTTCAATTCGGGCATCGATGCCGGTTTTCGTCAGCGCCTGAAGATAAGTTTGCGCATCGGCATGTGACAGGTCGCGTTTGAGGGCAACCGTCCGGCCACTGAACAGGCGTTCAATAGCTGCGACATCGCTTTTGAACAGCTCGGCGAGATTGAGCTTGGCGGTGGTGGCATCAACACCGGGCAGCAAAGCACCCTCGAAGACGATCTTGAAACGGTTTTCGCTCATGGCCGAGGCATCCTTGTCGCGATAGTTGTAATGGAAAGTGTTGCAAGGGAGTGTAAGACCGGCCGGGTTGGGCTGGCCAAACTTTCCTGTCAGCGCGGCCAGCGCTTGGGTAGCGTTGCCGCCAGTTCCAGCGCCTTGCGGTATTCGGTGCCGAGACGTTCGACCAGTTGATCGACACTCGGCAGATCGTCGATTTCTCCGACACCCTGACCCGCAGACCACACGGTTTTCCAAGCTTTGGCTTCATCGTTCAAGGGTTTGAGCTTGGAGCCGAAGTCCACCTCGCCCTTGCTTTGCAGCGCCGCCATGTCGAAACCTGCAGCCTCCAGGCTCTGACGCATGAAGCTTGCCGGTACACCCGACACCGCTGGAGTATGGACGATGTCTGCAGCTCTGGCAGTCAGGAGCATCTCTTTGTAGGCGTCAGGCGCATGACTTTCCGTGGTGCCGATAAATCGCGTTCCAAAGTAGGCCAAATCCGCACCGAGCAATTGTGCGGCAAGAATCTCGTGGCCATGGTTCAGGCAGCCGGCTAGCAGCAGGGTCTTGTCGAAAAACTGGCGGATCTCGGCGATAAGCGAGAACGGGCTCCAAGTCCCGGCGTGACCACCGGCCCCCGCGGCAACCGCAATCAAACCGTCGACGCCGGCTTCGGCGGCTTTTTCTGCATGGCGACGGGTCGTCACGTCGTGAAACACCAGGCCACCGTAGCTATGCACCGCATCGACCACTTCCTTCACGGCGCCGAGGCTGGTGATCACGATCGGTACTTTGTGTTCGATGCAGATCGCCAGGTCCGCCTGCAATCGCGGATTGCTGTGGTGGACGATCAGGTTCACCGCGTAAGGGGCGGGGTTTTCCAGTGTCGCCAACCCTGCTTCGATTTCTTCCAGCCAGGCTTTGAAGCCGCTGCTCTCACGCTGGTTCAGCGCAGGGAAACTGCCCACCACGCCATTACGGCAGCAGGCGAGCACGAGCTCGGGATTGGAAATCAGGAACATCGGCGCCGCCACCACGGGCAGACGCAAGCGTTGTTCGAGCAGAGCGGGCAGCGACATTGGAAGTACCCCGAGTGAGTGTGCCTGTTGGACTTAAAACGGCCGGACAACGACCAGAATTACGATAGCCAGCAATATCAGAACCGGCACTTCATTGAACCAGCGATAAAAGACATGGCTGCGGGTGTTTTCGCCACGGGCAAAACGTTTTACCTGTGCGCCGCACATGTGGTGGTAGCCGATCAGGATCACCACCAGGGTCAATTTGGCATGCATCCATGCACCCTGGCTGAAATAGGCGCTCGGGTTGAGGCTGATCAGCCAGATGCCGAACACCAGCGTGGCGATCATCGCAGGCCCCATGATGCCCCGGTACAGCTTGCGCTCCATGGTGCTGAAGCGCTCCTTGCTGACGGTGTCTTCACTTTGCGCGTGATAGACGAACAGGCGCGGCAGGTAAAACAGGCCGGCAAACCAGCAGACCATGCTGATGATATGAAGCGCTTTGAGCCACAGATAAAGCATTTTTGGTTATTCCCAGGTTCACGGTAGTGAAGATAGTAGGGGGTAGAGCGCCCGCACGTCACCTTGACGGTTGTCGCAGGGCCGCGCGGCCCCTATTATCGACGGCTTTCCAGTGGGTTCGTTGAGGGCAGGTTTATGGTCAAGGTCGGTATCGTCGGCGGCACGGGTTACACCGGTGTCGAACTGCTGCGTCTGTTGGCACAGCATCCGCAGGCAGAAGTGGTGGTGATCACTTCCCGATCCGAGGCCGGCCTGGCCGTGGCCGACATGTACCCGAACCTGCGAGGCCATTACGACGGCCTGGCGTTCAGCGTTCCGGACATCAAGACCCTCGGGGCTTGTGACGTGGTGTTCTTCGCCACGCCGCACGGTGTCGCCCATGCCCTGGCGGGTGAATTGCTGGCTGCCGGGACCAAGGTCATCGACCTGTCGGCAGATTTCCGTTTGCAAGACGCCGATGAGTGGGCCAAGTGGTACGGCCAGCCGCACGGCGCGCCAGAACTGCTGGAGGAGGCGGTCTACGGCTTGCCGGAAGTCAATCGCGAGCAGATCAAGCAGGCGCGCCTGATCGCTGTGCCGGGTTGCTATCCGACGGCCACGCAATTGGGTTTCCTGCCGTTGCTTGAAGCCGGTCTGGCCGATACGACGCGTTTGATCGCTGATTGCAAATCCGGTGTCAGCGGTGCGGGTCGTGGCGCTTCTGTAGGTTCGCTGTACTCCGAGACGTCGGAAAGCATGAAGGCCTATGCCGTAAAAGGTCACCGTCACTTGCCTGAAATCCGTCAGGGTCTGCGTCGTGCAGCGGGCAAGGACGTTGGTCTGACCTTCGTTCCACACCTGACGCCGATGATTCGCGGTATTCACTCGACGCTCTACGCGACCGTCGTGGACCGCTCGGTGGATCTGCAAGCCCTGTTCGAAAAGCGTTATGCCAACGAACCGTTCGTCGACGTGATGCCAGCCGGCAGCCATCCGGAAACCCGTAGTGTGCGCGGTGCCAACGTTTGCCGTATCGCCGTGCATCGTCCGCAGGATGGTGATCTGGTGGTGGTGTTGTCGGTCATCGACAATCTGGTCAAAGGCGCGTCGGGTCAGGCGGTGCAGAACCTGAATATCCTTTTCGGCCTGGATGAGCGCCTGGGTCTTTCCCACGCGGGCATGCTGCCGTAAGGCTGTATCCCGCTCAGTAAAAAGGCCCGTCGAACGGGCCTTTTTGCATTTTGGTCTGACAATTGGGTTGATTGATATACCGTAACAATAGTTGACCGATTTTCTGGGAGAAGCGGATAATGCGCGTCATCACGCAATATGGCGGCGTAACGCCGGGAGATAGTCAGCATGAGCGTCGAATCCTTCACCCCCACGGCTTTGCAATTCACCCACGGTGCTGCGCACAAGGTGAAGAGCCTGGTCGATGAAGAGGGGAATGATCGCTTGAAGCTGCGCGTATTCGTTACGGGCGGCGGTTGTTCAGGGTTTCAGTACGGCTTCACCTTCGATGAAGAAGTGGCCGATGACGACACCATCGTCGAACGCGAAGGCGTCAGCCTGGTGGTCGATCCGATGAGCTTCCAGTACCTGGCAGGTGCCGAGGTGGATTACCAGGAGGGTCTGGAAGGTTCGCGTTTCGTGATCAAGAACCCGAACGCTACCACCACGTGTGGCTGCGGCTCTTCGTTCTCGATCTGATCGCACCTCACCGCATCAACAAGCGCCGCAGGGTCTCAGGACTCTGCGGCGTTTTGCTGTCTGGGGTTAAGGTTCAGGCGGGGTAGATGGCGCCGAGAATGCGCAGGCCGCGGGCACCGGTGACGCTTGGGCGGTTGGTTGCGATGCCTTCCAGACAGCAATGAGCCAGCCAGGCAAAGGCCATGGCTTCAACCCAGTCCGGGTCCACACCATAAGCGGCGGTGCTGCTGACTTTCGCATTCGGCAACAGGCTGGCCAGCCGCTTCATCAACGTGGCGTTGTGCGCACCACCGCCGCAGACAAGCAGCTCCCGGGTATCCGATTGAGCGCTTTGCAATGACTCGACGATGGTCAGGGCGGTCAGCTCAAGCAGTGTGGCTTGTACGTTTTCGGCTGCGAAGGTTGGCAGCTGTGACAGATGCTGCATCAGCCATGGCAGATTGAACACTTCGCGGCCAGTGCTCTTCGGGCCTTGAGTCACAAAGAATGGATCACTGAGTAGCTCATTCAACAGATCCGGCTCAACCTTGCCACTGGCGGCCCATTGGCCATCGCGATCGAAATTGTCGCCGCGTTGCCGGTGAATCCAGGCATCCAGCAGGACGTTCCCCGGGCCGCAGTCAAAACCCGCGACAGGCTTTCCGGGTTCGATCAGGCTGAGGTTACTGAACCCGCCGACATTCAGCACCGCGCGGTTACCGGGCTGCTGTTCAAACAAGGCCTCGTGAAAGGCTGGAACCAATGGGGCGCCTTGTCCGCCAGCGGCTACGTCGCGGCTGCGGAAATCGCTGACTACGGTGATGCCGGTCAGCTCGGTGAGAAGCGCAGGGTTGCCGATCTGCACCGTGAACCCGCGTGCCGGTTCGTGGCGAATGGTCTGGCCGTGGCTGCCTATTGCGCGAATGTCGACGGGCTTGAGGTTTTGTTGGTCGAGGAGGGTGTGAATGCCCTGTGCGGCCAGTTTCACCCAGTTTTGCTGGGCAATGGCGGAGCGGGCAATCTCGTCCGGACCGCTGGCGCACAAGCCAAGCAGCTCGGCGCGCAGGGATTCGGGCATGGGGATGTAATGCGTGGCGATCAGCTTGATCGCCGGGGCTTGCTCGATCAGCGCAATGTCCAGGCCATCAAGGCTGGTCCCGGACATCACACCTATATAGAGCGCCATGGCTTAGCGTTTGCTCGAAGCCAACAGGGTGGCTTTCTCTTGGTCCATGCGCGCCATCAGCGGTTGGCTTTGCGCAAGGAAGCGTGAGCGTTCAGCTTTGGAGATCGGATCGGCCATCGCTACCTTCTGCCCCAGAGGATCGACGTGCACGCCGTTGACCTGGAACTCGTAGTGCAGATGCGGGCCGGTGGAGAGGCCGGTGGTGCCGATGTAGCCGATTACCTGACCTTGCTTGACGCTGCCACCAGTCTTGATGCCTTTGGCGAAGCCCTGCATGTGGCCGTACAGCGTACGGTAAGTACTGCCGTGCTGGATAATCACGGTATTGCCGTAACCGCCGCGGCGGCCGGCCAGCAATACCTGGCCGTCGCCGGCAGCCTTGATCGGTGTGCCGCGCGGTGCTGCGTAATCGACACCCTTGTGGGCGCGGATCTTGTTCAGGATCGGGTGCTTGCGGCCCATGGAGAATTTCGAGCTGATGCGGGCGAAGTCTACCGGAGTACGGATGAACGCCTTGCGCATGCTGTTGCCGTCAGCCGTGTAGTAGCTGCTGTTGCCTTGTTTGTTGGTGTAGCGCACAGCGGTGTAAGTCTTGCCGCGGTTGGTGAAGCGTGCGGAAAGAATGGGCCCGTTACCGACGGCTTTACCGTTGACGACTTTCTGTTCATAGATCACATCGAACTCGTCACCCTGGCGAATATCCTGGGCGAAGTCGACGTCATAGCCAAACACGCTGGCCATATCCATGGTCAGGCTATGGGACAAACCGGCACGGGCTGCGGATTGCGACAGCGAACTGTTGATCACGCCATGTACGTAGGCGGTGCGAACAGTGGGCTTGGCGGTAATGCGGTTGAATGTATAACCCTTATCGTTCTTGGTCAGGCTGATGCTTTCCGTGTCGCTGACTTTGCTGTGCAAATTGGTCAGTTGGCCGTTCGGGCCGAGTTCGAACTCGAGCTTCTGGCCATGTTTGAGCTGGCTAAACTGCTTGGCCTGCTTGTCGCTGGCCAGCACTTCATGCACCGAAGTGGCCGGAAGGCCAACTTTCTCAAACAATGTCGAGAGAGTGTCGCCTTTGGCAACGATCACTTCCCTGTGGCCTGGCGCCTTCTTTTCTTCGACGACTGGCGCAGGCGCGGCCTGGGCGGTTTCCTGGGTGTCTTCAGTACTGTTTTCGATCTGCGCGAAAGGGGAGGCTGCCGGCTCATTTGTGGCTTGGACGACGTCGGCGGCGTCTTGTTCTTGTGTCAGTTGTTCTGCAGGGCTTTCCAGTTCAAGACTCAGGGTCGTCTTTTTTGCTTCAACATCACTGGAAGGAAATACCAGAAGCGCCAGGCTCAGAAGGGCGGCGATACCACTCGCGGCCAGCAGGTGGGTCTTCGGGTAAAGCGGTGGCGCTTTAGACGGTTCTTTGGTCATAAGTAATTTTGACTTTGAAAAAATGAATTGGAAAAGATGAATGACATGATGAAGACGAAATAACTGTATAAAATATAACCAAATCATCTTTGAAGCAAGTCTGCGGACACTCTGTCCGTGGATTGGCGCCCGCGTGCCGGGCAAAACTTGTATTTGACGCCCGATCTTGTATGGTTGGTCCCCTTTGAATCTGAGCCTTGCGGGTCTGTTATGAAGTCGGTTGAAGAGCAGCTAGCGCTGATTAAACGTGGTGCAGAAGAACTGTTGGTCGAGTCGGAGCTGATCGAAAAGCTCAAGCGTGGCCAGCCGCTGCGTATAAAGGCTGGCTTCGATCCGACCGCGCCGGATTTGCACTTGGGGCACACCGTGCTTATTAATAAGCTGCGCCAGTTCCAGGATCTGGGTCATCAGGTGATCTTCCTTATAGGTGACTTCACCGGGATGATCGGTGATCCGAGTGGCAAGAGCGCGACACGTCCACCGCTCACCCGTGAACAGGTTCTCGAGAATGCCGAGACCTACAAAACTCAGGTTTTCAAGATTCTTGATCCGGCCAAAACCGAAGTGGCCTTCAACTCCACCTGGATGGATCAGATGGGGCCGGCTGATTTTATTCGCCTGACTTCGCAATACACCGTGGCTCGCATGCTCGAGCGCGACGATTTCGACAAGCGCTACACGACCAATCAGCCAATCGCCATTCACGAGTTCCTCTATCCGCTGGTTCAGGGTTACGACTCGGTCGCTCTGCGCGCGGATGTCGAGCTGGGTGGTACCGATCAGAAATTCAACCTGCTGATGGGGCGTGAGCTGCAGCGTAGTTATGGGCAAGAGGCTCAATGCATTCTGACCATGCCGTTGCTTGAAGGGCTGGATGGCGTGAAGAAGATGTCCAAATCGTTGGGCAATTATGTCGGTATCCAGGAGGCGCCGGGTGTCATGTACGGTAAGCTGGTCTCTATTCCTGATGTGCTGATGTGGCGCTACTTCGAACTGCTCAGCTTCCGCTCCATGGAAGAGATCGATGCTTTGCGGGCTGACGTCGAGGCGGGTGCGAATCCGCGTGACATCAAGATTAAGTTGGCCGAAGAGATCGTTGCGCGTTTCCATGGTGAAGAGGCAGCGGCCAATGCTCACCGTGCGGCGGGCAACCGTATGAAAGACGGCGAGCTGCCGGATGATTTGCCAGAGATCGAATTGATCGCTGCCGAAGATATGCCGATCGCTGCTGTCCTTAATAAGGCGGGCCTGGTGAAGAACTCTGCCGTGGCACGTGATCTTTTAGGTTCCGGTGGTGTGCGTATAGATGGTGAAGTTGTCGATCGCACCTTTATATACGCGCTGGGCGCGACCCACGTTTGCCAGGCTGGGAAGAAGGCATTTGCGCGTATTACGCTCAAATCCGAATAAAGCTGAAATCAGGGGTTGACGGCAGATT